>JAGRLJ010000166.1:0-148 GCA_020441805.1 Rhizobiaceae bacterium
GCGCGGTGCTGCCGACCGGCTCGGTCCGCCTTCCCGTCTTCGAAGGCTCCGTCACCGCGCTGGCCGGCTTCGCCGAGGGCGCCTGGTGGGTGCAGGATGCCGCCGCCGCCATTCCGGCGAAGCTGTTCGGCGATCTTGCGGGCCGGGA
>JAGRLJ010000166.1:305-3912 GCA_020441805.1 Rhizobiaceae bacterium
GGCTCGAGGATCTTGACCCGGAACCGCGATTCGACGCGATCCTGCTCGACGCGCCCTGTTCCTCGACCGGCACGATCCGCCGTCATCCCGACGTGTTCTGGACGAAGGACGCCGGCGACGTGGCGAAGCTTGCCGGCGTTCAGGCGCGGCTGTTGCGGCATGCCTTCGCGATGCTGCGGCCCGGCGGGACATTGGTCTTTTCCAATTGTTCGCTCGATCCCGCCGAGGGAGAGGCGCTTGTCGACGCCTTTCTGGCCGAAACGCCGGACGCCGCGCGCCGGCCGGCGCGACCGGAGGATTGGCCCGGACTCGAAACGGCCGTCGATGCCAGAGGCGATATCCGCACCACGCCGGCGATGCTGGGCGGCGTGGACGGCTTCTATGCTGCGGTCTTGACACGGCTTGGGTGAAATTGTGCATGGAGAGCGCCCCTGCCCCGAAATGGGACGGCCGCAGGTTGACCGGATGCCGGATTTAATTTTACCTGCTGTGAAAGCATGAATGTAGCTGCGTCATGAGCGTGTCGGGTCGTCGAAGATACCTGTCGCACTATCTGGGGGAAATGCGACGGCGTTTCTCACTCCGGCTTGCCGCGTTCCGCGTTGCCGCGCTGCCGGCGATGAGTCCCGGCCCGAAGCGGCTGGTGGTCGCGCCGACGGATCTGCATGCCGCCGATCCCTTCATCGCCGACGAAATCGCCGAGGGCCGCTTTCCACTGGCGGGCCGGCTCCTGGAAACCAGGGGCTATTCGCCCTTCTCCGTCGAGCTTCCGTCCCGGGAATTCGCCGCCCGCCTGCACAGCTTCTCCTGGCTCCGGCATGTGCGCGCCGCCCGGTCCGACGATCGCTATGCCGCCGCCCGCCGCCTGACCGACGAATGGATCGCGACCCATGGGCGGCGCGTCACCGGCATTGCCTGGGATCCGGATGTCGTGGCGCAGCGCATCATCGCATGGCTTTCGCATTCCACGGTGATCCTGAAGAATGCCGACATGCGCTTCTACAGGCGGGTGCTCCGAAGCCTGCGCATGCAGATCCGCTATCTCGAACTCACCGCGCGGCATGCGCCGGACGGCGAAACGCGGCTGAGGATCCGCGTCGCGCTCGCGGTGGCGACGGTGTCGCTTGCCTCGTCCGGCGGCCGGCTCCGGCGCGCGGCGCGCCATCTCGACCGCGAGCTCGACCGGCAGATCCTCGGCGACGGCGGGCATATATCGCGCAATCCGCGCACCGGGCTCGAACTGCTCTTCGACCTGTTGCCGCTACGCCAGACCTATGTGAATCTCGGCTTCGATCCGCCGGCCCGGCTGATGCCGGCGATCGACAGGATGTATCCGGCGCTGCGTTTCTTCCGGCATCAGGGCGGTGAGCTCGCGCTGTTCAACGGTGCGACGACCACGCTTGCCAGCGAGCTGATGGCGGTGCTGCGTTACGACGAAACGGCGGGCAGGCCCTTCAAGGCCCTGCCGCATCTTCACTATCACCGGCTCGCGGTGCACGACACGGTGCTCATCGTCGATACCGGAATGGCGGTCGATGCCGCCATGTCGCGCACGGCTCATGCCGGCTGCCTGTCCTTCGAAATGTCGTCCGGCAAGCACCGTTTCGTCATCAATTCGGGGGCGCCGCGTTTCGCGGGCGAGAATTACCGCCAGCTCGCGCGCGCCACCGCCGCCCATTCGACGGTGACGGTGAACGACACGAGCAGCAGCCGGATCTCGAAATCCGCCATCACCGGCCCGGTCTTCGCCGAAGGCGTCACCAGAGTGGAGGTCGAGCGGGCGGAGCTCGACGACGGCAGCGAGGGCCTGATCGCGCGCCATGACGGCTATCTCCTGCCCTTCGGGCTCGTCCATGAAAGAACGATCCAGGTCAATGCCCAGGGAACCCAGATCCGCGGCAATGACCGGCTGGTGCAGGCCGACGGCTCCGATCCGCCGGTCAATCTCGAGACCCGGGCGGTCATCCGCTTCCATATCCATCCGCAGATCGACATACGCGAGATCGACGAACACGAGGTCCGCCTCGTCGCGCCGGACGGGGATGGCTGGGCGCTGTCCACCAGCGATGCCGAAATCCTGGTCGAGGACGACGTCTTCTTCGCCGATCCGAGCGGCATCAGGCCGTCGCGCCAGATCGAGCTTTATTTCCCGCATGGCGAATCGCTCGAGATCCAGTGGATCCTGAGCCGCATTTCGACGCCGGCCGTCGCCTGAGGCCCGATTTGCGCCGGTTTGCGGTTTTCTCGCCGCGAGGGCTGTGATAGGCGACCGCATCCGTTCCCCCGCGAAGGACACCGCCATGGCCGTGCAATCGAAGAACATTCCCGCCCCCGACCGCGTGACGGTGAAAACCGCGCTGATCTCGGTCAGCGACAAGAGCGGCATCGCCGATCTCGCCCGCGCGCTCGCGGACCTCGGCATCCGTATCCTTTCGACCGGCGGCACCTTCAAGGCCCTCGCCGCCGAGGGGATCGCGGTGACGGATGTCTCCGACATCACCGGTTTTCCGGAGATCATGGACGGCCGCGTCAAGACGCTCCATCCCAATGTCCATGGCGGGCTGCTCGCCATCCGCGACGATGCGGACCATGTCGCCGCCATGGAAAGGCACGGCATTGCCGGCATCGACCTCGCCGTGATCAATCTCTATCCTTTTGAGGAGGTCCGGGCGCGGGGTGAGAATTATGCCCAGAGCGTTGAGAATATCGATATCGGCGGTCCGGCCATGATCCGGGCCTCGGCCAAGAACCATGCCTATGTGACGGTCATGACCGATCCGGCCGACTATGCCGAACTGATCGATCAGCTCGCGGCGGACGGCGCCACCGCCTATGCCTTCCGCCAGCGCATGGCGCAGAAGGCCTTCGCCCGGACCGCGGCCTACGATGCGGCGATCTCCAGCTGGATGGCGGACGAACTCGGGATCGACACGCCCCGCCATCGCGCCATCGGCGGCGCGCTGCGCGAAGCGATGCGCTACGGCGAGAATCCGCATCAGAAGGCGGCCTTTTACGTGACCGGCGAGAAGCGGCCGGGCGTGGCCAATGCCACGCTCGTCCAGGGCAAGCAGCTCTCCTACAACAATATCAACGACACCGACGCCGCCTTCGAACTGGTGGCGGAGTTCCCGCAGGCCGCGGGTCCCGCCTGCGCCATCGTCAAGCACGCCAATCCTTGCGGGGTCGCGACCGGCGGCACGCTCAGGGACGCCTATCTCAAGGCGCTGGCCTGCGATTCGACATCGGCCTTCGGCGGCATCATCGCGCTCAATTCACGGCTTGACGCCGTCACGGCGGCGGAAATCGTCAAGCTCTTCACCGAGGTGATCATCGCTCCCGAAGTGTCCGAGGAGGCGAAGGCGATCGTCGCGGCCAAGCCCAATCTGCGGCTGCTCGTCACCGGTGGCCTGCCCGATCCGCGCGTGGCCGGCCTGACGATGCGCACCGTTTCCGGCGGGTTCCTCGTCCAGACGCGCGACAATACGATGGTCGAGGATCTCGACCTCAAGGTCGTCACGGCGCGCGCGCCGACGGCGCGGGAGCTCGACGACATGAAATTCGCCTTCAAGGTGGCCAAGCATGTGAAATCCAACGCGGTCGTCTATGC
>JAGRLJ010000166.1:4043-4987 GCA_020441805.1 Rhizobiaceae bacterium
TCCGCCGCCGCCTCGGAGGCTTTCCTGCCCTTCGCCGACAGCCTGCTCTCGATGATCGCGGCGGGCGCCACGGCGCTGATCCAGCCGGGCGGCTCGATGCGCGACCAGGAGGTGATCGACGCCGCCAATGCCCATGGCGTGGCGATGGTCTTCACCGGCTCGCGCCACTTCCGGCACTGAGCGGCTGAGACGCCCATTCAAGGTCTGGCGCTTCGCTTTCGATCGGCCGGATAGGGCGTGACGGCGAGGATCGCCAGCCCGATGGCGAAGAAGAGCAGCATGGAGGCCATGCCGAGGCGCGGCGAGCCGGAGAGCATGATCAGGACCGTGTTGAGCCCGGTGGCCATGAAGGTCGTGGCGCGGCCGGAAAGCGCGTAGATGCCGAAATAGCGGCCGGCTTCCTCCGGTGTCACGCTGCGGGCCAGCCAGGAACGCGAGGAGGCCTGGACCGGACCGAAGGCGAGGCCGACCAGCAGCCCGTAGAGGATATAGATCTTCTCGGCGGCGGTGCCGAACAGGCCGCCGGAATCCCCCGCCGGCAGGGCGACGAGGCCGAAGAGGGTGAAACCGGGACCGGTCGAGACGAATCCGAGCGTCGCGACGAGCAGCATGGCCAGCGCCAGCGCGACCACGATCTTGGAGCCGAGCCTCCTGTCGATGAGGCTCGCCACACCGCAGCCGAAGATGGCCACGACGTTCAGGATGATGCCGTAGAGCCCGATCTCCGTCGTCTCCCAGCCGAACATGCCGACCGCGAAGGCCCCGCCGAGGATCAGGAGCCCGTTGACGCCGTCCTGGTAGATCATCCGCGCGACGAGGAACCTGAGAATGCCCGTCCGGCGGCGCAGTTCGCCGAGCGTCGATCCCAGTTCGGAAAGACCGGACCGCACGGCCTTGCCGATCGGCAGGCCGGTGGAGGTGTCGGGCGTGAACAGGAACATCGG
>JAGRLJ010000167.1 GCA_020441805.1 Rhizobiaceae bacterium
ATCCACCGCTTCGCCTATCTCAAATATGCGCTGGCGACGGTGCTGGTCTTCGTCGGCTCGAAGATCTTCGTCGCCGACATGCTGGGCCTCGCCAAGATCCCGCCCGCGGTTTCGCTCGGCGTGACGCTCGCGATCCTGGCGACCGGAATCGCCGGCTCGATGTGGGCGACGCGAAATGGAAAACTGGCCGGGAGTCCCTGATCGCGGCGGGCGACGGCCCTACTCCGCGGCGTCGCGGCTTTCCGGCTCCGCCGCCTCGGGATCCCCCGGCAGCGTTTCGCAACCGAGGTCGGGAAAGGCGACGATCCGTTTTCCCGCCCGGTCCTGATGGGTGACGATCAGACCCTGCTCCTCGAAATAGCCGAGAAGCCGGCGCGCGCGCCGCACGGAATGGGTGCCGTAGCTGCGGGCGATCGCGGCGTCGCCCGGACAGGGAAGGCCGGCGATCGCCGCATTGGCCAGCATCAGGAACACCGCCTTGAGGTCGTCGGCGACCGAGCCGCCGAGCGACAACGCCCGCCCCCAGGCCTCGCCGGCCATCGTCTCCTCGTCGGCGCCCGACCGGACGACGGCGAGGCGATGGCGGAAGTCCGACAGCGATAGCGGCTGTCCGACGAGCCGGCGGATACGGCAGCGGACAAGGAAATCCTGATAGAGCTCGGCGTCTGTGCGAAAGGCGGAAGCCGCGTCCGTGACCTCGGCCAGTGCCGAGGCAACCTGCTCCTCGCGCTCCTCCGGCGTCATGTCCGGCCGGCGCGGCCGGCTTTCGGCCGCCGGGGGCGGTTCCTCGCCGCGCGGCCTGGACAGTTCGGCGAGGATATCCGTCGCCGGCCGTGGCGCCGGCGCCACATAGCGTGGAATCGGCCGGGCGAATTCGGCGGGATCGGGCGTCAGGATCAGGTCGGCGGCATCGGCCGTCGCCTCGGGCAGCGGCATCAGCTTCGGGCTCGACGAGCGGGCCGAGGTCTCCACGGCTCCGATCTGCACCTTGACCGGCCGCTTGGTGAGCGCCGGGCCGAGAGCGACGAAGGCGCCGCGCGGCAGGTCGCGGAACATTTCGGCCTGGCGGCGATCGAGGCCCAGCAGGTCGGCGGCGCGCGCCATGTCGATGTCGAGGAAGGTGCGGCCCATGAGGAAATTCGAGGCCTCGGCCGCGACATTCTTGGCGAGCTTGGCCAGCCGCTGCGTGGCGATGACGCCGGCGAGGCCGCGCTTGCGGCCGCGGCACATCAGGTTGGTCATGGCCCCGAGCGAGAGCTTGCGCACCTCGTCGGCCACCTCGCCGCCGGCGGCGGGCGCAAACATCTGCGCCTCGTCGACCACGACCAGGACCGGATACCAGAAATCGCGCTCGGCATCGAAAAGCCCGTTGAGGAAGATGCCCGCCGCGCGCATCTGGTCCTCGACATCCAGCCCTTCGAGCGAGAGCACGCAGGAGACGCGGTGCTGGCGAACGCGGGCGGCAATGCCGAGCAGCTCCGCCTCGCTCCGCTCGCCCTCGATCACGACATGGCCGTAGCGGTCGGCCAGCGTCACGAAATCGCCCTCGGGATCGACGATCACCTGCTGCACCCAGCCGGCCGACTGTTCGAGCAGACGCCTGAGAAGATGCGACTTGCCGGAGCCGGAATTGCCCTGCACCAGAAGGCGCGTCGCCAGCAGCTCCTCAAGATCCAGCGTCGAGCGGTCGCCGGTGGCGCCCGTTCCCATGTCGATGGCCGCAGTCATTCCAATCCTCGTTGCCGCGCGCCTATCTAGCAAAGATTCGTGCTGGACGGCGACAAGATTTACGCCAACCCACAAGGATTTGCCCGCCGCATCGCTTGATCGATATCAAGGAAAGACCGGTGCCGCGAGCCTATTCTTCCTCCCAAGCCGGAGGGCCGATCATGAAATTCTTCATCGCCTATGCCAGTGTCGAAGGGCAGAGCCGCAAGATCGCGGAGACCCTCGCCTCAACCATCGAGACACGCGGTCACCAGGCGGTGATCGCAAGCGCGGCGGACAGGTCGGAATATACGCTGGAGCGCCCGGACGGCGTCATCCTCTGCGCGCCGATCCATGTCGGCCGCTATCCGTCCTATTTCACCGACTTCGTGCATCGCGAGGTCGACTGGCTCAACACCATCCCCTCGGCCTTCGTCTCGGTGACGCTCTCGATCGTGAGCGATGATCCCGCCGAGCGCGAGGAAGCCGAAGGCTTTGCGCAGACGCTTATGTCGGAAACGGGCTGGGAGCCGAAGGTCGTGCATCACGCGGCGGGCGCGCTGCGCTACACGGAATACGACTTCTTCAAGCGCTGGATGCTGAAGCGCATCGCCGACAGGCACAAGGCTCCCACCGATACGCGCAACGACTACGAACTGACCGACTGGTCGGCGCTGGAGGCGTTCGCGGTGAATTTCATCGAACTCTGCGCTTCGGAATCGCGGTCGGAATCCTTGAGCCAGCCCTGATAGCGGACGATCAGCCCGAACCACGGATGATCGATCTCGACGTGAAATCGGAAAAGCCCGCCTTCGACATGCTCGAAGGTCCGGCCGCCTGGCGCCATGAATACCGGCATGGGAATGCCGAGAAAGGACCAGCGGCGGACCACATAGTCGAGACGGCCCTCGCCGACGACCAGCGCCAGTCCCACCGAAACCGGACCGAAGCGCTCGTCGACGAGACAGGCGCCGCGGCCCTCGCCCTCCCTCTGGAAACTGCGGAATGTCCGGCCGGCAAAAGTCCGCTGCCAGAGTTCGCCGCCACGGCTTCGTTCGAGCAGCACCGAGACCGGAATATCCGAACCCGCCCTCGGAAAACGATAGAACGCGCCGATCAACCCGGCGAAGAAGCCGCGGCCGCGATCCACGGTGGCGCGCCCGGCGAAGCGCCGGCCTGTCTCCACCCGGTGAAGATCGCGGACGGGAGCGGGAAGCTCGTCCCAGGCCGCGCCGAGAACGCGGCGATAGAGAGGCCAGCTCCGTTCTCCATCCTGTCTCGTGCCGGTGACAATGCCCCTGGCGGCAAAGCCCCGCGCGAAATCCGCAAGATCGAGCGCCGCCGCCGCATGGCGCGCGCCAGGCTCGGGCGGGTGACCGGCGAGGCAGCGCCGGATCACCGCGTCCGCCGCCATTGCCGGTACGGACGGCCCCGCATCGCCTTCCGCGAGCAGATGCCACGACCTGGAAACGCTTCGGCCCTCGCCGTCGCGGCCGATCAGCCGGACATACATGCCGCCCCGCCTCTCACCCCATGTCAGGCGGTTGGCGACCGAATGGAACAGACCCGTGAACAGGCGCAGCGGCGGGAAAAGGCGATATCGGGCAAGGCGGGCGAGCAGCACGAGCAGCCCCAGATAGAACTGGGGCGCCGTGCCGGCGCCGAACCAAGCCGAGCGCAAGCCTGGCAGCATCGCGGGCATGAGCGCCAAATCCGGCACATCGACCAGCACGAAGCGGCGCGACGACAGCGGCAGCCTGCCGGGCGGGCAGATCGTCATGCGCCGCGTCTCCGTGAGGCCGTATGCGGTTCGCGGCTGTCCGTCTCGCGCCAGACGCAACGGGCGTCCCGCATAACTCGCGATGGCCACGATGACATTGCGGCCGATACCGGCGAAGGGCGACGGGGCGATGCCGCCCTCGACAGTTTCGATCGAGGCGAGCCCGGCCGCGAGATGTCGGACCGCCGCGCCACTGAGGGCGGGCGCGGAACTGACGGCGGACAGCATGAAGATGCCCCTCGCACGCGCCTCGGCATCGAAGCGGGCAATGCCCGCCGTGAAATCGCTGCCGTCGGAGAAGTCGAGATAGTTGACCCCGAGCCGCAGGCATGTTTCGGCCAGCCGGTAGGGCGTCGCGCCATAGGCCTGGAACGGTCCGGTGACATCGACGAGAATATCGGGATCGAGAGCCGCGAGCGCCGGCCCGATATTTCCCTCGCGATCGAGCTCCATGGTTTCGATGGCGGCGCCGGGTGGAAGCGAGGCACGAAGCGCCTCCGCCTTTGCCACCGATCGCCCGGCAATGACGACAGTCAGTCGCGGCTCGTCCGACAGCAACTCGACGAGCCTGCGGCCGAAGGTGCCGTATCCACCGAGAACGACGACCTTGAGCGAAGCCCGTTCTTCTTCCGGCAAGGTCGTCCCTCTTTTCGACGGCGACGTTCACGCAATGCCGCGCGGCGACAGCCGCCCAAGGCCCCTGACGCAAAAGGACTCCGGCGACCGCGATATCCCGGGAAACCGTCCCCCGGCAAAGGGCGCCGGGAGACGATGTCGCATTCTCAGGCCGACATCGCCTTCTTGAGGTTTTCGTCCACCTTGTCGAGGAAGCCGGTGGTGGAGAGCCAGGGCTGGTCGGGACCGATGAGCAGCGCGAGATCCTTGGTCATGAAGCCGGACTCGACGGTGGAGATGCAGACCTTTTCCAGCGTTTCGCAGAATTTCGCCAGTTCCGCATTGTCGTCGAGCTTGGCGCGGTGCGCGAGGCCGCGCGTCCAGGCGAAGATCGAGGCGATCGAGTTGGTCGAGGTCTCCTGACCCTTCTGGTGCTGGCGATAATGGCGGGTGACGGTGCCGTGCGCGGCTTCCGCTTCCACGGTCTTGCCATCGGGGGTGAGCAGGACCGAGGTCATCAGGCCGAGCGAACCGAAGCCCTGCGCGACCGTATCGGACTGCACGTCGCCGTC
>JAGRLJ010000168.1 GCA_020441805.1 Rhizobiaceae bacterium
AGCCTTCCGAAGCGCCCCGCTGCGGTGGACGGCACATGGCCGTCATCGTCACAGCCCGGCAATTGGCGCTCGAAGGATCGGCTGCCTTTCGCCTGAACCCGCACGGCAAGGGCGTTTCGATCCGCCATGCCATCAACCGGCCATACCGCCCGTGGCACAGGCATCGGAAATGGTCGCGCGCCGCCCGCGGCCTGGAAGAGTGGAAGCCGGAGGCCAGGGATTGACACTTGGCCGTGCCGCCAGCGTCCCACCTGCAGGCATCCAGTTTGGAAACGTTACAAACTGGGCAAAGGCTGCTTGCGGCCGCCGGGCACATCTGGCTTCCTGCGGACGATCTTGAACAATGAGAGAAAACGAGATGCCAATTCTGTCGGCGGCTCTTGAGTCCGGACTTGTCCTTTTTCGCGAGGGCCTTGAGGCCCTTCTGGTCATATCGGCTCTTGCCGCGTTCCTCCATCGCGCCGGCATGGGCGAGCGCACGCGTTACCTCTATATCGGCGTGGCCATGGCGGTTCTTGCTAGCGTGGCCGCCGCGCTTGCCTTCGAGGTGTTCCTCGGTGGCGCCCATGACGACCGACTTGAAGCAGTTGTCATGATGGTTGCGGCCGGCCTGATGTTCTACATGTCCGGTTGGCTCTTTCTGAAGCAGGATCCGAAGGCATGGCAGGCGACCTTGCGTGCCGTGGCAGACCGCGCAGTCAGCGCGGGAACGACATTGTCGCTCGCCCTGATTGCCTTTCTCGCAGTCTTTCGCGAAGGCGCTGAAACAATCCTGTTTCTCCATGCGAGCGCTGCGGCGAGTGGTGGATGGCATGTCGGCTTCTGGATCGGCATTGCTGCCGCCACCGGCGTGCTGGCCGTTGTCTGGTTTGCGGTCAATGCTTTCGCCGCGCGGTTGCCCCTGCGTTTCATCTTTCTGGCAACCTCGGCCTTCCTCTTTGTCATGGGCCTGAAATTCGTTGGCGGTGCGGTTCAGGAACTGCAGGAACTGCAACTGTTGGCCTACGATCCGATGGACTTGCCGTCATCGCTCGTCGATGCCGGGTTGAACCCGACCTGGGAAGCCATCGTCCCGCAAGCCGCGATCGTCATCCTCGCGGTGATCGGCGCCGCCCTGGCATCGACGCGCCGGCGCAAGCAGCCTGCCGGTATTGCCGCTGAGTGAATGGCGGCGCCGGCCTCCACGAAGGCCGGGGATACGGAGTGAACGAAAAAAAAGGCGCCGAGCCAGTCCGGCGCCCCCTTTTCATGATCGATCGATCCAAATCCTGTTTCAGGCTTCAATACCGCCGGATCAGCCCGACCAGACGCCCTTGCACCTTCACGCGGTGGGGCGGGAAAATGCGCGTCTCGAAGGCCGGATTGGCCGCTTCCAGCGCAATGGAAGCCCCCTTGCGCCGGAAGCGCTTCAACGTCGCTTCCTCGTCATCGACCAGCGCGACGACGATGTCGCCGGGATTGGCCGTCTGGCCGTCGCGGATGATCACGGTGTCGCCGTCGAAAATACCGGCCTCGATCATCGAATCCCCGCGAACCTCCAGCGCGTAATGCTCGCCACCGCCCAGCATGTCCGGCGGCACGGCGATCGTGTGGGTCTGATGCTGGATGGCATCGATCGGCACGCCGGCGGCGATTCGCCCCATGACCGGAATGGCAATGGACTGTCCGGATTCCTTCTCGGCCGGCGGCGCCTTCGTGCCGCCTGGCTGCCCGCGTCCGCCCTCGATCACGCTGGGTGAAAACTTGCGCGCCTGAGGTGCGCCCGCAACCCCCTCGGGCATGCGGATCACCTCCAGCGCCCGTGCCCGGTTTGGCAGGCGGCGAATGAACCCGCGTTCCTCAAGTGCCGTGATCAGCCTGTGAATGCCGGACTTGGACGCCAGTTCCAGCGCATCCTTCATCTCGTCGAAGGAAGGCGGTATCCCGGTTTCTTTCAGCCGCTCATGAATGAAAAGCAGAAGTTCATGCTGTTTGCGGGTGAGCACGGGCCACCTCCTGACGAGTCGCAATACAAAACCGGAACAAACATATCTGTTCCCGTCCTGTTCCGCAAGTGGCATCGCAATGGTGCCGCACGCACGGCACGCCTGCGGGTCGGTCAGTCGCCGAGGCTGCGCAGGATCAGGCAGGGCACGTTGTCGCCTTCGTTGACGGCCGGTGCGTGCGCGGGCCGGATCACCAGGCAATTGGCCTCGGCCAGCGTGGACAGCATGGACGAATCCTGGCGCTTGAAAGGCGTCACCTGCAGGCCGCCCGTGCCATCGCTTGTGCAAACCGCACGCACGTGGTCCTGGCGGTCGCCATTTGCTTTCATCGGCGTGGTCAGCCGGGCCGTGCGGATGTCATGCACATGGCGTGCCCCGCAAAGCGCCTTGATGAGCGGCTTCAGGAACAGATGGGCACAGACGAGGCTCGATACGGGATTGCCCGGCAGGCCCAGCACACGCGTTTCGCCAAAGCGCCCGACCATGAGCGGCTTGCCCGGCCGCATCGCGATCTTCCAGAAGTCGAGTTCCATCCCGGCATCGGCAAGGACCGACTGGACGAGATCATGATCGCCGACGGACGCGCCGCCCAGCGTGACGATGATATCGGCGCCTGCATCCCGAGCCCGCCCGACAGCGGCGCCGATGATGCCGTGATCGTCGCGGGCAATGCCCAGATCGATGACGGTGGCGCCGCATTCGGTCGCCAGTGCCGCAACGCCGAACGAATTGGAGGCGATGATCTGGTCCGGGCCGGGCAGGGCGCCAGGCGGAACCAGTTCGTCGCCGGTGGCGAGAATGGCGACGAGTGGCTTGCGTGCCACCGTGAGGCGGTCGTGATTGGCGGCGGCGGCGAGCGACAGCGCCGCGGCATCGAGTTGCCGGCCGGCCTTCAGGATGGTGCTGCCCTGGCGAAAGTCCAGCCCTTCGACGCGGATATTGCGGCCTTTCGGCTCGCCTTCGTTCACCTGGACGCGACCGTCGCCGAGCACGCCGACATTTTCCTGGATGATCACGGTATCGGCGCCGGAGGGGACGGGCGCGCCGGTGAAGATGCGCACGCATTCTCCGCCCTCCACCTTGCCCGAAAAGCGGTGGCCCGCTGCCGATTCGCCGATCACCGTCAGCGCGGCAGGCACGTTGGCGATGTCATCGGCCCGCACGGCATAGCCATCCATGGCGGCGGCCGGGAAGGGAGGTTGCGTGCGCCGGGCCGCCAGGTCGCTGGCCAGGAAGCGGCCTGCCGCATCCGCGATGTGAACCTCTTGCGCGCCCAGCAGGCCCGCATCGTCCAGCAGTCTGGAGAGCGCCTCGTCAACGGGAAGCAATGCCATTTCTTCAGTCCTCTGCGCGCCAGTGGCCGGATTTCCCGCCTTCCTTTTCGACAAGGCGGATATCGGTCAGCACCATGCCCCGGTCCACGGCCTTGGCCATGTCATAGATCGTGAGGCAGGTGACGGACACGGCCGACAGCGCTTCCATCTCCACACCGGTCTGGCCGTTCACCCGTGCCAGTGCGCGCACACGCAGGCCGGGCAGGGTTTCGTCGGGCGTGATGTCCACGGTCACCTTGGTGAGCAGCAGCGGGTGACAGAGCGGAACCAGCTCATGGGTCTTCTTGGCGGCCATGATGCCCGCAATCCGCGCCGTGGCGATGACATCGCCCTTCTTGGCATTGCCCGCCAGGATCATCGCCAGCGTTTCGGCCCGCATGCGCACCGCGCCCTCGGCAATGGCCGTGCGGCTCGTGGCGGCCTTGTCGCCGACATCCACCATGTGGGCCTCGCCGTTTTCCGCGATATGGGTCAGATGCTCAGCCATGGTCAGCCTGCCGCAAGCCGCGCGCCATCGCCTTCGAGCAGGGTCCGTGTGGCGGCTGTCACGTCATCCTGGCGCATCAGGCTTTCCCCGACCAGGAAGGAAGTCACGCCGTGGCCTGCAAGCCGTTGGCAATCGGCATGGGTGAAAATGCCGCTCTCGCCAACCAGAAGGCGGTCGCCAGGTGCCATGGCGGCAAGGCGTTCGGTCGTTTCCAGGCTGACGTCGAACGTGCGCAGGTTGCGGTTGTTGACGCCCAGCAGGCGTGAGGACAGCATGAGAGCCCGTTCCATCTCGGCCTCGTCATGCACCTCGATGAGCGCGTCCATGCCGGCCTCGAAGGCGCATTCTTCCAGCGCACGGGCTTCGTCGTCCGAGAGGCTCGCCATGATGATGAGGATGCAATCGGCGCCCCAGGCCCTGGCTTCCCAGACCTGGTAGGGCTCGAACATGAAATCCTTGCGCAGGGCCGGCAGCCCGGCCGCCTGGCGCGCAGCCGTCAGGAATTCCGGTGCGCCCTGGAAGCTCGGTCCATCCGTCAGCACCGAAAGACAGGCCGCGCCGCCGGTCTCATAGGCGCGCGCCAGCGCCGGCGGGTCGAAATCGGCCCGGATCAGCCCCTTGGAGGGGCTGGCCTTCTTGATTTCGGCGATCAGTCCGAACCGGCCTTCGGCCTTGCGGTCTTCCAGCGCCCTCAGGAAGCCGCGCGGCGCATCGCCATCCAAAGCGCGGGCGCGCACTTCGGCCAGCGGAAGTGCTGCTTTCGCCGCGGCAATCTCGTCACGCTTGTAGGCCTCGATCTTCTTGAGGATATCGGCCATCGCTCAGGCGACCTTTCCGCTGTTGGAGACCGCGATCAGCCGCTCCAGCGCCGCGAAGGCGCGCCCTTCGTCAATGGCGTCGGCCGCCATGGCCACGCCTTCGGCGACCGTATCGGCCTTGCCCGCCACCACCAGCGAAGCGCCGGCATTCAGCAGCGCTATGTCGCGATAGGCGTTCTTCTCACCCTGAAGCACAGCACGCAGCGCCCGTGCATTGTGCGCACCGTCGCCGCCTTTCAGATCTTCAAGCCGTGCGCGCGGCAGGCCGGCCTCTTCCGGCGTCAGCTCGAAGCCGCGGATCGTGCCGTCCTTCAGTTCCACGACCTGCGTCGTGCCGGTGGTGGTCATTTCATCCAGTCCGTCGCCATGCACCAGCCAGACGTGCTCTGACCCCAGGTCCTTGAGGACATGGGCCAGCGGCTCCAGCCATTGCGGCGCGAACACGCCGACAAGCTGCTTGCGTACACCGGCCGGATTGGAAAGCGGCCCGAGCAGGTTGAAGATCGTCCGTGTTCCCAGTTCCACGCGGGTCGGGCCGACAAACCGCATCGCCGAATGGTGCGCCGGCGCGAACATGAAGCCGAGCCCGGCCTCCCGGATGCAGCGGGCGATGGCGTCGGGAGCGAGTTCCAGGTTGATGCCAAGAGCCGAAAGCGCGTCCGCCGCGCCGGATTTGGAGGAAAGGGCGCGATTGCCGTGTTTGGCGACAGGCACACCGCAGCCGGCCACGATGAAGGCGGCACAGGTGGACACGTTGTATGTGCCGGATGCATCCCCGCCGGTGCCCACGATGTCGATGGCATCCTCTGGCGCGGCAACCGGGATCATCTTCGCCCGCATGGTCGACACCGCGCCGGAAATCTCGTCCACGGTTTCGCCGCGCACGCGCAGCGCCATCAGGAACCCGCCGATCTGGGTGGGCGTGGCCGCGCCGGACATCATGATGTCGAAGGCCGACCGCGCCTCCGCGGCGTCGAGCGGCGTTCCTGTCGCGACCTTGGCGAGAAGCGGTTTGAGTTCGGCCATACCTGGAATCCCCCGATCTCAGCGCTGGATCATCAGTTGTTCGGCGCGGGTGCGATTGAACGACACGCCATATTGCACCTGCAACTCGCCGATCATCTGGTTGAGGATATCCTGTCCGGCATTCGCCGCAAGGTCCTTGATCTGCTGATCGTTGTTCTCGAGCGCATCGGACGGTGCATTCTCGTTCACGTCCTTGACGACAAGAACGATCTGGGTGGCGCCGCCTTCCGTCGCCGCATGCGTCACATAGCCCTTCGGCCCGTCGAAGGCTGCCGAAACCGCATCGGTGCCGAGCACCGCGTCCGCCGCGCCGCGCCGTATGCCGGCCTTGCTTTCCACGGCGAGCTTGAGGCCGGCCGCCACGTCGGCCAGCGCTTTGCCCCCCTTGACTTCGGCGACCACCGCTTCCGCCTTCTTGACGAGGGCAAGCTTCTGCTGCTCCGCCGTCCAGTCGGCCAGGACCTTGTCCTTGACCTCGTCGAGTTTGCGGTCGCGGGCCGGAACGACGTCGAGAAGCTCGAACCAGACATAACCGCCATTGTCGAGGGTCAACGGCAACGGTTCAACGCCGACCTCGGACTGGAATACCTCGTTGATCAGCTTTCGGCCGGTGGGAAGGTCCTTGACGGCCTCGCCCTTCATGTCCTTGCCTTCGGAGTCGACCGCATCGACCGTCTCCACCTTGAGTTTCTGCTGCTGCGCGCTTTCCGCCAGGGATGCGCCCGAAGCGCGCACGTCCTCGAAGCTCTTGTAGACATTCTCGATCTCGTCATTGGCGAGCGCGAGCGCGAGCTCCTTGCGGATATCGTCCTTGACTTCGTCGAGGCTCTTGACGACCTCGGGCCGGATATTGGTGACGCGAAGGATGACGGGGCCGATCAGGCCCTCCGTCACCGGCGTCGTGCCGCCATCGGCCTTGACCGAAAAGGCCGCGTCGGCCATCGCCTTGGTCGGCATGCTGTCGGCGCGGAAATCGCCGAGCAGGACGTCCGAGGCGGTCTTGCCCTGTTCCGTCACGAGCTGGTCGAAGGTGGTCCCGGCGCCGAGCTTCGCCGCCGCGGCCTCGGCCGCCGCCTTGTCGGGGAATGCCAGTTGCTCGATGGTGCGGGTTTCCGGGGTCCGGTAGTTCGCCTTGCGCTTCTCGTAGTCTTCCTTGATCGCCTCGTCGGAAATGGCGGACGGCTCGGCGATGTCGGAGGGCTCGAGCTTGACATAGCTGAACTTGCGATATTCCGGCGCCTTGTAATTGGCCTTGTTGGCTTCGAACCATTTCGCCAGTTCGTCGTCCGAGGGCGGCTTGACGGCGTCGATCGTCCCGCTGCCGAGGATCAGGTAATCGAGATCCCGGCTCTCGCTGCCATAGGCCTTGAGCGCGTCGAGCAGGGTCTTGGGAGCCGAAAAGCCGTCCGACACGGCGTCGACGATCTGCGTGCGGACGGCCTGCTGGGTCACGGAGTTGAGGTAATCCTCCTGCCGGATGCGGCCGGCCTCGAGCTGCGCCATCATGCGGTCCCGGCTGAAACCGCCGGAAGTGGGATCGCGGAAGGCCGGCTCCTGCTGGATCAGCGTCAGGATACGATCCTCGGAGAGGCCGAGCTTCATGTCCGATGCGAGCTGGTCGAGCGCCGCGCCCGATACGAGGCGGCCATAGACCATCTGCTCGGCGCCGAACATCTTGGCCTGTTCGAGCGTGAGCTGCGTCCCGAACTGCCGGGAGATCATGGTGACGACATTGTTGAAGGCGATCCGGAACTCGGTGTCCGAAACCTTCTGGTCGCCGACCGTGACCACGGCGCTGGCCGAGCCGGCGAACATCGAAGCATGGACGCCCCAGATGCCGAAGGCGAACACCATGACGATCAGCAGCAACTTGGCGGCCCAGGTGTTAGCGGCCTTACGCAGCGATTGAAGCATCTCTTCCCCGTGCAATTCCCATGAAAACCGGCGCCTTGAAGGGCGCCCGCGCGGAATAAGGCTTTTAGAGAGCGGAACCGGGAGGGGCAAGCTGTTTTTGCCGCCAGGGACGCGGGACTCCCTCGCGCAATCCGCGTTTAAAAGTATTATTTTTAGGCGCATCATCTTTACAAAAATCATATTATATGATTTTAAGCCGACACTGCTCGACGCAGTGACCAACGGGAGGTACATCATGAAATCGTTCAAGGCACTCGCAGGTGCGACGGCGCTGGCTGTCACCATGTTCGCGGCAACGGAAGCCAGCGCGCTGACGGTCGGCTTTTCGCAGATCGGTTCGGAATCCGGCTGGCGGGCCGCCGAAACCACCGTGACCAGGCAGGAAGCGGAAAAGCGCGGCATCGACCTCAAATTCGCCGATGCGCAGCAGAAGCAGGAAAACCAGATCAAGGCGATCCGTTCCTTCATCGCCCAGGGTGTCGATGCCATTTTTGTGGCGCCCGTCGTGGCCACCGGCTGGGATGACGTGCTACAGGAAGCCAGGGACGCCAACATTCCCGTGATCCTGCTCGACCGCACGGTCGATAGCGACAAGGAACTTTATCTGACGGCGATCACCTCCGACCTCGTCCACGAGGGCAATGTCGCCGGCAAGTGGCTCGTAGACGAGACCAAGGGCAAGGACTGCAATATCGTCGAGCTCCAGGGCACGACCGGCTCGTCTCCCGCCATCGATCGCAAGAAGGGCTTCGAGCAGGCGATCGCGGACGCCAGGAACCTGAAGATCATCCGCAGCCAGACCGGCGACTTCACCCGCACCAAGGGCAAAGAAGTCATGGAAAGCTTCCTCAAGGCCGAGAATGGCGGCAAGAATATCTGCGCGCTCTATGCGCATAACGACGACATGGCCGTCGGCGCCATCGAAGCCATCAAGGAAGCGGGTCTGAAGCCAGGCAAGGATATCCTTGTCGTGTCGATCGACGCGGTGCCGGATATATTCAAGGCCATGGCCGCCGGTGAGGCGAATGCCACGGTCGAGCTGACGCCCAACATGGCCGGGCCGGCTTTCGATGCCCTCGACGCCTATCTCAAGGACGGCAAGGCTCCTCCCAAGTGGATCCAGACCGAATCCAAGCTCTATACGCCGACATCGGAAGACCCGATGACAGTCTACGAGTCCAAGAAGAATCTCGGCTATTGATGCGGCGATGGCAAGGCATGTCGCGGCTTCCGTCGTGGCATGCCCTGCTTTGGATGATCCCTTCCGTCGGTTACGACGCGGGAACCGACGCTCGGATGGGGGAGGGCAGCGATGCCGGACGGCCAGGAAAGCGCGCTCGTCGCCACGGGCATATCGAAGCATTTTTTGGGATCGAAGGCGCTCGACGGCGTCGATTTCGATCTCAGGCGCGGGGAGGTGCATGCCCTGCTCGGCGAAAACGGCGCCGGCAAATCGACGCTCGTCAAATGCCTGACGGGCGCCTATCGGCGTGACGCCGGCAGTCTAAGGCTCGACGGCGAGGCGATCGACCCGCGCGACACGTTCGAGGCGCAGAAGCTCGGTATCGGGACCGTCTATCAGGAGGTCAACCTCCTGCCGAACCTGACGGTGTCGGAAAACCTGTTCCTCGGCCGGCAGCCGCGCCGGTTCGGCCTGACGCTCGGCCGGCGGATGAAGCGCCAATCGAGATCGCTTCTCGCGCAATACGGCCTCGATATCGATCCGGCGGCGCCGCTCGGCCAGTTCCCGGTCGCGGTACAGCAGGTGGTGGCCATCGCGCGGGCCGTGGATCTGTCAGGAAAGGTGCTTATCCTCGACGAACCCACGGCGAGCCTCGATACCCATGAGGTCGATCTCCTGTTCCGGATCGTCGGCGAGCTCAGCGCGCGGGGGCTGGGCATCGTCTTCATTACCCATTTTCTCGAACAGGTATACCGGATCTCGGACCGCATCACGGTCCTGCGCAACGGCCGGCTCGTCGGCACGCGGGACACGGCCGCGCTCGAACGGCGCGATCTCGTGGCGATGATGCTCGGGCGGGAGCTCGGCGAGGAGACCGGCCATGCCGTCGGCGCGCGGCCGCGGTCGGGCGCGCCGCGATTCCGTTTCAAGGGCGTGGGGAGGCGGGGGCATCTCGCGCCCTTCGATCTCGACATCGCGGAGGGCGAGGTCGTCGGGCTCGCGGGCCTGCTGGGCTCGGGCCGCACAGAGACGGCGGAGGTCATGTTCGGCTGGAAGCCGACCGACAGCGGCACGGTCGAGATCGACGGGCGCGCCATGTCGCTGAATTCGCCGCCCGCCGCCATCGCGGAGGGCTTCGGCTTCTGCCCGGAGGACCGCAAGACCGACGGCATCATCGGCGATCTCTCCGTGCGCGAGAATATCGTGCTGGCGCTCCAGGCGCGGCGCGGCTGGACGAGGCCGATCCCGCGTGCCGAGCAGAACGCGCTCGCCGACAGATATATTCGCGCCCTCGATATCCGCACCGACGGCCGCGAAAAGCCGATCAAGCTGCTCTCGGGCGGCAATCAGCAGAAGGCGATTCTGGCGCGCTGGCTCGCGATCGCGCCGAGGCTGCTCATCCTGGACGAGCCGACGCGCGGCATCGACGTCGGGGCGCATGCGGAAATCATCAAGCTCATCCGCAATTTGTGCGAGGACGGCATGTCGCTTGCGGTGATCTCCTCCGAGCTCGACGAGCTCGTTGCCTACAGCTCCCGCATCCGGGTGCTTCGGGACCGGCGTCATGTCGGGGAACTGACCGGAGAGGAAATGACGACGGAAGGCATCGTCGCCGCGATCGCGTCGACCACCGAACCGGAGGTGGCGCGATGAGAACCGCTTTCCCGCCGACAATCGTCCGGCTGCTGCCGCAGATCGCCACGCTCGCGGTGGTGCTGCTGCTCAATGTCACCCTGTTTCCGAATTTCTTCGATCTGTCGTTCCAGAACGGCCGCCTTTATGGCAGCCTGATCGATGTCCTCAATCGCGGCGCGCCGGTCGCCCTGCTCGCGGTCGGCATGACGCTGGTTATCGCCACCAGGGGTATCGACCTCTCCGTGGGTGCGGTGGTCGCCATCTGCGGGGCCGTGGCCGCCGCCACAATCGCCGCCGGACATTCCTTCGTCGTCGCCATCGCCGCGGCGCTCGCGGTCGGCATGCTGTGCGGCCTGTGGAACGGCGTGCTGGTCGCGGTGCTGGGCATCCAGCCGATCATCGCCACGCTGGTGCTGATGGTCGCGGGGCGCGGCATCGCGCAACTGGTCACCGAGGGCGCGATCCTCACCTTCACGGACGCGGGCCTGATCTTCGTCGGCAGCGGCACGGCTTTCGGGCTGCCCATGCCGGTGGCGATCTGGATCGTCTTCGGCCTCGGCGTCACGCTCCTGGTGCGCCGGACGGCGCTCGGCCTCCTCATCGAGTCGATCGGCGTGAACCGGCGGGCAAGCCAGCTGGCCGGCGTGCGAACGACGGCGCTGCTGATCGCGGCCTATCTGCTGACCGGCCTGTGCGCGGCGGTGGCGGGCCTCATCGTCGCGGCGGATATCAAGGGTGCGGACGCCAACAATGCCGGCCTCTGGCTCGAGCTCGACGCCATCCTCGCCGTCGTGGTCGGAGGCAATTCGCTGCTCGGCGGGCGATTCAGCATTCTGGGCTCGCTGCTCGGGGCCCTCATCATCCAGGCCGTCAATACGGGAATCCTGACATCGGGTTTCCCGCCTGAATACAATCTCATCATCAAGGCCCTGATCATCGTGGCGATCCTCATTATCCAGTCGCCACGGATCGGCGAGCTGTCGGCGATTTTCGGCGGCCGGGGCGAGCGCGGCAAACGACGGGGCAATTCATGACGAAGTCGAAATATCTCCCGCTCATCGCCACGACCGTCATCTTCGTCGTCGCCTATGCGCTCTGCTACATGCAGTTTCCCAATATCCTCTCGACCCGCGTCATCGGCAACCTGCTGACCGATAACGCCTTCCTCGGGATCGCGGCGATCGGCATGACCTTCGTCATCCTGTCGGGCGGCATCGATCTTTCGATCGGCTCGGTGATCGCCTTCACCGGCGTGTTCCTCGCCGTGATATTGCGCGATACGTCCATCCATCCGCTGCCGGCCTTCGTCCTGGCGCTGGCGATCACCACGGCCTTCGGGGCGTTGATGGGCGCCATCATCCACTATCTCGACATGCCGGCCTTCATCGTCACGCTGGCGGGAATGTTTCTCGCGCGCGGCATGGCCTTCGTGCTCTCGATCGACTCGGTGCCGATCGTCCATCCCTTCTACAAGACATTGAAATCCTTCTATGTCGTTCTTCCCGGCGGCGGGCGCATCACCCTGATCGGCGGACTGATGCTGGCCATGTTCCTCGCCGGCATCCTGCTCGCCCACCGCACCCGTTTCGGGACCAATATCTATGCGCTGGGCGGCGGCGCGCCGACGGCGCGGCTGATGGGCGTTCCGGTCGGCCGGACGACGGTCGCGATCTATGCCGCGTCGGGCTTCCTCGCGGGCCTCGCCGGCATCGTCTTCTCGCTCTATACCTCGGCGGGCTATTCGCTGGCGACGGTCGGCGTCGAGCTCGACGCCATCGCCGCGGTCGTGATCGGCGGCACGCTCCTGACGGGCGGAGCGGGCTTTGTCGCGGGAACGCTGGTCGGTGTCCTGATCCAGGGACTGATCCAGACCTACATCACCTTCGACGGCACGCTTTCGAGCTGGTGGACGAAAATTGTGATCGGCCTCTTGCTCTTTATCTTCATTCTTATGCAGAAAGGTATCCTGCTTGCTTCAAAAATAGAAAGAAGAGCATGATGCCTTGGAGCAATTCCAGCGAAGCTGTGCATCGGTTTGGCATCCGGAATTGCATAAAAACAAAGAGATAGAGCCTTTCCGCGCTTCGAGGAAAAGCGGAAAGGCTCCAGGGGAGGCGAACGGTGCGCAGGGGACCTTTGGAGAGCGAGATTTCGGGCCGAAAGGCGAGAACCAGCCATGCCCAGGTGGTCGATGAACTCGGCCGCGAGATCATCGGCGGCCAATATCCCGTCGGCGCCACGCTTCCGGGCGACCTCGAACTCGCCCAGCGCTTCAAGGTTTCCCGCACGGTGCTGCGCGAGGCGATGAAGACCCTCGCCGCCAAGGGCCTGATCGTGCCGCGCGCCCGGATCGGCACCAGGGTGACGCCGCAGAACCAGTGGAACCTGTTCGACAGCGACGTCCTGACCTGGCATTTCCACCGGGGCGTCGACCAGACCTTCCTCAAGAACCTGACCGAGATCCGGCTTGCCTTCGAGCCGTTCGCCGCCGGTCTCGCCGCCGAGAACGCCGACGGCAAGGACATAGCCCAGCTTTATCAGCTCGCCGACGAGATGGGCAGTCCCGCCCATACGCCGGGCACGCTCGCCGCCGCCGATCTCAAGTTCCATCTCGCCATCGCCGAGGCCTCGCGCAACCCTTTCATGCGCACGGTGGGCAGCCTGATCGAGGCCGCGCTCGTCGGTATCTTCAAGCTGAGTTCGCCCAGCGCGAGCGAGAACGAGAACCGCATGGCGGAAGTGTCCGCGACCCATCGCCGGATCGTCGACGCGATCGCCCGCCGCGACAGGGAGGGGGCCGCGCAGGCGATGCGGGACGTCATCATGGCCGGGCGCGACCGTGTGACGTCGGTCATCGCCTGAGGCACAGGCTTTTTTTCGCCATGCCTTGAAGATTGCCGCACCGGCCTTTAGGTTACGCGCCGATCGCAACTGGCTCCCATTCTGTGACCGAAGTCCTCATCATCTTCTTTCTCCTCGTCCTGAACGCGTTCTTTGCCATGTCCGAACTGGCCGTGGTCTCGGCCAGCCGGCCGCTCCTGCGCCAGAAGGCGAAGCAGGGAAACAGCCGGGCGGAAGCGGCGCTCAATCTCGCGGAAAATCCGGGTTCGTTTCTCTCGACGGTGCAGGTGGGAATCACGCTTGTCGGCATTCTCGCCGGCGTTTACGGCGGCGCCTCGATCACCGAGAAGCTGGCGCCGGTTCTCGATTCCTACGCGATCTTCGCGTCCTATGGGCATATCGTCGCCGGCGCCGTCGTGGTCGCGGGCATCACCTATCTCTCGGTGATCATCGGCGAGCTCATCCCCAAACAGTTCGCCCTGCGTCACGCCGAGGCGGTCGCCATGTTCGTGGCGAGGCCGATGTCGATCCTGTCGACGATCGCCGCGCCGGTCGTCTATCTCTTCGACATGTCCGCCAAGCTGCTCCTCCGGCTCCTCGGCATGTCCGCGAACGAGGGCGAGGAGGTGACCGAAGCGGAGGTCCAGGCGGTGCTCGCCGAGGGGGCCGAGAGCGGCGTCTTCGAAAAATCCGAGCATGAAATGCTCCGCCGCATCATGTCGCTCGCCGACAGGTCGGTGAAATCGATCATGACCCATCGCACGGAGATGGTGGCGATCGACATCAACGACAGTTACGAGGAGGTCGTCGCGATCATCCAGGCCGCGAGCCATTCGCGTTATCCCGTCATCGACGGCGACACCGACGATGTGGTGGGCGCCGTGCGCGCCAAGAACGTGCTGCGCGCGGCGCTCAATCCCAAGTCCTTCCATCTCAAGGATTTCGTCGAGGACCTGCCGAGCGTGCCGGAGATGACGACCTGCCTGAAGGCCTTCGAATTCTTCAAGAGTTCGAATATCCACATGGCGGTGATCGTGGACGAATACGGTTCGACGGAGGGTATCGTCACCTCGGCGGATCTCCTCGAGGCGATCGTCGGCATCCTGCCGTCGAATTATGACGACGTCGAGGATATCGCGATCCGCGAGCGGCAGGAGGGCGGCTGGCTCATCGACGGACGGACGCCGATCCACGAGATGCAGCTTACTTTCGGCCTCGACCCGCTTTCGACCGACGACGGTTATGAGACGATCGCCGGCTTCGTGGTGCAGAACCTGCGCAAGAATCCGGAAGAGGGCGACAAGTTCGAGGCGCTCGGCTACCAGTTCGAGGTGCTCGACATGGACGGCCGGCGGATCGACAAGATCCTGATGACGCGGGTGGGCGGGCCGCAAGGCGATGGCGACGGCGTCTGATCGGCGTGCGCCTGGCTTCATCTTCGCCGCAGCTCCGGTCGGAAACCGGCTCACGCTTTTCCCGGAATTGCTCTAATCGAATCCCGGCATGGAGGGGAGAATCGGAATGAACGATCGTGTTCTGGCGGTGGTGCTCGCCGCGGGCGAAAGCACACGGATGAAGTCGTCCAAGTCGAAAGTGCTGCACACGGTGGGCAATCGGCCGATGATTTCCCATGTCATCGCCGCGCTCGAACAGACCGGTGTCGAGCATGTCGCGCTCGTGGTCGGCCGCGACGCGGAACCCGTGATCGCCGCGGCAGCGAGCGGAACGCTGAACGTCACCGCCTTCGAGCAGAAGGAGCGTCTCGGGACCGGCCATGCCGTGCTGGCGGCGCGCGACGAGATCGCCCGTGGCTACGATCAGATCATCGTCGCCTACGGCGATGCGCCGCTGATCGAGGCCGGACCGCTGGGCGAGGCGCTGACGAAGGTGCGCGCGGGCTTCGACGCCGCCGTCATCGGCTTCGAGACGGATCGGCCCACCGGCTACGGCCGTCTCCTGGTCGAGGACGGCGAACTGGTGGCGATCCGCGAGGAGAAGGACGCCACGCCGGACGAGCGCGGAGTGACCTTCTGCAATTCCGGACTGATGGCGATCGACGGCGCCAAGGCGCTCTCCCTGCTCGAAAAGATCACCAACAACAACGTCAAGGGCGAATATTACCTGACCGATATCATTGAGGTCCTGCGCGCGGCGGGCGGCAAGGCGGCGACGGTCGAGGCGCCGGCCGATACGGTGGCCGGCTGCAACAACCGTGCGGAACTGGCTGAGCTCGAAGCCATCTGGCAGCGTCGTCGCCGGCATCAGCTGATGGTGTCGGGCGTGACGATGATCGCGCCGGAAACGGTCTTCCTGTCCTTCGATACGACGATCGCGCCGGATGTCACGATCGAGCCCAATGTCATATTCGGACCTGGCGTCACTGTGGAATCCGGCGCCGTGATCCATGCCTTTTCGCATATCGAGGGCGCGCATGTCGCCGGCGGCGCCAGTGTCGGCCCCTTCGCCCGCCTCAGGCCGGGCGCCAATCTTCACGCCAACGCCAAGGTCGGCAATTTCGTCGAGATCAAGAAGGCCGAGATCGGCGCGGGCGCCAAGGTCAGCCACCTGACCTATATCGGCGATGCGGTCGTCGGGCGGAACGTCAATATCGGCGCGGGAACCGTGACCTGCAATTACGACGGCTTCAACAAGTTCGAGACGGTGATCGGCGCGAATTCCTTCATCGGTTCGAACACGCTGCTGGTCGCGCCGGTCAGGGTCGGCGAGGGCGCGCTGACCGCCTCGGGCAGCGTCATCACCGAGGATGTGCCCGATGCCGCCGCCGCTTTCGGCCGCGCGCGCCAGGTCAACAAGGAAGGCCTTGGCGCCGGCATCATGGCCCGCAACAAGGCGGTCAAGGAGGCCGGCAAGGTCAAGCCGCCGCGTTAACGCAAGAATCCGAAAGTGATGGCCGCTGCGTTGCGGCTCCGGTATTTTCCGATAAGACGCGGGTGAGTGAAAAGGTTCGGGAGCGGTTCATGTGCGGAATTGTCGGCATCGTCGGAAACCATGCGGTGGCGCCGCGTCTCGTCGATGCCCTCAAGCGGCTCGAATATCGCGGCTATGATTCGGCGGGCGTCGCCACGGTGCATGACGGGCGCCTCGACCGCAGACGCGCCGAGGGCAAGCTCGTCAACCTCGAACGCAGGCTCGCCGATCAGCCGCTCGCCGGCAATTCCGGCATCGCGCATACCCGCTGGGCGACGCATGGCGCGCCGACGGAGGCCAATGCCCATCCGCATTTCGCCGATGGCGTATCGGTCGTCCACAACGGCATCATCGAGAATTTCGCCGAGATCAAGCAGGAACTCGCCGCCGGCGGCGTGACGTTCGAGACGCAGACGGATACCGAGGTGGCGGCCCAATTGCTGGCCCGCTCGCTCAGGCAGGGCAGCACGCCGCGCGCCGCCGTCGAGGAGATGCTGGCGCGTGTGACGGGCGCTTATGCGCTGGCGATCCTCTTCGAGTGCGAGCCGGGCAAGATCTATGCCGCCCGCTCGGGCCCGCCGCTTGCCATCGGCTATGGCGACGGCGAGATGTTCCTGGGCTCCGACGCCATTGCGCTGGCCCCCTTCACCAGCCAGATCGCCTATCTCAACGACGGCGACTGGGCCGTGATCACCAGCACGGGCGCCGAGATCTTCGATGCCGGCGGCACGCCAGTGAAACGGCCGCGCCAGCAGTCTTCCGCCTCCGCCTTCCTGATCGACAAGGGCAATCACCGGCATTTCATGGAGAAGGAAATCCATGAGCAGCCGGAGGCGATCTCGCATACGCTGGGCCACTATATCGACTTCGCCGAAGGCCGCATCAAGCCGGCGCGGGGGATCGATTTCGCGAATATTTCGAGCCTCGCGATTTCCGCCTGCGGTACGGCCTATCTCGCCGGCCTCACCGGCAAATACTGGTTCGAGCGCTATGCAAGGCTGCCGGTCGAGATCGATGTCGCTTCGGAATTCCGCTATCGCGAGATACCGCTCAATCCGGAATCGGCCGCACTCTTCATCTCGCAATCCGGAGAGACGGCCGATACGCTCGCCTGCCTGCGCTATTGCAGGGAAGCGGACCTGAAGATCGGCGGCGTGGTCAATGTCCGGGAATCGACCATCGCGCGCGAGTCGGACGTGGTCTTCCCGATCCTTGCCGGTCCGGAAATCGGCGTGGCATCGACCAAGGCCTTCACCTGCCAGCTCACGGTTCTGGCGGCGCTCGCGATTCAGGCGGGGCGGGCGCGCGGAACGCTGACACCGGCGGCGGAAAAGCAGATCGTGAAGCATCTTTCGGAAATGCCGCGCCTGATGGCACGGGTCCTCAACACGATACAGCCCTCGATCGAGGCCCTGTCGCGCGATCTCTCCAAGGCCAATGACGTGCTCTATCTTGGTCGCGGCACCAGCTTTCCGATCGCCATGGAAGGTGCGCTCAAGCTCAAGGAAATCTCCTATATCCATGCGGAGGGCTATGCCGCCGGCGAATTGAAGCACGGACCGATCGCACTGATCGACGAGAACATGCCCGTCATCGTCATCGCGCCGCATGACCGTTTTTTCGAGAAGACGGTGTCCAACATGCAGGAGGTCGCAGCCCGCGGCGGCCGCATCATCTTCATCACCGACGAGCGCGGCGCCGCCGCTTCCGACCTGTCGACCATGGCGACCATCGTGCTGCCCGACGTCGACGAGGTGATCCAGCCGATGATCTTCACCCTGCCGATTCAACTGCTTGCCTATCATACGGCCGTCTTCATGGGGACCGATGTCGACCAGCCGAGAAATCTCGCCAAGTCGGTCACGGTCGAGTGATTGGTCTTGTGCCGTCCGATAGTCTGACGCTATTCATGGCTTTGCCGATGAATATGGAACGGACGGATGACTGAGGCGTCGCACAAGCAATCGTTCAGCGTCAGGCTTCGCAACAATTTCTTGACCGGGCTCATCATCTGTGCGCCCATCGCCATCACGATCTGGCTGACCTGGACGCTGATCCAATGGGCGGACAGCTGGGTCAAACCCCTGATCCCGTTTCAATATCGACCCGAACATTATATCAAGTTCGCCGTGCCCGGCTTCGGTCTGCTGACGGCGGTCATCGTCATCACGATCGTCGGGCTTCTCGCCAAGAACTTCATCGGTCGCGCCATCGTCGAGTTCGGCGAATCCGTGCTCGACCGGACGCCGTTGGTCCGGTCGCTCTACAAGGGGCTCAAGCAGCTCTTCGAAACGGTGCTGCGCGAGCGTACGAATTCCTTCAAGAAGGTCGGGATGATCGAATACCCGTCTCCAGGCCTCTGGGCCCTGATCTTCGTGGCGACCGACGCCAGGGGGGAGATCGAGGCGCGGTTCAATGACAAGGGCATGGAAATGACCCTGGTCTTCCTGCCGCCGACACCCGTGCCGACGGCGGGCTTCCTTGTCTTCGTCGAGCGGAAGAAGATCATGGAGCTCGACATGTCGACGGAGGATGCCGCCAAGCTCCTGATATCGGGCGGTCTGGTCTCGCCGGACTGGTCGCCGAAGAAGATCCCGCCGCCGCCGTCGATTTCGGCCGCCTGACGCCCCCCTAACCTGCCTTCAGGAAGCGGATGGCCTCGTCGCGGCGAAAGAGATAGAGCAGCACGCGGATCGACCGGCCGCGTGGGCCTTCGAGCTCCGGATCGGTTTCGAGCAGGTAATGCGCATCCTTGCGGGCGATTTCGAGCAGGTCGCCATGCGCCTCCAGGCTCGCTATGGCGAAGCCTGGCGTGCCGGACTGGCGCGTGCCGAGCAACTCGCCTTCGCCGCGCAGCCTCAAATCTTCCTCGGCGATGACGAAACCGTCCTCCGTCTCGCGCATGATCCTGAGGCGGGCCTGCGCATTCTCGCTCAGCTTGCCCGAATACAGGAGGATGCAGGTCGAGGCCTCGCTGCCGCGGCCGACACGGCCGCGCAACTGGTGAAGCTGCGCCAGCCCGAATCGCTCGGCATGCTCGATGACCATGATCGAGGCGTCAGGCACATCGACGCCGACCTCGATGACCGTGGTGGCGACAAGCAGGCGCGATTCCCCGCGCTTGAAGCCGGCCATGACTTCATCCTTTTCGGGCCCGCTCATCCGGCCGTGGATCAGCGCCACCTGGCTGCCGAAGAATTGCGAGAGCACGGCATGCCGCTCCTCGACCGACATGAGCTTGCTTTCCTCGGTTTCCTCCACCAGCGGGCAGATCCAGTAGACCTTGCGGCCTTCGGCAATCGCCGATCGGAGACGACGGATCACCTCGTCGACGCGCTCGCCGGGCACAATGACCGTCTGGATCGGCTTGCGACCGGCCGGCTTTTCGGTAAGCCGCGAGACGTCCATGTCGCCGAAGGCGGCCAGCACCAGCGTGCGGGGAATGGGCGTGGCGGTCATCACCAGCATATGCGGCGAGATCCCCTTGTCGGTCAGCCGAAGGCGCTGATGGACGCCGAACCGGTGCTGCTCGTCGACCACGGCGAGCTGAAGGTCGTGATAGGCCACGCTGTCCTGGAAGAGCGCATGGGTGCCGATCACGATATCGACCTCGCCGGAGGCGATGCGCGCGAGCAGATCGTCCCGCTCGCGCCCTTTGGTGCGGCCGGTCAGCACCTCGATCCGCAGGCCGATGTCGCGGGCCATGTGGGCAAGGGTCGCCCGATGCTGGCGGGCGAGGATTTCGGTGGGCGCCATCAGCACCGCCTGGCCGCCCGATTCGACCACCGCCAGCATCGCCATCAGGGCGACGACGGTCTTTCCCGAGCCGACATCCCCCTGCAACAGGCGCAGCATGCGATCCTCGCCGGCCATGTCCGCCAGGATATCGGCGACCGCCTCCGACTGGCTGCGCGTCAGCGAGAAGGGCAGGGTATCGATCACCCGGACCGAAAGCCTGCCGGTCGGACGGACGGGCACGCCAGGCGCCTTGCGCAGCCGGGCGCGCACCAGCGCGAGCGAGAGCTGACCGGCGAGAAATTCGTCATAGGCGAGGCGCCGGCGCATCGGCGCCTGCGGGTCGATGTCGTTTTCGTCGCGCGGATCGTGAAGCTGTCGCAGCGCGTCCGATGTCGCGGGAAAGCCCTGTTGCGCAAGGAGGCTGCCGTCGAGCCATTCCGGCAGGTCCGGAACCCGCGCGATGGCCGCTTCTATCGTCTTGCGCAGGACCTTCGCGGAGAGGCCGGCGGTCATCGGATAGACCGGTTCGACCAGCGGCAGGCTTTCGCCCTCGTTCAAACGTGCCATATGGTCGGGATGGACCATCGACGGACG
Organism: Rhizobiaceae bacterium; assembly: GCA_020441805.1. GTDB lineage: Bacteria > Pseudomonadota > Alphaproteobacteria > Rhizobiales > Rhizobiaceae > Rhizobium_E. The sequence continues at coordinate 20,484 of JAGRLJ010000168.1, forward strand.
GCCGTTGAACCAGTCGACCTTGCCGCTGACCATCACCGTTTCACCGACCGGCAGCGCCTTTTCGAGCCAGTTTCCCTTGGCTCGGAAAAAGACCAGTGCGAGTTCGCCCGTATCGTCGTGCAGGAAGACACGGTAGGGGACGTTGGCATTGCCGCGCGGCGGCGGCTGATGGCGATCGACGCGGCCGGTGACCGTGACGATCGCGCCTTGAGGCGCAAAGGCGATGCCGGGCTGCTTGCGCCGGTCGATGATCGAGACCGGCGCATGGAAAACCAAGTCGACGACGCGGCAATCCTCGATCGATTCGCGCCCGAGCAGCCGCGCATAGAGCTCTCCCGTCTTCGCGCCGATGCCCGGCAGCGAGGAGAGGGAGGCGAAAAGCGGATCGAGAAGCGAAGGGCGCATGGACCTTTCTTCCCAATTCGAAGGTTGATTGGCAAGGCTGACAAGTGAGGCGACAGGCGATATAGAAGCGCGAACAATGCGGGGACGACCGACCATGACCGGCAGCAAGATCACCAGCGCGGACCTCGATCCGCGCCGAAGACGGCTTCTCTTCCGCGCCTGGCACAGGGGCATCCGCGAGATGGACCTGGTCCTCGGCCAATTCGCCGACAGCGAGATTGCGACGCTTGAAGGGCTGGAACTCGACGCTTTCGAAGCTATTCTGGGCGAAGACGACAACGATCTCTTCAAGTGGATATGCGGCAAGGCCGAAACGCCGGACCGTCTTCGAACGCCGCTGTTTCTCCGGATCGTCGCCTTCCGGCCCGAAGAGGTCTTTCCCTCGCTTGCCACCCGTCGGTGACCGCATTGCATCCGTTCCAAGGCATTTCCATGATTCCCGGCTTCGATCCCAAGGCTGTGCTCGGGGACAGCACCAGCTTCACGATAGGCAATGTACCGTCCGGCATGGATGCGATGGTGCTCGCGCTTCTCGCCCAGGCCGGCCAGCCGGTCGCCTATGTCCTCTCCGACGGCCAGCGCATGGCCGATCTGGAGCAGATGCTCGGCTTCTGCGCGCCCGAGATCCCGGTATTGACGCTGCCCGGCTGGGACTGCCTGCCCTATGACCGCGTATCGCCCGGCACCGATGTCTCCGCCCGGAGACTTGTGGCGCTGTCGGGTCTTGCCTCCTTCACGCGCAATCCCCATCCGGCGATCGTTCTGACGACCGCCAATGCCGTCGTCCAGAGGCTCCCGCCCCGGGAAACGATCGGCGCGATGACTTTCTCGGCGCGTCCGGGCCAGGTGATCCGGATGGAGGAAATCGCCGCGCGGCTGGAAAGAAATGGTTTCGAGCGCAATTCGACCGTGCGCGAAGTGGGTGAATTCGCCGTCCGTGGCGGCATTCTCGACGTTTTCATGCCGGACAGCGAGCAGCCGATCCGGCTCGATTTCTTCGGCGATACGCTGGAGACGATCCGTTATTTCGATCCGGCGACACAGCGCACGACGGCGACGGCAAAGACGCTCGCGATCAATCCGATGAGCGAAGTGTCGCTCAATCCGGACATGATCAGCCGGTTCCGGAAGAACTACCTCACGCTTTTCGGGGCGGCCACGCGTGACGACGCGCTCTACCAGGCGATCTCCGAAGGTCGTCGATATGCCGGCATGGAACATTGGCTGCCGCTCTATTACGACCAGCTGGAGACGGTGTTCGATTATCTCGCCGGTTTCCGGATCGTGACGGATCACACGTTGCAGGAAGCTGTGGAAGAACGCTTCAAGCTCATCGGCGATTATTACGAGGCCCGGCTCGAATCGGCAAAGCCGCAAAAGGGGTCGACCCAGGCCGCGCCTTACAAGCCGATCCCGCCGCATCAGCTCTATCTCTCCGGCGAACAGGTGCGCCTCTCGCTCCGGGAACGGGGCGCCATACGCCTCTCGCCGTTCAACGAGGCGGATGCCGAGGCGCGCCGGGTCGTCAATCTCGATGCCCGTCCCGGCATGCAATGGGCCGCGACGGCGGCGAAGGAGACTCCCGATGAAGCGCGTGAAAACGTGTTCAGCGCCGCCGTCCGGCATATCGCCGATCACCGCGCGCGGGGCGACAGGGTGCTGGTATCCGGCTGGAGCGAGGGCTCGCTGGACCGCCTCCTCCAGGTTCTCGCCGAGCACGGGCTTGAAAAGGTCGTGCCGGTGGCGAACCTGGCGGCGATGCAGGCGCTGAAGCCGGGCGAGGCCGCATCGGCCGTCCTGTCGCTCGAACGCGGCTTCGAATCCGGCAGGCTGGTCGTGATCGGCGAGCAGGACGTGCTGGGCGACCGGCTGGTGCGGCGCTCCAAGCGCCGAAAGCGGGCGGCGGATTTCATATCGGAGGCGACCTCGCTCGAGGCGGGTTCGATCGTCGTCCATGCCGAGCACGGCATCGGCCGGTTCATGGGCCTCGCCACGATCACGGCGGCCGGCGCGCCGCACGAATGTCTCGAGCTGCAATATGCGGGCGGCGACAAGCTGTTCCTGCCGGTCGAGAATATCGAACTGCTGTCGCGCTACGGCTCGGAGGGCACCGAGGCGCAGCTCGACAAGCTCGGCGGCGTCGCCTGGCAGGCGCGTAAGGCCAAGCTCAAGAAGCGGCTCCTCGACATGGCGGCCGGCCTGATCAAGATCGCCGCAGAGCGCACCATGCGCCGGGCGCCGGCGCTGATGGCTCCCGAGGGACTTTATGACGAGTTCTCGACCCGCTTCCCCTATGACGAGACAGACGACCAGGCCAATGCCATCGATGCCGTCAAGGACGATCTTGCCGCCGGCAGGCCGATGGACCGCCTGGTCTGCGGCGATGTCGGCTTCGGCAAGACCGAGGTGGCGTTGCGCGCCGCTTTCATCACCGCGATGAATGGCGGGCAGGTGGCCGTCGTGGTGCCGACCACGCTGCT
>JAGRLJ010000169.1 GCA_020441805.1 Rhizobiaceae bacterium
GAGGACAAGGTCGGCCGGCGCGCGATTCGCATCACCGATCTCGCCGATCCCGCCTCGCTCGGCGCCAAGGTCGACCGGCTGCTCACCCATCACAACGCGCTGCGTCGCGGGCTCGGCGAGAAGGAAGTCGCCCACGAGACGATCATGGCGGAACTCGCGGCCGTCACCGAGCGGGTCCTGCCCTTTTCTGAGACGGTCTGGGCGCTGCTCGACCGTGAGCGGCGCAAGGGATCGCGCATCCTCTTCGAGGGTGCGCAGGGTACGCTGCTCGATATCGACCACGGCACCTATCCCTTCGTCACCTCCTCCAACACCGTCGCCGGACAGGCCGCGGCAGGTTCCGGCATGGGTCCCTCGGCCCTTTCCTACGTCCTCGGAATCACCAAGGCCTACACGACCCGGGTCGGCGAAGGCCCCTTCCCCACCGAGCTCCATGACGAGATCGGCACCTTTTTGGGCGAGCGCGGTCATGAATTTGGCACAGTTACGGGTAGAAAGAGGCGGTGTGGGTGGTTCGACGCGGCGCTGGTGCGCCAATCCGTCGCCACCAATGGCGTAACGGGCATCGCGCTCACCAAGCTGGACGTACTCGACGGCCTCGACGAGCTGAAGATATGCACCGGCTACACGCTCGACGGCGAGCCGCTGGATCATCTTCCGGCTGGCCAGGCTGCGCAGGCGAAGGTGAAGCCCGTCTATGTCACGCTGGAAGGGTGGAAGGAATCCACCGTGGGCGCGCGCAAATGGGCTGACCTGCCCGCCCAGGCGATCAAATATGTGCGGCTCGTGGAGGAGCTCATCGGCGCTCCGGTGTCCTTGCTTTCCACCAGCCCCGAACGGGAAGACACGATCCTCGTCACCGACCCGTTCGAAGACTGAACCGAAAGCTCGGGGAAGGCGTGATCGCCGACACTTGCGAGCTGACTGAGTCGAGAAGGATCCTATGGCGGATTTTGTAGCAGTTATCCGGCGTGCGGTGGACGGCCTCACGGACAATACGCCCGAGATGCGGGCAAAGGTCTACGAGAAGGCCCGTAACGCCGTCGTGCGGCAGCTCGAGAACATGAACCCGCGTCCGCCGGAGGCCATGTTCGCGCGCCAGCTGGACAAGCTCGACGCCGCGATCCAGCAGGTCGAGGACGAAAACAGCGAGGCCCTTCCCGAGGCCCCGTCCGTGGACGATGCATCCGAGGAAACCCCCGCGCCGGCAAGCGCCGCCGTCGAGCAGCGCGCCGACGGGCAGGAGGAACCGGCCCGGCAGGATGCCGGGCACGAGGAGCCCATCCAGGCGGTCGCGACCGGCGACGCCGCGCGCGAGGAGCCCGCCGACACCGCGCCGCCGGAGACGGAACCGGTCGACCCGGTTCGCGACGAGCCCGCCGCATATGCCGATGCGGAACCGGCGGCCGATCAGGCACAATCCGATACCGCAACGGCGATGGAGCCGAGCGAAGCCGAGTCGGGGCATGACCGTCTCGAGCCGGCGCAGCCCGCCGAAACGGAACCTGCCCGCCACGACCGGCCCGTCGAGAACGACGACCGCCACTGGCACGATGCGCCGGCGGAAGAACATCATGCCGATGTCGCGGCCATGCCGCCCGAGGAGTCGGTCCCCGACGAGCCGGCGCGCGACTCCGAACGGGAAACCGACGCCTATTCCGCCCCGGCGGACGACGACCCCCTGCTCTCTCATTTCGAACCGGTGCGGGAACCCACCATCCGGCATGCCGCGAATCGGGTGATGGAGGAGCCCTTCGTCGATTCCGCCAGCGAGGTTCCGGGCGCGGAGCCAGACGAGCCCGAGGCGCGGACCGCAGCCGTCGAGGGCGAACGAACGGTGGAGCCCGACATCCGTCGCGACGAGACGGCAAGCGAACCGACAGCCGCGATGCCGAACTGGGCGGTAGATATCGATCGCGAGCCGGAGACCATGCCGGCGAGGCAGGAACAGGCCCCACCGATGCCGCGCGCGGCGCTGACCGAAACCGATGTCGCCAACGGCTTCAACGATTTTCTGCGCAACGAATTTACACCGGCCCCGGTCAGATCCGAGCCCGGAAAGGACTCCGAGCGCGATTTCTCCTGGGATGCGCCTTTCGAGGAGCTTCCGGAGCTGCCGAAGCCGGTCGCCTTCGAGCAGGCGCTCCATGCCCGCCAGGAAGAGATGGCGAAAGCTCCCGAGCACAAGGCCGCCGCACCGCGCGACCCGCGCGCCGAACTCGAAGACCTGATCGGCTACGCCCCGGCGGCGGAGACGGCCGACGGCGACGAGGGCGAGATACCGCCCGACATATCGCCCCGCGCCATGTCGAAACTCGAAGGCAAGAGCTTCAAGGTCAATGAGAAGCCCGGTCGGAAATTCAATCCGATCCCGATCGCCTTCGGCATTATCGGCGCGCTCGTCGTCGCCGGCGGCGCCTATGGCGTCTATGCCTATCGCGACCAGGTCTCCACGCTGGTGGCGAGCTACCTGCCCGCCGATCCGGCACCGGGCAAGAACGAGACGCGGGCCGTCGAGGACAAGACGGCCGACCAGTCCAAGAGCATGGACGCCAAGACAGAGGACATAGCCGCCTCCCAGCCGTCGGACACGCAGACGACGACCACCGAGCAGCCGACGGAGGTCGCCTCGCTCGACACCAATATCGTACCGACAAAGTTTACCCAGCGGCTGATGGCCGACGGGACCGAGACCGAAACGGACGCTGCCAAGATCCCGGTCGACCAGTCCCTGAGCGAAGGCAAGACCATCGCCGGCCAGACCGAGGTCGCCTCGGCCGACCCCGACGTCAAGACGCAGGAAAAGACCGCCGAGACGCCCGGACTCGCCGTGACCCAGAAAATGTTCCTCTATGAGGAGCGGCTGGGCGGGTCGCCGGTTGCCGTGCCCGGCACCGTGACCTGGAGCCTGAAGAACGACACGACCAATACCAGCGGCAAGGCCCAGCGGATGGTCGAGGCAAGGATCGAGGTTCCGGAACGCAAGCTGAAGGCCGTCATATCGTTCAAGCGCAACAGCGACGCCTCGCTGCCGGCAAGCCATGTCATCGAACTCGTCTTCGATCTGCCCGCCGATTTCGCCGAGGGCAATGTCGAAAGCGTCCAGCGCGTGGCCTTCAAGCAGACCGAGCAGGATCGCGGCAACGGCCTGATCGCCGTGCCAGCCAAGATCACGGACGACTTCCACATGATCGCGCTCAACGACGACGCCGATGCGCGCAAGGTCAATACCGAACTCATGAAGACGCGGTCCTGGATCGATATTCCGATCGTCTACCGGAACAATCGCCGGGCGCTGCTGACCTTCGAGAAGGGTGCGACCGGCACCGAAGCCTTCGACAAGGCGCTGGCCGAATGGGCCGCTCTCGGCCCGACGGCAACGAACAACTGACGACGCCTCCCGACACGCGATAAAGCCCCGGCGAGTGGACCTCGCCGGGGCTTTTTTTCATTTGCTGTGCAGAGACAAGGCTGCCTGCCTCAGGCGGGTTCGACCACCCGTAATGCCTTGGCCTGTGCCAGAGCCGCCTCACGGACGGCTTCCTGCACCTTCTCGAAGGCGCGAACCTCGATCTGCCGCACGCGTTCGCGGCTGATATCGAACTCGGAGGACAGTTCCTCGAGCGTCACGGGCTCCTCTCGCAGCCGGCGCGCTTCGAAAATCCGGCGCTCGCGGTCGTTCAGCACCTTGAGCGCGTTGCCGAGCATCGTCCGGCGATTGTCCAGCTCGTCCTGCTCGATCAGGATTTCCTCCTGATTGTCGTGATCGTCCACGAGCCAATCCTGCCACTGGCCGGAATCGCCCTCCGACGCCTTGATGGGCGCATTGAGCGAAGCATCGCCGCCCAGGCGGCGGTTCATGGAGACGACCTCTTCCTCGGACACGTTGAGCTTCGTCGCGATCTCCTTGACCTGATCGGGCCTGAGGTCGCCGTCGTCGATGGCCTGAATCCGGCCCTTGAGGCGGCGCAGGTTGAAGAACAGGCGCTTCTGGTTGGCCGTGGTGCCCATCTTCACGAGCGACCACGAGCGCAGGATATATTCCTGTATCGCGGCCTTGATCCACCACATGGCATAGGTGGCCAGGCGGAAGCCGCGATCCGGCTCGAACTTCTTCACGGCCTGCATGAGGCCGACATTGCCTTCCGACACGACCTCGCCGATCGGCAGTCCGTAGCCGCGATAGCCCATGGCGATCTTGGCCACGAGCCTCAGATGGCTGGTTACCAGCTTGTGGGCAGCCTTGCGATCCTGATGTTCCTGGTAGCGCTTGGCGAGCATATACTCTTCCTGCGGCTCCAGCATCGGGAACTTGCGGATTTCATCCAGATAACGATTGAGACCGCCTTCGGCGGTCAGGACAGGTAAGTTGTTTCGGGCCATAGAGCACCCCTCTCTTTCGGCTTCCTTTGCGGCAAGCCTCGCAGGGCAAGTCACGGACTTCGCCCTTTTGCGTAATTTAGGTGGCGTTGCGGCCGATTCAAGGCAACAGCAATCACGCTCGCGTGAAAAATAAGGAAACCTTACTATTTCGCGCGCCAGATATCGAATGATACCATCAAATGTGCAGCGCGGCGATGAGTTCCTGCATGTCCCGCGGCAATTCGCTCTCGAACCGCATCACCTCTCCCATGCGCGGATGCTCGATTTGCAGGAGATAGGCATGCAGCGCCTGCCGGTGAAACCGGCCGACGGCGGCGCGGGCCGGCGCGGGCAGCAGGTTGACTTTGGTCCGATAGGCAGCGCCATAGTCCGGATCCCCGATCAGCGGATGGCCGGCATGAGCCATGTGGACCCGTATCTGGTGGGTCCGTCCGGTTTCCAGCCGGCAGACGATGCGCGAGGCAACAGCCGTCGCATCCGGCCGCTCGTGATAGCGCTCGATCACCTCGTAATGCGTCACCGCATGCCGCGCATCCTCGGCCCCGGCGGAGACCACGGCGCGGCGGACCCGATCGCCCGCCCGGCCGAGCGGCGCGTCGATCGTGCCTTTCTGCGGCCGCGGCAAACCCCAGACGATCGCCTGATAGGCGCGCTCCAGCCTCGTCGTCTTGCCATGGTCGGCAAACTGAGCCGACAGGCTGGCATGCGCCATGTCGTTCTTGGCGACGACCATCACGCCGCTGGTTTCCTTGTCGAGCCGGTGCACGATGCCCGGCCGCCTGACCCCGCCGATACCGGAAAGGCTGTCGCCGCAATGATGGATCAGCGCATTGACCAGCGTCCCCGTCCAGTTGCCGGCGGCCGGATGAACGACCATGCCGGCCGGCTTGACCAGCACGATCAGGTCCTCGTCCTCGTACAGCACGTCGAGAGGAATATCCTCGCCCTTCGGCTCCGGGTCCTCCGGTTCGGGAATGGCGACCTCGATCCGATCGCCGGGCTGGATCTTCTGGTGCGGCGCCTTGGCCGGCGCGCCGTTGATCGTGACGGCCCCCTCCTCGATCAGCGCCTTGACTCGGCTGCGCGACAATCCGCCCGCCAGCGCATGCGCCAGCCAGGCGTCGATCCGGCCGGCGGCATCGTCACCGGCGATCAGGACTTTCCCCGATGCACCATCTTCGCTAAGGAGTTGCGGCATATCGCAAGCCAATGCCGGGAGACCCCATGACCAATCCAAATTTCGCCGACGAGGAGGCCCCGCTCGACCCGGCCTTCGAAAAGGTCCGTCGCAAGATGGTCCGGCTGCTGGTGATTTCGAGTTCGGTCATCATCCTCGGTCTTATGGCGGTCGTCGTCTCGATTGTCTACAGGGTCAACAAGACACCCGCGCCGGGCGCCGCCCCGGAGGAAACCGCGCCCGCCGCGCGGCAGGCGATGACCCTGCCGGACGGCTTCGTGATCCAGGGCTCCTCCATCAGCGGCAACCGCATCCTGGTCTATGGCACGACGGCGGACGGCAGCCGGCGCATGCTCGTCCACGATATCGCCACCGGCAGGACGGTGACAGAGATCGACATCAAGTAGCGCTCGCCAGCCATGCCGGCATCCCAACTCATTCGCATCGACGACCCCGACGATCCACGGATCGCCGGCTATCGCGACATCCGCGAGCGCGATCTCGTCGGTCGACAGGGCCGCTTCGTGGCCGAGGGCACCGTGGTGCTGCGGCTGCTCGTCGACGCGCATGCCAGGGGCACGCGCTTTACCGCCGAGTCGATCCTGCTGCTCGAAAACCGCGTCGCCGGACTCGAAGAGATCGTCGCCTCGGTACCCGCCGGCATTCCCGTCTTCGTCACCTCGGCAGCGGTGATGAACGCCGTCGCCGGCTTCGACATCCATCGCGGCGTGCTGGCGCTCGGCCGCCGGACGACCATGGCCACAATCGGGGACATCGTCGACCGCCTGCCGGCGCATGCGCTCGTGGTCGCCGCCTGCGGCATATCCAATCACGACAATATCGGCGCGATCTTTCGCAACGCCGCCGCCTTCGGCGCCGACGCCGTGCTCATGGACGAAACCTGCTGCGATCCGCTCTACCGCAAGGCGCTCCGGGTCTCGGTCGGTTCGGTCCTCAGGATACCCTATGCCCGGCAGGGCGGCATCCCGCACATGGTATCGGCGCTCGCGGCCGGCGGTTTCGACATCTGGGGCCTGTCCCCGTCCGGCACGGTGGATATTCGGGGTCTCGATCCGGGAATGCGCCTGGCTCTTCTGACCGGCACCGAAGGCGAGGGCCTGCCGACCCCTATATTGCAATCCATTCGAACCGCACGTATCCCGCAGGCGCCGGGCCTCGACAGCCTCAATGCGGGAACGGCGACCGGCATCGCGCTTTTCGCCATGGCCTCGGCGATGAAGCGGATCTGACCCCGGCCGCGGCCCTTATTCCGAATGCATGAGCCTGGCGGCGCGGCTCGCCAGAGATGTCCGGCCCGGCACGCCGGCCTCCGGCTTGCCCGAGATCATTTCGCGCAACGATGAGGACATGCCTTCCTTCTGCGCGACGACGGCGACCATCTTGGCTGCGATGTCGGCGATTTCGCTGCGCAGGGCATCGTCATGCTCCTCGTCCTTGAGATTGAGCAACCGCTCGGACACGGCATTGGCCTGGCTGCGGGCATCGTCGCTCAGCTCGGCCGCCCGCTTCTCGTCGATCAGCCGGGTCGGCGGCTGGGATGCGGCCACAGGCTGAGGCAGGGACGAATGGGGTTCGGCCTCGATCAACTCGCCATTCGGCTTCGCCTCGACAAGCGCGCGCCGTTCCTCCACGGGCAGGCCCTTGGGCCGCTGCGGCGGCGATAACCGCGCCGTCTGCCGCGGGCCGCGCGCCTCGGCATTCGCCGCCTTGAGGCGCTCCTTGAGCCGGTTGATCTCGGAGATCCGCCGCTCGATGATCGTATCCTTGTCGATGCTGCCGGAAATCTCGGTATTCAGGCGGTCCTCGAGACGTATCGCCTTGTTCTCCTCGCGCGCCAGCCGCAACTCGGCGTCCTTGGCGCGTTGGGTGGCGAGCCGCACGTCGTTGCGCAGGGTTTCCCGTTCGTCGCGCAGCGCGTTGATGCGGGCGCGGAAGCTCTCCGCCTCGGTATCGCGGGTCGCTATGTCGATCTTGAAATTGTCGATATCGACACTGAGCTGCTGCACCCGATGGAGAAGCTGCGTGATGCGCCCTTCCTTCTCCCGCTCGCGAATCGTCCCCTCGGAGAGCTGTTCGCGCAGCGTAACCACCAGCATCTCCTCTTCGCGAAGCGAGGCGCGCAGCTCGCCTGCCTCCACAGCAAGCTCGTCGGCGGTGGCCTTGACGTCGAAATTCTCACCGGTCAGCCGGCCGGTCTGGTCGATCAACCGGTCGTTCTGGATCGAAAGCGATGCGGCGCGACCGCGCTCCTGCTTGAGGTCATGCGTCGTCCGGGCCATCTGCGCCGCCATCTCGGCGCGCACCATGTCCTTCTGGGCGCGCAATTCCTGCGGGCTTACCGGCATCGTGGCGAGCAACCGGTCCTCGGTGAACTTGACGATACGGCGATGAATGGCGGGCGCCAGCAGAAGCCCCGCCAGGATGGCGGTCAGGAAACCCAGTCCGAAGAGCAACGCATATTGGATCACGGCGGCGGATATCCGGCAACTTTCACACAGCCGCTTTAACCACGCGATCCCGGCCCCCGCAAGTTACGCAGGAAACAGGGATCGCCTATTTTGCTGGACGTTGTTAATTTGCCGCGCCGGCGGGAGGGTGCCTCAGAAAGGATTCCAGGTGCCCTTGCGGGTCATTTTCAGATAGCCGACATTGACGCCCAGCCGGGCGCCGACGCCGGTCCTGATCGGAACGATCAGCACATTTCCATATTTGAGCACCGTCATGCCGAAGCCAGCGACGACATAGGCCTGCCCGGACAGGCCGCCGAAGCGGTTATAGATGGCGTTCACCCTCGGCAATTCATAGACCAGCATCATGACCCGGCTGCCCTCGCCGCCGTAATCGAGACCGATCGACGGCCCCTGCCAGAACAGCGTGTGCTGGCCCGCATTCTTGGTATAGAGCTCGCCCTCGCCATAGGTCGCGCCGATGATAAAGGACCCCGCGCCCTCCTGCCCGAGAATATAGCCGTTCGGCAGGCCATAGCGCTTGAACGCCTGTTCGACGACCTTGGCGAGCCCGCCCGTGGTCGAGCCGAAGAAGCCGTGACCGGCGTCGATGATCTCCTGCATCGTATATTGTGAACTATCGGCGCGCGCAGGCCCGGCAATCGCCGCGGAAAATGCAAAAACCACGGCCATCAGGGCCCAAAACCTGCCGATAACATCCATCATTGCCCGCATCGTCGGCTCCATCGCTTCGTCGGTCGGCACCCCGCGACAGAACGCCCGGGATCGATTATCGGCATTTTGAATCGATGGTCTTAACAATCGGTTTACCAAATATGGTGTCTTTATGGCAGCGGGAACGCCCGGCCTTGACTCGGCGCGGACCGACTGAATCGCCCGGCGTTGCGTCGGATGAAAAATGTTCTTAGACAATGGATGTGGCCAACTGCCCGGCGCGAGGCCGGACGGTGAAGGAGGATAGGATGGCGAAGAACCCGAACCTGACGCTGAGTGGCGCCGATCTTGCCGCGCTGCTTTGCAGCCGGGTCTGCCATGACGTGATCTCGCCGGTCGGCGCCATCAACAACGGCCTGGAACTGCTCGACGAGGGCGGCGCGGATGCCGACGCGCTCGATCTCATCCGCACCTCGGCGCTGAATGCCTCCGTCCGGCTCAAGCTGGCCCGTCTCGCCTTCGGCGCCTCCGGCTCGGTCGGCGCCTCGATCGATACGGGGGAAGCCGAAAAGGCCGCCCGCGACTTTGCCGCCGCCGAAAAGAAGACCGAGATCGTCTGGGTGGGGCCGCGCGCCATCATCCCCAAGAATCAGGTCAAGCTGCTGCTCAATCTCTTCCTCGTCGCCTATGGCGCGATTCCGCGCGGCGGCGAGATCACGGTCACGCTGGAGAATCCGGAATTCGATCCCAAATTCACCATCGTCGCCAAGGGCCGGATGATGCGGCTGCCGCCGAAATTCATGGAAATCAACGCGGGCCAGGTCGAGGAGGCGATCGACGCCCATACGATCCAGCCCTATTACACCGTGATGCTGGCCGATGAAGCCGGCATGTCCCTGGCCGCCGTCCAGAATCCCGAGGACCTCGTCTTCAGCGCCGAGATGACGCGGGATTGAGGCATTCCGTTCCCGCAATTCTCCCGGCTGTTCGGACCGCTGTTCCCCGGGGAACGGACGGTAAGATTCCGTTATGCTTTCCTGTTTACATTGAATGATCGATGTGCGCCGGAACGAGACAGGCGCGACGGAACCCGCCACGATGCTTCGCCTCCTGATCGCCGACCCATACCCCGCCGACCGCGATGCCACCATCGACCTGTTCGCCGAACTCGGTTTCTCCGTCATCCTGTCGCCGAGTGCCCTCGATGCGGTGGCGCGCTGTGAGGCTTCGCTGCCCGGTCTGCTGATCGTCGATGCCGCACTCGACGGCGCACTCGACCTCGTCGAGGCGGTGCGCCTGGTGCCGGGCGGCAGGACGATCCGCATTCTCTACGCCGTTGCCGAGGCGGATCTCCGCAGGTTGATGGCCGCCAAACGGGCCGGCGCCGACGATTTCCTGCTCAAGCCCTACGACATCAAGGTGCTGCACGCCCTTTTCGACGAGATGCTGGCGAAGGCCGCTGCCGCTACAGCCGCCTGACATCCACCAGTTCCGGAAAGAGCCGCCGACAGGCCGCAAGGTTCCCAAAGCGGCATGCGGGACCTGTATTCGCTGTCTTCCTGCCGCCACTATCCACCGATATCGACATACGGTCGTATGATCGAACAAGGCCGACGATCGTCAGCGCCACGGGAGGAGAGAGCCGATGCGGAGTTTCAACGGGACGAGCAACGAAACCTTCCTGGTTTCCGGCCACGGCGTGAAATGGAAATTCGGATCGTCGGCGCTGATCCAGAGCGATTCCTACGGCATCCACGGCGAACAGGAATCCCCGAGATTGAAGATCGAGTTCATGGGAACGGTCTACGGGGAGGATGTCGGCATCTATGTCACGGGCAACTACACCCGTGTCGATATCGGCGCCAGCGGCCAGGTAACGGGAGACTTCGGCGTCTATGTGGGCGAGCATGGAAAAGTCGTCAATCGCGGCAGCGTGATCGGCAACGACATGGCGATCGCCACGGAATACGACCATGTGACGACCATCAACCACGGCGACGTCGTCGGCCCTTCCGGCATCTTCGGCGGAGGCGACGGGGCGAAGATCGTCAATGGCAAGCAGGGTCGCATCCTGGCCTCGGAGACCGGGGTGAGCCATGAAAGCGATACCAGATCCCACTTCGCCAATCATGGACTGGTCGATTCCCTGGACGTCGCCTATGACGGCCATGACGGCGAGGATGCGATCGTCAACCGGGGCCGCATGATCGGCGACATCGTCATGGACGACGGCAACGACATGCTGGACAACCGGGGCGGCAGCATCAAGGGCGCGATCTACGGCAACAAGGGCAACGACATCCTTATCACCGATCATGCGAAGGACAAGCTGATCGAGAATGCCGGCGAAGGCCTGGATACGGTCAAGTCGTCGGTCACCTACAAATTGTCCGACAATGTCGAAAGGCTCGTCCTGATCGGCACGAAGAATATCGACGGCAAGGGAACCGTCGGCGGCGACCATATCGAGGGAAACGCGGGCAACAATGTCCTCATCGGCCTGCAAGGCGCCGACACGCTGGACGGCGGCAGAGGCAACGACATTCTCAAGGGCGGCGCGGAAGGTGACCGCTTCGTCTTTTCGACGGGTTATGACAAGGATATCATTGCGCTTTTCCAACCGGGCGTCGACGATGTCGATGTCAGGCGCTGGAAAGCGATCGACGATTTCGCCGATCTGCGGAACCATGCGAGCAATCACGGCGCCGATGTCTGGGTCAAGGCCGGCGACGATATTCTCGTGATCCGCAATACGCACAAGGCCGACCTCGACGCCGGCGATTTCCTGTTCTGACGCCGCCGCGCGACCGGTAGCGGAAAAAGAAAGCGCCCATCCCGGCGGGGGATGGGCGCGCATCTCTTGAAGATATGGCGACGGCTCAGGCGCTTTCCATCAGCTCCGAACTGTCGGGCTCGCGCAGCACATAGCCG
>JAGRLJ010000170.1 GCA_020441805.1 Rhizobiaceae bacterium
TGGCAGACCGCCGACAAGATGAAGCGGCAGCGCGGCCAGTTATCCGAGGAGAGGGGCGACAACGACAATTTCCGCGTCCGCCGCTATATCGCCAAATACACGATCAATCCGGCCATCGCTCATGGCCTCAGCCACGAGATCGGCTCGGTGGAGGTGGGCAAGCGGGCCGACCTCGTGCTCTGGTCGCCGGCCTTCTTCGGCGTGAAACCCGACATGGTGCTGCTCGGCGGCTCGATCGCCGCCGCCCCGATGGGCGATCCGAACGCCTCAATCCCCACGCCGCAGCCGGTGCATTACCGTCCCATGTTCGGCGCTTACGGCAAGGCGCGGACATCCTCGTCCATCACCTTCGTGAGCCAGGCCGCGCTCGATACCGGCCTGCGACAGGAGATCGGTTCGGAGAAGGAGATGGTGGCGGTCAGGAACACCCGCGGCGGGATTTCCAAGAAGTCGATGATCCTCAACGACCTCACCCCGCATGTCGAGGTCGATCCCGAAACCTACGAGGTTCGCGCCGACGGCATGCTGCTTACCTGCGAACCGGCGACGGTGCTGCCGATGGCGCAGCGGTATTTCCTGTTCTGATTTGCAAATCTTCGAGAGGCGCTTATTTTAAGGACGTCATCCTTTAAGCAGTTCCATCCATGGCCGGCGATCCTACACATCTTGTCCCTGAGCATCCGTGCGCCTCGCGCGGAGACATGCAGGATATGCTTCGCGAACGCGGTCACGGTCCGATCGCATTGAGATGTCGATTGCTCCGCTGCGCCGCGATCGGGCGTCTGATGCGGAGAATACCGTGCATCTGGAGGCTCGGATCGACCGGTTGACGGACGAGATCGATCGCATCAAGCGCAGGCTTGAGATCACCGACCAACCGGCTTGACAGGCGGCCGGCTTCCACCGGCCGTCTGTCATTTCAGGATCAATCCGTCTCGCCCAGCGCCTTCCATGCCACACCGGCGATAGCCGCGCCGACGATCGGCGCCACCCAGAACAGCCAGAGCTGCCCCAGCGCCCAGCCGCCCTCGGCGAACAGCGCCGGTCCGGTGGAGCGCGCGGGATTGACCGAGGTGTTGGTCAGCGGGATCGAGATCAGATGGATCAGCGTCAGACCGAGGCCGATCGCCATCGGCGCGAAACCGACCGGCGCGCGGCCATGGGTCGTGCCCAGGATGATCCAGAGGAACATGAAGGTCAGCAGCGCCTCGGCGATGAAGGCCGACAGCATCGAATAGCCGCCGGGCGAATGCTCGCCATAACCGTTGGACGCAAAACCGCCGGGCACCCAGCCCGCCTTGCCGCTCGCGATCAGATAGAGCACGGCCGCGGCAAGGATCGCGCCGATCACCTGCGCGATGATATAGCCTGCGAGATTTGAGGCCGGAAACCGCCCCGCCGCCGCGAGCCCGACCGAGACGGCCGGATTGAAATGACCGCCGGAAATGCCGCCGACGGCGTAGGCCATGGTCAGAACGGTCAGGCCGAACGCGAAGGCGACGCCGATAAAGCCGATCCCGAGATCGGGAAAGGCCGCGGCGATCACGGCACTGCCGCAACCTCCGAAAACGAGCCAGAACGTGCCGATGAATTCGGCAACCAGTTTTTTCATCATGAAGTGCTCTCCCTGAATAGCGTCCCCGTTGCAACGGAGAGCGCCGAAACGGCCGGTTGTCAATCGCCAACAGCCCGGCATGCCGGCTGATCAACGGAAATCTGCAATCCGGACGATGGCTTGTGCGGCGTCTTGTTCCAGAAGAACGGCTTGCGGTAGAGCTCGATTGCCGCGCGCCAGGCCGCGAGCGACATCAGCAGCCAATAGGCCGGTATGTAGCACCATGCGGGGCCGATGCGGCCACGCTCGTTTCTTCCCATCGCCTGCCAGCCGAGCCGCATGAAGACGGTATAGGCCAGGAGAAGGTTGAACCAGTCGAGCACGAACATGACGATCTCGAAATTCGTCCCATGCGGCACGAAGAACAGCTTCCATACCGTCATGGACAGGAAGACGATGACGAGCGGATGGCCGAGCGCGGCGACGAGCATGCCCGTGACCAGGACATGGAACATCATTGTCCCGAACGGACCGAGTTCCTGCATCAGCCGGACAGGGTGGCGCATGGACACCAGCCAGGTCTGCATCCAGCCCTTGAACCACCGGCTGCGCTGGCCGAGCCAGACCGACCGTTCCGTCGGCGCATCCTCCACCGTATAGCGGGTCAGCGTCTCGGCGCGATAGCCCAGGCGGTAAAGCCGCATTCCGAGATCGGCATCCTCGGTGACGTTATAGGGATCCCAGGCGCCGACCTCGCGCAGGACGGCGGTCCGGAAATGGTTCGACGTTCCACCGAGCGGCATGGGCTGGCGACGCGCGCCGAGGAAAGGCAGCAGCCTCCGGAAGAGACCGGAATATTCGAGCGCGAAAAGCGCCGAAAGCCAGCTTTCCGGCGCATTGGCGATGATCAGCGGCGCCTGGAGGCAG
>JAGRLJ010000171.1 GCA_020441805.1 Rhizobiaceae bacterium
GACATGGCCGGCAAGCGGTATCGCCTCCCGCGGCAGGGCGGGGTCGGCGCCGGCATCCCCCGGCATGGCCCAGAAGGCGGACGCGGCCGGATCGAGCGCCGAATCGAGATCGTCGCCGAGCACCGCGCCGAGCGCCGTTTCGAAGCCGGGATCGGTTTCGATCCGCTCCGCCGCCGGGGTATGGCCGACGGTCGATGCGGCGAGCATACGCGAAATCGTGGCGGCTTCCGTTTCGATGGTCCGAAGCCGGCCGCGTGCATCCTCGACCGGCTTGCGGGCGTCCTGCTGTGCCGCGCGTGCCTCGGCGAGCGCCCGTTCAGCCTGCATCAGCGCGCGTTCGCCGTCGGCATGGGCGATTCCGGCGGCTTCGAGTTCGGCTTCCTTCTCGGCGGGATCGGGCAGGGCGGCGAGCTTCGCCGCCACGCCAGAAAGGTCGTCGCGCGCCTCGGCGGCCTGCCGGTCGAGGCGGAGGCGGCGCTGGCCGAGATCGGAGAGGACGCGCTCGAATTGCTGGCGGCCGGCGGCGGCCTCGGCGCGCTCGGCCGTCAGCGCCTGCATTCTCTCCTCGGCCTCGGCGGCTTCGGCGCTCGCGGCGGCCAGCGCCTCGGCGCGCTCGGCGGCGCGTTCGGCGGCATTTTCCAGCGCCTCGCGCAGTTCGGCGTCTTCCTGGTCGAGCCGTTCGAGGATCGTGGCATTGCCGGCGACGAGCTGCCTTTCGCGTTCGATATCGGCGGCGAGCTGGGTGATGCGGCGCTCGATCTCCTGCCGACGGGTTTCGAGCCGGCGCATGTCGTCCTCGAGCTGGCCGCGCGCGATCGACAGCCGTTGCAGCGCGGCCGCGGCCCTGGCCTCCGCCTCGCGGAGTTCCGGCATGCGCAGGCCCTGAACGGCCTGGTTCTTCGCGGCCTCCATCTGCGCCTGGGCGCGTTCGGCAACCGTGTTCGTGGTCTGGTTCAGGACGCTTTCCGCCTCGCCCTCGGCGCTCCTGGCCTGCGCCCAGCGGATATGGAGAAGCTTGGCTTCCTCGGCGCGCAGCGCCGCCGACAGGGTCTTGTAGCGGTTGGCCTGCCGGGCCTGACGCTTCAGGCTCTCGATCTGCGCGGACAGCGTGGCGGTGACGTCCTCGAGCCGTTCGAGATTGGTCTCCGCCGCCTTGAGCCTCAGTTCCGCCTCGTGCCGCCGCGAATGCAGGCCGGAAATGCCGGCGGCCTCTTCGAGCAGTTGCCGCCGCGCCTGGGGCTTGGCCTGGATGAGCTCGCCGATCCGGCCCTGGCCCACCATGGCCGGCGACCGCGCCCCGGTCGAGGCGTCGGCGAAGAGAAGCTGCACGTCCCGGGCGCGCGCCTCCTTGCCGTTGATGCGGTAGACCGAGCCCTGTTCGCGCTCGATGCGCCGCGTCACCTGCAATTCGTCGGCATCGTTGAAGGCGGCGGGCGCCGTGCGGTCGGAATTGTCGATGAACAGGCCGACCTCGGCCGAATTGCGCGACGGGCGCTGGCCGGAGCCGGAGAAGATCACGTCGTCCATGCCCGATGCGCGCATGTTCTTGTAGGAATTCTCCCCCATCACCCAGCGCAGCGCCTCGACGAGGTTGGATTTCCCGCAGCCGTTCGGGCCGACCACGCCGGTCAGTCCCGGCTCGATCAGGAATTCGGAGGGTTCGACGAAGGATTTGAAGCCGGTGAGGCGCAGCCGGGTGAATTTCATGGGGCGGGCCTCGTCGCGGCGCCGGCTCCCCGGTCCTTCCCTCTACCCGTCAGGGCAAGGAAGCGCGCGCCCAGGCCCGCGCCGGAAATGTAAAAAGGCGACAGCGCGCGGCTGCCGCCTTCGCGGTTGCGGGCGGAAATCCTATTTTGCCGCGGCGTCGATGATGGCCGACATTTCTGCAACGCTCATTTCCCCGGCATAGCGCTGGCCGTTGATGAAGAAGGTGGGCGTGGAATCGACACCGAATTCCTTGCCGCCGGCTTCGCGCACCTTGAGCACATCATCCAGAAGTTTCTGGTTCGTCAAGCAGGCCTCGAAGCTCTCCTGTGTAAAACCGGCGAGTTTGGCGATCTGTAGCAGCGCGCCGCGCGCATCGGTGGCCGTGGCCCAGGTCATCTGGCTCTTGAACAGCGCCGAGACCAGCGGGAAATATTGTCCCTCCGGCGCGCAGCGCGCCAGCATGATGGCCGCCGTCGCCTTGTTGTCGAGTGGGAATTCGCGAAGGACGAAGCGCGCCTTGCCGGTATCGACATATTTCTCCTTGATGCCCTCGAAGGTCTCGGCATGGAAGCGCGCGCAATGCGGGCAGGTCATCGACATATATTCGACGATGGTCACCGGCGCGTCGGCCTTGCCGATCGACATTTCCGGCAGCGGGCCGGGCGCCATCAGCTTCTCGACATCGACGCTTCCCTCGGGCTTCGGCGCCTCCTGCGCGAATGCGGGGGAGAGCGGCAGGCCGATCGCCGCGACGGCGGTTCCGGCGGCCAGGAACTTCAGGAATTCTTTGCGGGTAAGCTGCATATTGTCTCCATCGGACAGCGGGCGGGTTCGTGCAAGCTGGGATATACCTTGCCTCGGGCTCCCGCAAGTTCTCGTCCATCCCATGACTTCAAAGAAATGTGACCTTCGCATGGCCGCGCCCGGAACATGACGAAAGCGTAATTCTCAGCGTTTGCGGCTGCCATAGACCGCCCGGCCGAGCCGTTCGAGCGCGGCCTTGAGCGGTTCGCTCTCGATCTCGGCGGTGAGGCCGGCAATATGGTCCTTCTCGCCGGCCGACAGTGGCCGGAGCCTGCGGCGCGGCCGCCCCCGCGGCGTCACCGGTTTCTGCACGATCCTGACCTGGCGGATGGCGGGAAAGCCGAAAAAACCGTTGATGCGCTGGATCAGTTCGCCCTGGGCATGGGCGAGGAAAAGGGCGCGCGAACCCTCGCAGGCAACGGTCAGCACGCCCGGTTCCATGCCGCCGGCTTCGCCCCGCCGGTCGGCATTGCGCCGCGGCCAGGTGATCCGCTCGGGCCGTGAACAGTCGGCGAAATCGCCGCCGGCGATCTCGTCCCAGCTCCCGATCAATGCCGTGTTGATCCCGGCCTTGCGTTGCAGCACCGGGTCGATCAGTCCGTTGGCGGCTTCAGCGATCTGGAAGGCGCCCCTGCGATGGAACGAAGACATGGGTTTTCCGCGCGCCGGAAGGTTGCTAGCTAGGAGGTATGATTCATACCCTGCATGACGCTTTTCCGCAACGCGGCCGTTTTCATCGCGGAGGTGCCGCTTGAACACACCTCCCGACGCAAAGGCTCTCCTCGCCTGGTACGACCGCCATCGCCGCGATCTGCCCTGGCGGGTGACGCCCGACATGCGGGCGGCGGGCGCGATCAACGACCCCTATCACGTCTGGCTCTCCGAGGTCATGCTCCAGCAGACCACGGTTGCGGCGGTGAAGGCCTATTTCGAGAAGTTCGTCCGGCTCTGGCCGCGCGTCGAGGATCTCGCCGCCGCCGATGCCGAGGACGTGATGAAGGCCTGGGCCGGCCTCGGCTACTATGCCCGGGCGCGCAACCTCAAGAAATGCGCCGAGGCCGTCGCCCGCGATCACGGCGGCCGGTTTCCGGAAACCGCCGCCGCGCTCCGCGCGCTGCCCGGCATCGGCGACTACACGTCCGCCGCCATCGCGGCCATTGCCTTCGACGAGCCGGTGCCTGTGATGGACGGCAATGTCGAGCGGGTGATTTCCCGCCTCTTCCGCGTCGAGGAGGCGCTTCCCGGCGCGAAGCCGATCCTGCGCGGCCATCTCGCGACGCTGGCGCCCGTGGACCGGCCGGGCGATTTCGCCCAGGCGACGATGGATCTCGGCGCCACGATCTGCACGCCGAAGCGGCCGGCCTGCGCGCTCTGTCCCTGGCGCGGCGCGTGCCGGGCGCTCGCCGAGGGCGATCCGGAACTCTATCCAGTGAAGGCGGACAGGAAGGCCAAGCCGGTGCGGCTGGGCGGCGCCTATGTCGCGATCGATCGTCGGGGCGCCGTGCTCCTGCGCAAGCGTCCGCCCGAAGGCCTGCTCGGCGGCATGTCCGAGGTGCCGACGACCGGCTGGACCTCCCGCCGCGACGGCGGCGCGGGGCCGGAGCATGCGCCCTTCGCCGCCGGCTGGAAACCCTGCGGCACCGTCACCCATGTCTTCACCCATTTCGAGCTCCGGCTTTCGGTCTATCGGGCGGATGTGGCGGACGCCGGGGCCGGGGGAGCGGTTGGGTCCCCGGCTTCCGACGACGGCTTCTGGGTGCCGGTCGCAAATCTTGACGGCGAGGCCTTGCCAACCGTCATGAAAAAAGCAATCAGCGCGGCTATTCCCACCGCGTTCAAGACATCAGATTGAAAGCAAGCCGATGCCCGCCAATATTCGCCATATCGTCTTCGACATCGGCAAGGTCCTGATCCACTACGATCCCGATATTCCCTTTTCCCGTCTCATTCCGGACGCGGAGGAGCGCAGATGGTTCTTCGACAATGTCTGCACCCATGACTGGAACGTCGAGCAGGACCGGGGCCGGACCTGGCGGGAGGCGGAGGAAGCGCTGATCGCGAAATTCCCCGGCCATGCGCATAATATCCGCGGCTTCCGCGAGCATTGGCACGAAATGGTGTCGCATCCCTACCAGGCGAGCGTCGATCACCTGGAGCGGCTGATCGCCGAAGGGCGCGACGTGACGCTGCTGACCAATTTCGCCGACGATACCTTCGATCAGGCCTGCGGGATCTTCCCCTTCCTCACCAGGCCGCGCGGCGTGACCGTCTCGGCCCGCGTCGGGCTGATCAAGCCCGATCCCGCCATCTACGAGGCCCATACCGGCACTTTCGGCCTCGATCCGAAGGCGACCTTCTTCATCGACGACTCCCTGCCGAACGTCCAGGCGGCCCGTGCGCATGGCTGGAACGCCGTGCAATATATCGGGCCGGAAAAGCTCGACGAGGATCTCAGGAGCTTCGGATTGCTGTGATGGCCTTCGATCCCGTCGACCGGCTCGTCGCCTATCACGCCGCGATCGACGCTCTGGACTTTCCCGCCATCGCGGCGATGTTCGCCGAGGACGCCGTCTACGAGTCGGGCGGGCTCGGCGGCGTGGTCGAGGGACGCGACGCCATCATGGCGGGCTTTCGCCGTTATTTCGACCTCTATCCAGACCAGGTGTCGACGGACAGCATCGTGGAACGACTGGACGAAAGCCGCGCGCGCTCGGTGTGGAACCTCGTCGCGACCAATCGCCTGACGAAGGACGTGCTCCGCCGGGCGGGCGAGGAGATCGTCGCCTTCGCGGCGACGGGCCGTATCCTGCGCGTCGAGATACGCGACCACGCGCCTTAGTCTCGGGTGTTGCTGCGATGCAGCAATTTTCTCGGTCGCACGTATTTTCAAAATATCTGCAATAGGATAAGGCTAGCGAAACTGTCATCGTCCGCGCGGGGGGAGAGGGCCGGAATGACCAGGTGGGTTTATGCATTCGGCGGCGGCAAGGCCGATGGCCGCGCCAGCCTTCATGAGAAGCTCGGCGGCAAGGGCGCCAATCTCGCGGAGATGTCGAGCCTCGGCCTGCCGGTTCCGCCCGGCATGACGATCGTTTCCGATGCCTGCAACCATTTCTTCCAGCATGGCAGGACCTTTCCCGACGGCCTCAAGGCCGCCGTGGTCGAAGGCCTGCAACGCCTCGAGGACACGACCGGCCGCAAGTTCGGCGGCAAGTCGCGTCCGCTCCTGCTCGCGGTGCGCTCGGGCAGCCGTGTCTCGATGCCGGGCATGATGGATACCGTGCTCAATCTCGGCCTGAACGACGAGACGGTCGGCGCACTGGCCGAGGATACGGACGATCCGCGTTTCGCCTGGGATTCCTATCGCCGCTTCATCGAAATGTATGGCGGCGTCGTCATGGGCCTCGGGCAGGATGTCTTCGAGGAGATATTGGAGGACGAGAAGGCGCGGCTCGGGCGGGAGCTCGATCCCGACGTCACCGCCGAGGAGTGGCAGGGCATTGTCGCCCGCTACAAGGAAATGCTGGCCGACGAGGCGGGCGAGGTCTTTCCGCAGGATCCGATGGCCCAGCTCTGGGGCGCTGTCGGCGCGATCTTCCTGAGCTGGATGAATCCGCGCGCCATCGCCTATCGCGCCATGCACAATATTCCGCCCGACTGGGGCACGGCGGTCACGATCCAGGCCATGGTGTTCGGCAATCTCGGCAATTCTTCCGCGACCGGCGTCGCCTTCACCCGCAACCCGTCCACCGGCGCGAGGGAGCTCTATGGCGAGTTCCTCGTCAATGCCCAGGGCGAGGACGT
>JAGRLJ010000172.1:0-1360 GCA_020441805.1 Rhizobiaceae bacterium
CGGCAAGGCGCTGGACATCGCCCGCCAGGCGCGCGACATGCATGGCGGCAACGGCATCCAGATCGAATATCATGTGATGCGTCACGCCCAGAACCTCGAAACCGTCAATACCTACGAGGGCACGCATGACGTTCATGCACTGATCCTCGGCCGGGCGCAGACCGGTATCCAGGCCTTCTTCTGAGGCCACTCGGCGATGGTCGTGATCTTCCGCTTCGCGGCGCTCTACGCGGCCATCGTCTTTGCCCTGGGTTTCGCGCTCGGCGCGCTGCGCATCCTGTTCCTGGCGCCGGTTGTGGGCGAACTCGCGGCCGTCGTCATCGAAGTGCCGCCGATGCTGGCGCTTTGCTGGCTCGTGGCGTCGCGGATATTTCCGGGCCGGGGCCTGACGCGCGAACAGGGCGTGGAGATCGGCCTTGCCTCCTTCCTGCTGCTGCAACTCGCCGAGAGCGCATTGGCGGGCTTCCCCGGTCCTCTCTCCTATGTCGACAACGTTCTCGTCTATTGGGGCGATCTCTCGACGCCGAGACTTGTTGGGCTCGCCGGACAGGTCCTGTTCGCCCTTTTCCCGCTCATCCACATCCTGAGGTCCCGCCAAAATGACCGCTGAAAGCCCGCTTGCCGGTATCAAGGTGCTCGAACTCGCCCGTATTCTCGCAGGTCCCTGGTGCGGCCAGGCGCTTGCCGATCTCGGCGCCGACGTCATCAAGGTCGAGAGCCCCGAGGGCGACGATACCCGTAAATGGGGACCGCCCTGGATCGAGCGCGAGGGGGAGAGGACGGCGGCCTATTTCCATGCCTGCAACCGGGGCAAGCGTTCCGTCACCGCCGATTTTACCGCGGAGGAGGGCCGGGCGCTGGTGCTCGACCTCGCGCGCGAGGCCGATGTGCTGATCGAGAATTTCAAGGTCGGCGGCCTGAAAAAATACGGGCTCGACTACGAGAGCCTGAAGACGGTCAATCCGCGCCTCATCTATTGCTCGGTCACCGGCTTCGGCCAGGACGGACCCTATGCGCCGCGCGCCGGTTATGATTTCATGATCCAGGGCATGGGCGGGATCATGGACCTGACCGGCGAGCCCGACCGCGAGCCGCAGAAGATCGGCGTCGCCTTCGCCGATATCTTCACCGGCCTCTATTCGACCATTGCCGTCCAGTCGGCGCTGATCGCTCGGGCGCGCACCGGCGAAGGTCAATATATCGACATGGCGCTCTTCGACTGCATGACCGGCGTGCTCGCCAACCAGGCGATGAATTTCCTGGCCTCCGGCGTGGCGCCGAAGCGGCTCGGCAATGCTCATCCCAATATCGCGCCCTACCAGACCTTTGCCGTGGCCGACGGTCATCTCATCGTCGCCTG
>JAGRLJ010000172.1:1493-2549 GCA_020441805.1 Rhizobiaceae bacterium
AAGGGCTGGACGCGCGACGACCTGCTCGCCGCGCTCGAAAAGGCCGGCGTGCCGGCGGGACCGATCAATACGGTGGCCGACGTCTTCGCCGATCCGCAATTCGTCCATCGCGGCATGAAGATCGCGCCGGGCGGCGTGCCGGGAATCAGGACGCCGATCACCTTTTCGGGCACGCCGCTGGCGCTGGATAAGCCGTCGCCACGACTCGGAGAGCATGAGGGGGCGAAATTCGGATAGGGTTGCGTTCCGCGAGAGCCTTCGCGGCACCCCGATCCGTTATCGTCCCTTCCACACCGGATCGCGCTTCTCGGCAAAGGCGCGCGCGCCTTCGAGATTGTCCTCGCTGCCGTAAAGCACGTCCACCGTCTTGAGCTGACGCCGGGTGATCTTGTTCATCGTATCCTGGAACTTGCTGCCCTCGGCCTCGCGCACGACTTCCTTGATCGCGGCATAGACGAGCGGCGGGCCGCTTTCGAGCAGGCGGGCGAGCTCCCAGGCGCGTTCCATCAGCTTGTCGGCGGCGACGATCTCGTTGACGAAGCCCCAGCGGTGTGCCTCTTCCGCGTCCAGCCATCGGCCGGTCAGCAGCATGTCCATGGCGATGTGGTAGGGGATGCGCTTGGGCAATTTGATCGAGGCGGCGTCGGCGACTGTGCCGGACCGGATCTCAGGCAGCGCGAAGGTCGCGTGTTCGGCGGCGAGGATCATGTCGGTCGAGAGCGCGATTTCGAGACCGCCGCCGCAGCAGATGCCGTTGATCGCGGCGATGATCGGCTTGTTCAGGTCGCGCAGTTCCTGCATGCCGCCGAAACCGCCGACGCCGTAATCGCCATCGACCGCATCGCCGGTGGCGGCCGCCTTGAGGTCCCAGCCGGGGCAGAAGAATTTTGGGCCGGAACCGGTCACGATGGCGACGCGCAGCGTGTCGTCGTCGCGGAAGTCCTGGAAGATCTTGCCCATGATGCGCGATGTTATCAGGTCGATCGCGTTGGCCTTGGGGCGGTCGATGGTGACTTCGAGAATCCCGCCCTCGCGGCGGGTTTTGATGGGGGTGTC
>JAGRLJ010000172.1:2640-8304 GCA_020441805.1 Rhizobiaceae bacterium
CGGGCTTGTCCCGAGGATCTGGTACAGTAACCGACCACTCGACCGTCCCGCATGCCTCCGACTCACCAGATCCTCGGGACAAGCCCGAGGATGACGTCGAGACCGTGACGCCCGCTCTGCCCAAAGCTACCTCCTTTTGGGAGGAGCAGGATCTTTCCTACTTCACGCGCATCCGCACCAGCGCATCCGCAGCGACAACACCTTGTCCTTCCGGCAGCACCATCAGCGGATTGATATCCAGCTCCTCGATGTCGGCGCCCTTGGCGATCACGAACTCTCCAGCCGCGAAAACCGCATCGACCAGCGCCGCGATATCGCCCCTGGCCTGTCCGCGATAGCCGTTGAGCAGCTTGGTGATCTTCAGCCCTTCGATCGCCTTGCGGATGTCCGTCTTGGTCGCCGGCAGCGTGACGATCGCCGAATCGTCCATCAATTCGACCAGTATGCCGCCGGCACCGATGGTCAGCACGGGGCCGGCGACGGGATCGCGGAGCGCGCCGACGATCAGTTCGGCGACGGGCTTCGCCGCCATCTTCTCGACGAGATAGCCTTTCGCCACGCTGGCCATGGCCTTCGCGGCTTCCAGCACTTCGGCCTCGGATTTGAGGTTCAGCTTCACCGCGCCGGCCTCGGTCTTGTGGGCGACGCCCGAGCCCTTCAACGCGACGGGGAAACCGATCTCCGATGCGGCGCGTGCGGCTTCCCCGGCGGTCGTGACATGCCGTCCGTCGGGAACCGGCAGGCCGAATGGCTTGAGCGCTTCCTTGGAGCCGTGTTCGCTCAACGTCACCGCCTCGCCTTCCGACACGGTTGTTTTGAGCAGCGGCGCGGATGCGGCCGCCGTCCAGGCCTGATGGATCGCATGCGCCGTCTCGGCGGCGACCAGCGCTTCGTCGATGCCCATGAAAGGGGTGACGCCATTGGCGACCAGCGTGAGCGCGACATCCTCCGGCAGGTTCTCGCCCATGGAGGCGACGACGCCGGCATTGGCGCCGGTCGCCTTATGGGCGGCGATGATGGCATCGACCGTGGTCATCCAGTCGGCCGCATCGCAGCGGTCGGAACGCGGGAAGTCGAGGATGACGAGGTTGAGGGCATAGTCGCCCCGCATCATCGCGGAGAAAGCCGTGGTCTGCTTCGCGCCGTTGCCCCAGACGAAGGTATGGTAATCGAGCGGGTTCGAAAGCGTGACCATCTGGCCGAGCGTTTCGCGCAGCACCGGAAGCTGTTCGGGCTTCAGGTCGCGGAAGATGACCTTGCGGCCGACGGCCGAGTCGGCGATCAGCGAGGCCTCGCCGCCCGAGCAGCTCATCGAGGAAATCTCGTTCGAGGCGAGCGGGCCTGCGACATGCAGCAGCTTCAGCGTTTCCAGAAGCGCGGGCAGCGAGTCGACGCGGCCGATGCCGAGGCGTTCGAGGACCGCGCCCGACACCTTGTCATTGCCGGCGAGCGAGGCGGTATGGGAGACGGTCGCTTTCTGGGCGGCTTCCGACTTTCCCATCTTGAGGGCCACGACGGGCTTCTTCAGATCGCGGGCGCGGCGGCCGAGCAGTTCCAGCGTCTCGATGTCGTCGAAGCCCTCGATATGCAGGCCGACGGCGGTGACGCGCGGGTCCTCCAATGCGGCGACGGCCAGCGCCGAGAGGCCGGTCTGCGCCTGGTTGCCGGCGGTCATCAGATAGGCGAGGGGAAGGCCGCGCATCTGCATGGAAATGTTGCAGGCGATGTTGGAGCTCTGCGTCAGGACGGCGACGCCGCGCTCGGTGCGGATCATGCCATGCTGGTCGGGCCAGAGGAGCGCGCCGTCGAGCATGTTGATGAAGCCGTAGCAATTGGGGCCGACAACGGCCATGTCGCCGGCCGCCTCCACAAGCTTTGCCTGGAGCTCCGGACCGTCGGGCAGTTCCGCGACCGCCTCGGAAAAGCCCGAGGCGTAGCAGATCGCGCCGCCCGCGCCGCGTTCCCGGAGTTCGCGCATGATGTCGATGGTCAGGTTGCGGTTGACGCCGACAAAGGCGGCGTCCGGTGCCGACGGCAGGTCGGCGACCGAGCGATAGGTTCTGTAGCCATGGACCTCGTCCCTGGTCGGATGCACCGGCCAGATCTCGCCCTTGTATCCCATCTTCCTGCACTGCTCGACGACGCGGCCGGCTTCCTTGCCGCCGAAGACCGCGATGGATTTCGGGCGGATCAGGCGGGAGAGGGAGTTGGGCGAAAGGGTTTTCATATGTGCATTCCTCGAAATACCCCCCTCTCGCCGATAGGCCAGGAGGGGGCGAGCCGGGTGGCGACCATCACGTCACGCGCCGAACGGCCTGAGCAGGTCGCGGCTGATGATATGCCGCTGGATCTCGCTGGTGCCGTCCCAGATCCGCTCCACCCGTGCATCGCGCCAGAAGCGGGCCAGCGGCAGGTCGTCCATCAGGCCCATGCCGCCATAGATCTGGATCGCCTGGTCGGTGACGCGGGCGAGCATTTCGGATGCATAGAGCTTGGCGGAGGCGATCTCGCGGTTCGACGGCTTCTTCTGGTCGAGCAGCCAGGCGCCGTGCAGCGTCAGCCAGTCGGCGGCGTCGATCTCGGTGATCATGTCGGCGAGCTTGAAGGATACGCCCTGGTTGGCGCCGATCGGCTTGCCGAACTGCTTGCGCTCGGCGGCATAGGGCACGCACATGTCGAAGACGCGGCGGGCGCGGCCGACGCAATTGGCGGCGACGGTGAGGCGGGTGCCGTAGAGCCAGTCATTGGCGAGATCGAAACCCTTATGCACCTCGCCGAGAATCTGCGCCGAGGACAGGCGGCAATCGTCGAAATTGAGGACGCAGTTCTTGTAGCCGCGATGCGAGACGGAGTTGTAACCCTCGCGGATCTCGAAGCCCGGCGTGCCGCGATCGACGAGGAAGCAGGTGATCAGCTTCTTGGGCCCGCGCGGTGTCTGTTCCTCGCCGGTGGCAATGAAAACGATCACGAAATCGGCGATATTGGCATGGCTGATGAAATGCTTGGTGCCGTTGACGATCCAGTCGTCGCCATCCTTTCGGGCGAAGGTCTTCATGCCGCGCACGTCGGAGCCGGCGCCGGGCTCGGTCATGGCGAGCGCGTCGAATTTCTCGCCCTTGGTCGCCGGGATCAGGTATTTTTCGCGCTGCTCGGCATTGCAGCCCATCAGGATGCCGGAGGGGCGGCCGAAGAAGACGGTGAGCGCCATGGAGCCGCGGCCGAGTTCCCGTTCGACCAGCGCGAAGGTCAGGTGGTCGAGGCCGGCGCCGCCGACGTCTTCGGGCATGTTGCAGCCGAAGAAGCCGAGGTCCTTGACCTTCTGCGCAAGCTCCCTGCCCATTTCGTCGGGCACGTAGCCGAGCTTCTCGACCTCGTCTTCCAGCGGATAGATCTCCGTTTCCACGAAGCTCCGCACGGTGTTGACGATCATGTCCTGCTCTTCGGTCAGTCCGAAATTCATTGTTCTCTCCTGGAGTTGGGAGGATGCCGTGCCCCCCTCCGCCCGGCAGGGCAGAGGGGGTAATCCACATATTCAATTCAAACCTTTTTCTGCCCCACGACCCGGCCGGCATTTTCCGGCGGCGCCAGCCCCGCATGCGCATCGGCGAGCGGCCTGAATTTCGCCAGCACCTCGGGCAGCGGTGGCACGACCTTGCCTTCCCTGGACGAGACATGCAGCATCAGATGCTCGCAGGTCGCGAGCAGAGCGCCGTCGGAGGCGCGGCGAAGCCACATGAATGTGTGGATCTTCTTGCCGTCGGAAGGCAGGATCTGGCCGGTCACCTCAAGGGCGTCGCCGAGCTTGGCTTCGTCGAGCCACTGGTTGTGGGCTTCGACCGTGTAATAGCTGTGGCCGGCCGCGACATAGTCCATGTCGACGCCGATCAGCCGCAGCAGCGCATCCGCGCTGTCGGCGAAGCACTGGTTGTAGCGGAATTCGGTCATATGGCCGTTATAGTCGACCCAGGACGGATTGACCTTGACGTCCAGCAGCTTCAGCGGCTCCTTGCCGGGCCTGGCATCCGGCTTGGGCGCATTCGCCCAGAGATGCTTTTCGAATTCGGAGAGCAGTTTGCCCGCGCCCCAGCCCTCGCCGCCGTTCGAGCCTTTGAGCGTCTGCATGATGCCGACGAGGTTTTCGTCTCGGATGCGTTCGAGCTCGCGGAAACCGTAGGCGCCCGACTGCGCGTCCGACTGGCTGGCGATCTTGTCGACCAGCGCGTCGTCGAGGTCCACCACATCCATCAGCTTGGTCCAGGGCCAGGAGAGGCACGGGCCGAACTGGGCGATGAAATGGCGCATGCCGGCTTCGCCGCCGGCGATGCGATAAGTCTCGAACATGCCCATCTGCGCCCAACGCATGCCGAAGGAATAGCGGATCACGTCGTCCAGCGTCTCGGTGTCGCAGATATCGTCCTTGATCAGCCACAGGCCCTCGCGCCAGACGGCT
This sequence comes from Rhizobiaceae bacterium, assembly GCA_020441805.1. Taxonomy (GTDB): domain Bacteria; phylum Pseudomonadota; class Alphaproteobacteria; order Rhizobiales; family Rhizobiaceae; genus Rhizobium_E. Next base: position 7,091 of record JAGRLJ010000172.1, read on the forward strand.
TCGAGCAGGCGGTCGCCGACGAAGGCCTCGATCTCCTTCTTGAGGATCACGCCTTTCATGCCGATTGGCGCGAGCCGGGCCTTGGCTTCCTCCAGGGTCGCCGGCGCGGTCTTTTCGCCGCCAACCAGCTCGGCGAGCGGAAGCAGATAGACCGGGTTATAGGGATGGGCCACGAACATGCGCTCGGGATGCCTCATATCGCGCTGCAATTCGGTCGGCATGATGCCCGAGGTCGAGGAACCGATCAGCGCCTCGGGGTCGGCGGCGGCGTCGATCTGGGTGATGACGTTGCGCTTGAGTTCGATGCGTTCGGGCACGCTTTCCTGGATCCAGTCGGCGCCCTCGACGGCTTCCTCGATGGTCTTGACGAAGGTGAGCCTGCCCTTCTTCGGCAGCGGCGCCATGGTCAGCAGGCCGTAGGCGCGCTCGGCATTGGCCATGACTTCGCCGACGATGCGCTCGGCTTCGGGATGGGGGTCGAACATCGCCGTGTCGATGCCGGCGAGCACGAAGCGGGCCGCCCAGGCTCCGCCGATCACGCCGCCGCCGATGCAGGCCGCCTTCTGGATTTTGCTCATTGGATTACCTCGAAAATCTTGCTTGCCGACCATCGGGCGGCGATTGCGCCTCACCAATTCCGGCAGGGGTTCGCTCAACCTGGCCGGCCTTCGTATCCCCTCCCACAAGGGGAGGGGTAAACTCGTGACGCTCTCTCGCCCCGGGCGGGACGGTGCCCGTGGCCGCTCCTAGCTCTCCTCTTGGGGGAGGATAGCAAGCCCGCGCCAAGCGAAGCCGAGCATCTGGGCGCATCTGGCGAGGGATGGAGCCCGCCTTAGCGCTTCTTGAGCTTCAGCTTCTCGCGCACCTCGGCCGGGCCGATGACGCGGGCGCCCATATTCTCGATGATGCCGACCGCTTTCTCGACAAGTTGCCCGTTGGTCGCGAACTGGCCTTTGCCGATATAGAGATTGTCTTCCAGCCCGACACGGACATTGCCGCCGGCAAGGATGGCGGCGGCCGGATAGGCGAGTGCGTTGCGGCCGATCGAGAAGGCCGAGAAGGTCCAGCTGGACGGCACGTTGTTGACCATGGCCATATAGGTGTTGAGGTCGTCGGGCGCGCCCCAGGGAATGCCCATGCAGAGCTGGATCAGCACCGGGTCCTCGATCAGGCCTTCCTCGACGAGCTGCTTGGCGAACCAGAGATGGCCGGTG
>JAGRLJ010000173.1 GCA_020441805.1 Rhizobiaceae bacterium
GGAACTCGGCGCGGACGACGCCGACGAGGCCGGTCCAGGAGAAGAGCAGCAGGATGAAGAGCAGGATGAAGAAGCCGGGCGGCAGCACGGCCGCGAGGATCATCAGGATATAGAGCACCGGCATCGACGACCAGATCTCGATGAAGCGCTGCATCAGGAGGTCGACGGCGCCGCCGAAGAAGCCCTGGACGGCTCCGGCTCCGACACCCACCACCGAGGAGAGCAGCGTGAGCGCCAGCCCGAAGAGAACCGAGATGCGGAAACCGTAAATGACCCGCGCCAGCACGTCGCGCGCGCCGTCGTCGGTGCCGAGCCAGTTGAGATTGCCGAGCGTGCAGCCGGGGTCGGCGTCACCCTGCGGATAGCCGGAGCAGACCTCGTCCTTCGACATCAGCCACCACGGCCTGGTGGGCGCCGATGTCGGGATATTGGAGCTCGCCGTGGAATAGGAATAGCGGATCGGCGGCCAGATCATCCAGCCATTGGCGTTGATCTCGTCCCGGATGAGATCCGACCGGTAGTCGGTGATGGCATAGAAGCCGCCGAACTTCTCCTCGGGATAGTCCACCAGCACGGGGAACAGGATCTCGCCCTTGTAGGAGGCGAGGACCGGCTTGTCGTTGGCGATGAATTCGGCGAACAGGCTGAGGACGAACAGGACCATGAAGATCCAGAACGACCAGTAGCCGCGCTTGTTGGCCTTGAAATTTTGCAGCCGTCGCTGGTTGATCGGGCTGAGCCGGGGTTTTCCGGTGGCGGCGGCCATGGGTCAGACCTCCCGCTTGTCGAAGTCGATCCGCGGATCGACCCATGTATAGATGAGGTCGGACAGGAGGCCGATGACGAGGCCCATCAGCGAGAAGATGTAGAGCGTGCCGAAGACGATCGGATAGTCGCGCTTCAGCACCGCGTCATAACCCATCTTGCCGAGGCCATCGAGCGAGAAGATCGTCTCGATGAGCAGCGCGCCGGTGAAGAAGGCGGAGATGAAGGCGCCGGGCAGGCCCGCGATCACGATCAGCATCGCATTGCGGAAGACATGGCCGTAGAGCACGCGGCCCTCGGTCAGGCCCTTGGCGCGAGCGGTGACCACATATTGCTTGCGGATCTCGTCGATGAAGGAATTCTTGGTGAGCAGCGTGGTCGTGGCGAAGGCCGAGAGGACGAGCGTCAGGATCGGTAGCGCCATGTGCCAGAAATAATCGAGGATCTTCATCGGCCAGGAGAGCTGGTCCCAGTTATCCGAGACGATGCCGCGCAGCGGGAACCAGTCGAGGAAGGACCCGCCGGCGAAGAGGACGATCAGCAGAATGCCGAAAAGGAAGCCCGGCACGGCATAGCCGACGATGATCACGCCCGACGTCCAGACGTCGAAGGTCGAGCCGTCGCTGACCGCCTTGCGGATGCCGAGCGGGATGGAGATCGCGTAGGATAGAAGCATTACCCACAGGCCGAGCGAGATGGAGACCGGCATTTTCTCGACGATCAGGTTGATCACGCTCTCGTTGCGGAAGAAGCTCTCGCCGAAATCGAAGCGGGCATAGTTCCACATCATTGTCAGGAAGCGCTCGTAGGCCGGCTTGTCGAAGCCGAACTGCGCTTCGAGCTTCTTGATGAATTCCGGATCGAGGCCCTGCGCGCCGCGATAGCGGCCGGATACGTCCGAAGTGCCGCCGGCGTCGAAGGTGTTGATCTCGTTGTTGCCGCCGGAGAGCCGGTCGCCGCTGTCCTGGCCGGTGATCTCGGCGATGATCTGCTCGACCGGGCCGCCGGGCGCGAACTGCACCACGGTGAAGGACAGCAGCATGATGCCGACAAGCGTGGGAATGATGAGCGCGAGGCGCCTGAGGATATAGGCTCCCAAGTCAGGCCTCCCAGATCCGGGCCGGAATGTCGTTCAAGAAATGTCTCCCGTCGATTCGCCGGCATTCAGCCGATGCCGGCAGGACATAGCGCGCAAGGCTTTCGCGAGGCCCGCTATTCTTTCGCCCACCAGATCGTCGGAAAGCCGACATTGTAATAGGGCAGTTCCTTGGGGTGTTCGAACCTGTCCCAATAGGCGAGGCGGGAATAGCGCAGGGTGTAGCTCGGGACGATGAGGTGATGATGCAGCAGCACCCGGTCGAGGGCGTGGACGGCGGCGATCTGGTCCTCGCGGTCCTGGCGGAAGATCACGCGATGGATGAGCTTGTCGATGGCGGGGTCGGAAATGCCGGAATAGTTCTGCGATCCATCCGTCGCGGAGGCCTGCGAGCCCCAGTATTCCGCCTGCTCGTTGCCCGGATTGAGCGATTCGCCCCAGCCTGAATACATGATGTCGAAATCGCGCTTGCGCGCCCGTTCGACGAATTGCGAGGAATCCACCGACCGGACGGTGGCCGCGATGCCGATCTTCTTGAGATTTTCGGCGAAGGGCAGGGCCACCCGTTCGATGATCGGCGTGTTGAGCATGATCTCGAAGGCGAGCTGCTTGCCCGTCCTGGTATTCACCATCTGCCGCCCGCGAATCTCGTAGCCGGCTTCCTTGAGAAGCGTGACGGCCTGGCGCAGATTGTCGCGGAATTTCTTCGGATCGCCGCCGACGGGGTTCCTGTATTCCTCGGTGAAGACCGCCGGCGGAACCTGGTCCCTGACCTCGTTGAGGATTTCGAGCTCGAGACCCTGCGGCAGGCCGGACGAGGCGAGCTCCGTGCCGTAGAAATAGGAATTGATCCTCGAATATTGCTGGAAGAAGATCGTGCGGTTCAACTCCTCGAAGTCGAAGGCGTAATTGAGGGCCTTGCGGACCTTGACATCCTTGAACGGCTCGCGCCGCAGATTGAAGATGAAGCCGACCATCACGCCCTGGTCGCGATAGTCGTTCTCAAGTTCCTCCCGCTTGACCTTTCCGTCCTTGACAGCCGGGAAGTCGTAGCCGGTCTTCCAGCGTTTCGCCTCGTTCTCGGCCCAGTAATCGGTGTTGCCGCTGCGGAAGGCCTCGAATTCGACATTGCGGTCGGAATAATAGGTATAGCTCATCGTCCGGAAATTGTTCTGGCCGACATTGACGTTGAGGTCCTTGCCCCAATAGTCGTCGCGCAATTCGTAGGTGATGACGCTGCCGGCGCTGACGGACTTGATGCGGTAAGGCCCCGAGCCCATCACGAATTCGAGCGTGGTGGCGCTGACGTCCCGCTTCCTGCCGTCGGGTGCGGCGCCCTCCCACCAGTGCTTCGGCACGACGAGCAGCTGTCCCATGATGGCCGGCAGCTCGCGATTGCCCTTGAGGTCGAAGTCGAAGGTGACCTCGCGCTCGCCGGTTTTCCGGCCGCCCTTCACATGCATGTAGTAGAACAGCTTGGACTGGTCGTATTCCTTCGCCTTCTCGAAGGAGAAGATGACGTCCTCGACCGTCACCGGCTGGCCGTCGGCCCATTTGGCCGCCGGGTTGAGCCGGAAGGAGACCGACGAGAAGTCCGCCGGATAGGCGATGCTCTCGGCGATGAGGCCGTAGCTCGCGAAGACCTCGTCCATCGAGGACTTCATCAGCGGCTCGTAGACGAGGCCGAGGCCGGCGGCGAGATTGCCCTTGTTGACGATCGGATTGAGGTTGTCGAACGTTCCGAGCTCGGAAAGGCGCAGCGCGCCGCGCTTCGGCGCATCCGGGTCGACATAGTCGAACTGCTTGAAGCCGGGCGGATATTTCAGCTCGCCGATCACCGAGATGCCGTTGGTCCAGGAAGCGTCCTGTGCCGCCGCGGGAAGGGTGAGCGCGAATGCGGCGAGAGTCAGTGCCAATCCTGCGCGCAGTCCCGGGACGATCACATCCATCTCAACCTTCCTTTCGCCAGTCGTTGCCGATTTGCGGCAATGTGCATGAAAAAGCCTCCGTGGCAAACCGCAGGATGCCGTATGGGGCTTTTTGTCCTTCACCATGGATTCACCAGAATCATGGAATTGGTTAGACTGCATGACAAATCACGATCCCGTTCAGATCATGGCGGGCGGCAGGCGGCAAGATAGGGGACAGGCGTTTTGAAGGCATTCGGTTTCAGGCTCCTCGCACTCGTGCTTTCGGTGCTGGCGGCGGCATCGGCGGCATTCGCGCAGGATGCGGTTCCGGCCAAGCAGCTCTTCGGGAAAATGGTTTTGCCGTCCCTTCAGAGGACGGCGCCGCTCGGCTTCTACGCCAAGGGCTGCCTCGCCGGCGGGGTCGCGATCCCCGTCGACGGTCCGGCCTGGCAGGTCATTCACCTTTCGCGCAACCGGCGCTGGGGAACGCCGGAAATGATCGCCCTCATCGAGCGGCTGGCACGCGAAGCCAAGGCCAAGGACGGCTGGAACGGCCTCCTGGTCGGCGATATTTCGCAGCCGCGCGGCGGGCCGATGCTCACCGGCCATGCCTCGCATCAGATCGGCCTCGATGCCGACATCTGGCTGACCCCCATGCCGGCGCATAACATGGGCTATCAGGAGCGCGAGGTTGTTCCGGAGGCCTCCGTGCTGAAGAAGGACATGCTTCATGTCGATGCCCGCAAATGGACCAAGGCGCATGCGCGACTGATCGTGCGCGCGGCCAGTTATCCCGAGGTCGAGCGCGTCTTCGTGCATCCCGGCATCAAGAAGAAGCTGTGCGACACGCTGGAGGGCAGCGACAGGAGCGTGCTCAACAAGATCCGGCCGATCTACGGGCATCACTATCATTTCCATATCCGGATGAAGTGCCCGCCCGGCTCCGCCGGCTGCGAGGACCAGGTCGATCCGCCGGCCGACAGCGGATGCGGCAAGCCGCTCACCCAATGGCTCGACAAGGTCAGGCCGCGTCCGGTCGTCAAGCCCACCAAGCCTGTCAAGGTCGCCAAGCCGAAACATCTCATGCTCTCGGCGCTGCCCGACGCCTGCGTCGCCGTGCTCAAGGCGCCGGCGGTGGCGAACATGGCGGCAGCCGAATTCAGCAACGGCATCGAGACCAATGCTGAAATCCCGGTCACCGCCTATGCGGCCGAGCAGCCCGCCCAGGCATCGCTCATCGCCGCGAGCGACGATTTCTCGCTCTTCGTGCCCGACCTCCGCAACATACCGGAACCCGAGATGCGGCCGGCGGCGCAATAGACCGTGCCATGTGTTCGCGGAAGGGCTGCCCGGCGGAAAATTCATTGAAATTTCACGCGCCGGGCAGTTTCCTTCCTCACGGCTTCGTGTTACGAGCCCGCGTCATCTTCCGATAGTTCATTCGCCCCGCGCGGTCTTCAGAAGCCGTTCCGGGCCGTTTTTTTAGGGGTATGGCATGGCGCGTCTCATTGAAACCATAACAGGGACCGAAGCGCTCACCTTCGACGACGTGCTGCTGCAACCGGGCCATTCCGAGATCATGCCCGGGCAGACCAATATCGCCACCCGGATCGCGGCGGATATCGAGCTCAACCTGCCGATCCTGTCGGCGGCGATGGATACGGTCACCGAGGCGCGGCTGGCCATCGCCATGGCGCAGGCCGGCGGCATCGGCGTCATCCACAGCAACCTCGAGCCGGAGGAACAGGCCGAGGAAGTGCGCAAGGTGAAGCGCTACGAGAGCGGCATGGTGGTGAACCCGA
>JAGRLJ010000013.1:0-29800 GCA_020441805.1 Rhizobiaceae bacterium
GATGACGCTGGCCGACCGCATCGCGATCATGAAGAGCGGCGTCATCCAGCAGCTCGCCGATCCCGGCACGATCTACGGCAAGCCGAAGAACCTGTTCGTGGCCGGTTTCATCGGCTCGCCGTCGATGAATTTCATCCGTGGCGAACTGGTCGCGGATGCGGGCGGCCTCGCGGTGGACGCCAGCGGGACACGTATTCCGATCGATGGCTACCAGACGGAAGAAACGCTCCAGCCGGGCCGCAAGGTGGTGCTGGGCATACGTCCCGAGCATGTCGACGTGGACGATGCCGCCGCGCGGCACAGTTTCGATGCCGTGGTCGATATCGAGGAACCGACCGGCGCCGACAACCTTCTGTGGCTGAAATTCGCCGGGCAGACGATCGCCGTCCGTATCGCGGGCTCGCGCCGCTATGCCGCCGGGTCGCCGATCAGGCTTTCCTTCGATATGGGCCTGGCATCGCTTTTCGATGCCGGGACCGAACTTCGAATCTGACATGGGGGCGGTGATCCGCCCGGAGACTGAACGACGATGCCCGATTTCACCCAGATCGATCTCGGCGGCGCGTGGTCGCTCGCCGCCGAGGGACAGCTGTCCGATCTGACAATCACGATCCCCGGCGACGTGCATTCCGCGCTGGAGCGGCAGGGCGTGATACCCGACCCCTATTTCGGCGCCAACGAGGCGAAGGTGCAATGGGTGGCGCAGCGGGACTGGACGCTGTCGCGCAGCTTCCATCTCGATGCGGCCGATCTCGGCGGTTCCTGGTTTCTCGATCTCGACTATGTCGATACGGTCGCGACGTTCCGCGTCAATGGCGAAATAGTGCTCGAAACGGACAATGCCTTCCGTCGCTATCGGCCCGACGTGACGGATTTCCTCCGGGCAGGCGAGAATGCGATCGAGGTGGTGCTGCATTCGCCGGTGCGGGCAGGCAAGGACGTCTATGATCGGCAGCCCTTCGAGGTTCCGTGGAGCTTCAATTGCCCGATTCCCTACGGCAACATGCTGCGCAAGCCGGCCTGCGACTTCGGTTGGGACTGGAATATCGCGCTGGCGCCGATGGGCCTCTACGGCTCGGTGAAGCTGAGGAGGCTGGATCCCGCGCGTATCGAACATGTGATGATCCGGCAGATCCATCTCGCCAACGGTTCCGTCGAACTCGACGTGGCCGTCACCCTCTTCGCCGCCGTGCCTTCCACCGTCGCCATCGACATCGCGCTCGACGGGGAACGGATGCGGGTCGATGCCGACGCCGAGGCCGGAGAGACGGTGGTGCATCACGTGTTTTCGATCGAGCGGCCGCGATGGTGGTGGCCGGCGGGCAGCGGCGAGCAGAATGTCTACGATATCGACGTGATCGTTCCCGGCGACCATGTCCGGCGGCGGGTCGGCATCCGCAAGGCCGAGCTTCTGACCGATCCGGACGAATCGGGACGCCGATTTGCCTTCCGCGTCAACGGTCGCGAGATCTTCTGCAAGGGTGCGAACTGGATCCCGGCGGATGCGCTTTTCTCGCGCACGAGCCCGGCCGCGACCGAGGCGCTGCTCCGGTCCGCCGTCGATGCCAATATGAACATGATCCGCATCTGGGGTGGCGGCTGGTACGAGCAGGACTGGTTCTACGACCTCTGCGACCGGCTGGGTCTGATGGTGTGGCAGGATTTCATGTTCGCCTGCAACCTCTATCCCTGCACGCAGGACTATCTCGACAATGTCGCCGCCGAGGTCGACTATCAGGTGCGGCGGCTGTCGCATCATGCCTGCATCATGCTCTGGTGCGGCGATAACGAGCTGGTGGGCGCCCTGGGCTGGTACGAGGTTTCCCGCAAGGACCGCGACCGCTATCTCGTCGCCTATGACCGGCTGAACCGCACGGTGGAGGCCGCCGCGCGCAAGGCCAATGCCGAGATCGTCTGGTGGCCCTCGAGCCCGTCCTGCGGCTATCTCGATTTCGGCGACGCCTGGCATGCCGACGGCTCCGGCGACATGCATTTCTGGTCGGTCTGGCACGAGAACAGGTCCTTCGACCACTATCGCACCGTGCGTCCGCGCTTCTGCTCGGAATTCGGTTTCCAGTCCTATACCTCGAACCTGCTGGTCGACAGCTTTGCCGGGAAGAAGGACCTCAACATCGCCTCGCCGGTGATGGAGGTGCACCAGAAGAATCCTGGCGGCAACGAGCGGATCGCGGGAACGATGTTCCGCTATTTCCGCTTCCCGAAGGATTTCGCGAATTTCGTCTATCTCAGCCAGATCCAGCAGGGACTGGCGATCAAGACGGCGGTCGAATACTGGCGCTCGCTCAAGCCGCATTGCATGGGCACGATCATCTGGCAGCTCAACGATACCTGGCCGGTGGCCTCCTGGGCGAGCCTCGACTACGGCGGCAACTGGAAGGCCATGCACTACCAGGCGCGGCGGTTCTTCGCGCCGGTCGGCCTGTTCGCCATCCCGTCGGAGGACGGCAAGAGCATCGACATGGCGATGGTCAACGACACCGCCGCAATGGCCGAGGTGACCGCCGACCTGTTCACCGTGGGGATGGACGGCCGCGCGACGCCGCTGACGCAGATGCGCGGCACCTGCCGGCCGGATGCCGCGGCGACCCTGGTCTCGATCGCCGCCGGCAGCATTCCCGCCGGCCATATCCTGATGTGGACATTCCGGGCCTCGGACGGATCGGAGGGCGGCGGCCATCATGTCGACGGCACCTACAAGCAGCTTGCGCTCGAGCCGGCGGATATTTCCCTGCGGACGACCCGCAAGGCCGATGGCGGTTATGAAATAGCCCTCTCGACCCGGGGGCTCGCGCTTTTCGTTCTGATCGAGGCGGATGTCGCGGGGCGCTTCTCCGACAATGCCTTCGACATGACGGCGGGCGAAAGCCGGACCGTCATCTTCACGCCCGATGACGCCGGCATGGCCGCGGCCTTCACGATCCGCGACCTCCATTCCTGCCAGGCGGTGGATTGACAAGCAAACGGGGCGGTCTCCCGCGCCCGACAGAAAGGACAGACAAATGACGGATATTTCCTTCCAGCTCTATAGCGGCCGCGACTTTCCGCCGCTTTCCGGCCTGATCTCGCTGATCGGCTCGCTCGGCTACAAGGAGGTCGAGGGTTTCGGGGGCATCTATGGCGATCTCGACGAGGCCGGCCTCTCGGCGCTGAAGGGTGAACTGGACGCTGCCGGCGTGCGGATGGCGACCGGCCATTTCGGCCTCGACCAGCTGGAGCAACAGACCGACCGGATGCTGAACGCGGCGCGGACGCTGGGCATGGACGCGGTTTATTGCCCCTATATCATGCCGGACGACCGCCCGACCGACGCCGCCGGCTGGACGGCCTTCGGCGCCCGGCTCGAAAAGGCGGGCAAACCCTTCCGGGACGCTGGCTTCGACTTCGGCTGGCACAACCACGATTTCGAGTTCAAGGCGCTTTCCGACGGCTCGCTGCCCCATGACCGCCTCTTCGAGGGCGGCCCCGGCCTGTCCTGGGAGATCGATGTCGCCTGGGTGATCCGGGGCGGTGTCGATCCGATGACGTTCATCGATGCCTACAAGGACCGCATCACCTCGGTCCATGTCAAGGACATTGCGCCGGCCGGCACCGCCGAGGACGAGGGCGGCTGGGCGGATGTCGGCCATGGCACGGTCGACTGGAAGACGCTGTGGCAGGCGCTCAAGAAGACCAGGGCTCGCCATTTCGTCGTCGAACACGACAATCCCAGCGACATCGAGCGCTGCGCATCGCGCTCGATCGCATCCATCAAGGCTTTCTGAGGAACAGGCATATGACGAAGGAATACGGTGTCGGCATCATCGGATGCGGCAATATTTCGGGTGCTTATTTCAAGCTGATCCCGATGTTCAAGAATCTCAGGATCGTTTCCTGCACCGACATCAACATGGAGACGGCGCGGGCGCGGGGCGCCGAGTTCGGTGTCGACGCGCAGGAGATCGACGAACTGCTCGCCAATCCGGCGGTGGACGTGGTGGTGAACCTGACGATCCCCGAGGCGCATTTCCCCGTGTCGAAAAAGGCGCTCGAGGCCGGAAAGCACGTCTATTCGGAAAAACCCTTCGTGCTCACGATCGAGGAGGGAGAGGAACTTCGCGGGATCGCCGATGCCCGGGGCCTCAAGGTGGGCTCGGCGCCGGACACCTATCTCGGCGGGTCGCATCAATATGCCCGCCACCTGATCGATTCCGGCAGGATCGGCAAGGTGACCTCCGGCTCGGCCCATGTGCTCGGTCCAGGCATGGAAATGTGGCATCCCAATCCGGATTTCTTCTTCCGTCCCGGCGGCGGCCCTATCCTCGACATGGGGCCCTATTACGTCAACAACCTCGTCAACCTGATCGGGCCGGTGAAGCGGGTCGTCGCGCTCGCCAACAAGGGCAAGGCGGAGCGCGTCATCTCCAACGGCCCGCGCAACGGCGAGACGGTGCCGGTCGTCATCCCGACGAATATCCATGCCATCCTCGAATTCACCAGCGGGGCGGCCGTGTCGCTGACGGCGAGTTGGGACGTCTGGGCGCATCGCCACCAGAATATGGAACTCTACGGCACAGAGGGCGCGATCTTCGTGCCGGACCCGAATTTCTTCGGCGGCAAGGTCGAGCTTGCCGGGACCGACCAGGAGCCGAGGGAAATGGAGGTCTGGGATCATCCGATGACCAGGCAGAATTACGAATTCGCCTGGGGGGCGCAGGCGAATTATCGCGGCGTGGGCCTGTCGGACATGATGATGGCTGTCGAGACGGGCCGGGATTACCGCTGCTCGCTCGATCGCTCGCTGCATACGATCGACGTGCTCACCTCGATCCTCAGGGCGGCGGAGGAGGGGCGCGCGATCGACATCCGCACCACCTGCACCCAGCCGGCGGCCTTCGGGATCGAAGAGGCGAGGGCGCTGCTGCGCTGAGTTGAGCCTCTCCCCATCCTTCTCGCACGGGGAGGGACCTTTCGTGTCATGCCGCCGCCGCCGCGTGTCTGACGGGGCGGCGGCGCGAAGCTCCCCCTTGTGGGGAGGGGTTGGGGAGATGTAATAGCCAGATATTCAAAATCATACTTTGGAGAATATGAACGATGCCCTGGCAACCCGCCGAGAACCGCTACGAGAAGATGAAGTACAATCGCCTCGGCCGGAGCGGCCTCAAGCTGCCGGCGATTTCACTCGGCCTGTGGCACAATTTCGGCGATGACACGCCGCATGGTCTCAAGCGCGAGATCTGCCGCACCGCCTTCGATCTCGGCGTCACCCATTTCGACCTGGCCAACAATTACGGCCCGCCGGCCGGCAGCGCCGAGACGGCGTTCGGCGAGATCCTGCGCACCGATTTCGCCGGGCTGCGCGACGAGATGATCATCTCCTCCAAGGCAGGCTACGATATGTGGAAAGGCCCCTATGGCGAATGGGGCAGCCGGAAATACCTGATCGCCTCCTGCGACCAGAGCCTGAAACGGCTGGGTCTCGACTATGTCGATATCTTCTATTCGCATCGCTACGATCCCGAAACGCCGCTCGAGGAAACGATGATGGCGCTCGACCATATCGTGCGCTCGGGCCGGGCGCTCTATGTCGGTATCTCCTCCTACAATTCGAAGCGCACGCGCGAGGCCCACGCGATTCTCAAGGCGCTGGGCACGCCCTTCGTCATTCACCAGCCGAGCTATTCGATGATCAACCGCTGGATCGAGGAAGACGGGTTGATCGACACGCTGGAGGATCTGGGCCTGGGCTCGATCGTCTTCTCGCCGCTGGCTCAGGGCATGCTGACGAACAAATATCTCCATGGCGTGCCGGAAGGCAGCCGCGCGACGCAGGAGAAGTCGCTCAACAAGGATTTTCTCAGCGAGAAGACGATCGGCAATATCCGGGCGCTGAACGCCATTGCCGAGAAGCGCGGCCAGACCCTGGCGCAGATGGCGCTGGCCTGGGTGCTGCGCGGCGGTCGCATCACCTCGGCGCTGATCGGCGCTTCCCGGCCAGCTCAGGTGGTGGATTGCGTCGCCGCGATCGACAGGCTCGACTTCACGAAGCAGGAGCTCGAGGAAATCGACAAATATGCCCGCGAGGCCGATATCAACCTCTGGGCCGCATCCGCCGAGCGCAAGGGGCCGGCGCGAAACAAGAAGTAGGTATTTCGACAGAGACGCTTCACCCCTTCGACCGGTCGGGCGGAGGGCGTGAAACGTCCGATGCCTATGAAGGCGAAACAGGCCGGGTTCGCAAGCTCCGGCTGTCCTGGTCCTGGATGCTCAGCGGCGGCCGGCGCGCGTCGCCGGCCGCCGCTTCGGGATCAGTTGGCGAATTTGATGCCTTCCCGCACTTCCTTGATCGCCAGGGAGATGAGCGAGCGCGCCTTGGCGCGGTGGCCGCCCTTGTTGTTGTTCGCCTTCTCAAGGAAAGCGTCGGCGGCGACGAGATGGTCGAGCGCGGAGTTCATGTTCGGCTGGTTCTGCGCGATCGCGGTGACGCTGGCGCCGCCAACGATGCCGATGGCCATGGAAATGGCGACGATGGCCGGTGTCTTGATCCTGATCATGAGAGCGTCCTTCCTGAAATGCATTGATTCTCTATCCGAGTGGACAGGCAAACCTACAAATCAACGGGTGAAGGTTCCAGTCCGTCCGGTGGCCTGGAGATCACAATTTTGTAGGTGAACCTGTCGCAAGGGCGGCCGGACGGGCGCGAGGCAGCCCCGTCCGGCGGTGTCGGCCGACACCTCACCGTGCCGACAGGCAATCCCTGATCGAGCCGGCGATGCCGCGCATCAGCGCGAAATAGAGATCCGGGCCTTCGTTCAATGTCGCGGCCTCGGGGTCGAGCGTTCCCGTCCTCGCCGCCGTTCCCTCGATCACGACATTGACAAGCCTGGGCTCGAATTGCGGTTCGGCGAAGACGCAGGCGGCGGCGAGCCTGCCGAGCTTGTCGTGGATCTCCGAAATCCGGGCGGCGCCCGGCAGGGTTTCCGGCGACACGGTGATGGAGCCCGCGACGCGGATGCCGAATTCCTTCTCGAAATATTGGTAGGCGTCGTGGAAAACGACGATCGGCTTGTCCCTGACCGGCGCGACGGTCGTCTTGATCTCCGCCGAAAGCGCGTCGAGATTGCCGTCGAGCGCATCGAGATTGGCCTTGTAGCGCGGTGCGTTGGCGGGATCGGCCTCGCTCAGGGCAGCGGCGATCGCGCTCGCCAGCACTTTGGCATTGCTTGTGTTCAGCCAGATATGAGCGTCATGCTCCTCATGAGAATGGGTTGCATGATCGCCCTCGGCATGATCGTCGGCACTGTGATCATGCGCTTCCCCGGCATGGTCGTGGTCTTCCTCGCCATGGTCATGGGCCTCGAACGCGCCGCCTTCGCGCAACGGCAGCTTGAGGAGACCGGGCGTGTCCTCCAGTTCGACCACACGGGCATTCTTCGGCAGCGACTCGATCGGCTTTTCGAGGAATCTTTCGAGTTCCGGACCGACCCAGAACACGATATCCGCATTCTGCAACAACTCCGCATCCGCCGGCTTCAACTGGTAGGTATGCGGCGACCCGGCGCCCTTGAGCACCAGACCGGGCTCGGCGATGCCCTTCATGATCGACGCCACCAGCGAGTGGATCGGTTTTATGGAGACGACCACGTTCGGCGACGCGAGCGCGGGCGCCGAGAGCATGGTTGCGGCCGACAGGGCGAGCGCGGCGAATAGTTTCTTCATCTCGGATACCTCATATAGATTTGTAATGTTATTACATCAATTGCGTAATGCTATAACGTATGGCATAAGGGTTGCCAAGACAGGGTCTGGAAAAAATGCTGCAACGAAATGCCGATGACGATTACCTCGTGTCGCTCGACGGCGCGGGCGTGAACCGAGGTGGCCGGTGGCTGGTGCGCGGCGTGACTTTCGAGGTCCGGCGCGGCGAGATCGTGACCATGATCGGACCCAACGGCTCTGGAAAGTCGACCAGCGCGCGGATGGCGATCGGCCTCGTCAGGCCAGATGAGGGCGAGGTGATGACCCGGGCGGGCCTGCGCGTCGGTTATGTGCCGCAGAAGATGTCGATCGACCGCACGATGCCGCTCACCGTCGAGCGGTTGATGACGCTGACCGGGCCGCTGCCGCGCCGCGAGATCGATGCCGCGCTGTCCGAGACCGGTATCCGCCATCTGGCGCGGTCGGAAGTGCAGGTTCTTTCGGGCGGTGAGTTCCAGAGGGCCCTGCTCGCCCGCGCCATCGCCCGCAAGCCGGACCTTCTCGTCCTCGACGAGCCGGTGCAGGGCGTGGACTTTTCCGGCGAGATCGCGCTTTATGAACTGATCACCGACATCCGCGATCGTTCGGGTTGCGGCGTGCTGCTGATCTCGCACGACCTCCATGTCGTCATGGCGGCCACGGACACGGTGATCTGCATGAACGGCCATGTCTGCTGCCGGGGCGCTCCGGAGGTGGTGAGCCAGTCGGCCGAATACCAGTCGCTGTTCGGCGCGCGGGCGGCGGGCGCGCTCGCCCTCTACAGCCACCGTCACGACCATACCCATCTGCCCGACGGCCGCGTCCTGCATGAGGACGGGTCGGTCACCGATCATTGCCATCCCGAGGACGGGCACCATCCGCATGTGCATGGCCCCGACTGCGGTTGCGGCCACGATCATGCGCGGCTGGTGCGGCCCAAGTCGCTGGGCGAGGGCGTTTCCGATGCTCGATGACTTCTTCACGCGCGCGATCGTCGCCGGCATCGGGCTCGCGCTGACAGCGGGGCCGCTCGGCTGCTTCATCATCTGGCGCAGGATGGCCTATTTCGGCGACACGATGGCGCATTCGGCGCTGCTTGGCGTGGCGCTGTCGCTGCTGCTCGATCTCAACCTGATCGTCGCCGTCTTCGCGGTGGCCTCGCTGGTGGCGATCCTTCTTCTGCTCCTGCAACGGGCGGGGACCTTGTCGGCGGATGCGCTGCTCGGCATCCTGTCGCATGCGTCGCTGTCGGTCGGCCTCGTGCTCCTTGCCTTCATGACCTGGGTCAGGGTCGATCTCGTCAGCTTCCTGTTCGGCGACATACTGGCCGTCAGCCGCAGCGATATCGACGTCATCTGGGGCGGAGGCGCGCTGGTGCTCATGGCGCTGGTCTATCTCTGGCGGCCGCTGATCGCCTCGACCGTGTCGGAGGACATCGCCGAGGCGGAGGGCCTGTCGCCCGGCCGGGCCCGGCTCTATTTCATGTTGCTGCTGGCGCTGGTGATCGCCATCGCCATGAAGATCGTGGGCATCCTACTCATCACGTCGCTGCTGATCATTCCCGCCGCGACGGCGCGGCGCTGGTCGGGTTCGCCCGAGATCATGGCGGCGCTTTCGGCGGTGATCGGCGCTGTGGCGGTGGCCGGCGGCCTTTTCGGATCGCTCCGGTTCGACACGCCGTCGGGTCCGTCGATCGTGGTGGCGGCGCTTGCGATATTCGTGGTGAGCCTGATACCCCTCGGACGATCGTTTCGCTCCGTCCCACAAGGAGAATAATCGTGAGCCCCGCAACGGAACTCACCCGCAACCAGTCGCTCGTGCTCGGCGTGCTCAAGCAGGCGGGGGCGCCGCGAAGCGCCTATGACATTCTCGACGGCCTGCGGGGCGAGGGGGTTCGCGCGCCGCTCCAGGTCTATCGCGCGCTCGACAAGCTGATGGAGATCGGGCTTGTCCATCGCCTGGAGAGCCTGAACGCCTTCGTCGCCTGTTCCGACCCGCATGACCACGCCGCCCATGTCGGCGGCGTCACGGCTTTCGCCATCTGCGAGGATTGCGGTTCCGTCACGGAATTCCATGACGCGGGGATCGAGGGCCGGCTTTCGACCTGGCAGAAATCGGAGCGGTTCAGACCGGAAAAGACGACGATCGAGATCCGGGGGCATTGCCGGGCCTGCTCGTGATCCGGGGGCGACCTGCTCCGGGTTAATCCATTTTCAAGCTGTGGAACGCATACTCCCCTTCGGAACGTCGGCAATCCGCCGCGTGAGAACCGGGTGTGGGATGGACGACCCGACAGGACGACGCGCGGGCGGGAGGTTGCGGGAATCCAATCTCCGCTTCCGCTACAAGGTCATGCTTGGAGTTGGGATTTCCGTGGCGATTTCGCTTTTCGCCGGCGGCAATGCCATATTCAACGTGCGGCGCGTCGAACAGTCCGTAAGCTTTTCGGCCGAAGCCGCCTCGCCCCTGCTGATCGGAGTCATCTCGCTTTCCGAAAGCTATCAGAAACTCCAGTCGATCTTCGATCCGGTCATTCGCAATTGCGCCGGGCTGGAGGGCGCGGGACGGTTCCTGGCAAGCTCGCAGGTGACGCAGCGGACGCGTCTGGACGGCCTCAAGCGGATGGCGCTCGAAGCCAATGCGCTGAAGGAGCTCCAGCGCTACGAATTTTCCGGCCAGAAGATCTTCCGCACACGCCAGGCGCTTCTCGACCTGTGCCGCGACTATACGACGGCGCGAAGCCATTTCTCCTCCGCCGAAAACGTTCTTCGCGTGGCGACCAACGGCGTCGGGATCAGTGCCGCAACCAGCATTATCGAGCTTGAGGGCCGTATCGGCGATCTTTGGCGCAGGAAGAACATGCCCCTGCCGAGCGGGACGTTTTCGAGTTACGGCATATCCGGCGACCTCGACCGGCAGATCGCGACGGTCTGGCGGCAGATCCGCGATTTCTACAAGATGCGGCTGCTGGTGACCGAACTGGGCGGCGCGGGCACGGCCATCGCCAGCACCGGCAAATCCTTCGATCTCGACCGGATGCGGCGCAGCTACCGGACGAAGCTGCGCGCATTCGAGCGCACGGTCGCCGAGTCCCGGAGCTATTTCGAGAGCGTCGGGCGTCTGCCCGCCTACGACGCCATCGATGCCATGACCCAGCAGTCGCGCCTGATGCTGGAGGACGGCTCCCGGTCGCTTTTCAAATCGGCGGAGCGTCTTATCGATATCGAGCGGCGACGACTCAACCTCGTCGAACGGCTTCAGCGCGAGCAGGGGCAATATTCGGTGGCCCTGCTCAACATCATGGACGTCGCGCAGCGCATCAACCGCCGCGCCCAGGCGCAGACCGAGTCGGACGCCAATCGCGCGAGCTGGGAAATCGGCGGCACCATGGCCGCCTTCGCCGTTTTCATGCTGATGGTCGGCTGGTATTTCAAGAATGCCGTCACCCGGCCCCTCGAAATCCTGACCCGCGATGTCGACCGGCTGGGGCATGCCCCGCGCGGCGGGGAGGGCAGTCCGGTCGATGCCGCGCTGTTGCGGCGCGGCGACGAGATCGGCGACCTCGCGGTTCAGTTCTCCCGCACCTTCCAGCTTCTGGTCGAGGCGCGGCGTGCGTTGCAGGAGGAATCGCGCGCCGAGATCAGCCTCCAGCGCGACCGGCTGCACGGTGCGATCGAGAACATGCCCCAGGGTCTCTACATGCTCGATCGCGACGGCCGGATCATCGTCGCCAATCGGCGCCTGATCCAGATCTACAATCTCGCCGACGGCGATGCGCTGGTCGGTCTCTCGGTCCAGGATTTCATCGCGCTCTGCCGGGGGAACGGCGCGGGCGTGAAGCGCGTGATCAGCGACGAAACCCAGCGCGACGCCGGCCAGACCTCCCATCGCGTGGTGGAGCTCGACGATGGCCGGATCATGACGATGAAGGTGATGCGGCTGCCCGACGGCGGCCATGTCGTCACCCATGAGGACATTACCGAAAAGCAGCGCGCGAACGAGAAAATCGCCCATATGGCGCTGCACGATACCCTGACGGGTCTTGGAAACCGCGCGCTTTTCAGGCGGCATGTCGACCGGGCGATCGAGGGCGGCGGGCAGGGCGGTGGGCAGGGTGGCGGCGCGCTTCTCTTCCTGGATCTCGATCGCTTCAAGATGGTCAACGACACGCTGGGCCATCCCGCCGGCGATACGTTGCTCGTCGAAGTGGCGAAGCGGTTCGGGATGTCTCTGGGCCCGGATTGCTTCGCCGCCCGTCTCGGCGGCGACGAATTCGCGATCTACCATATCGGCGACCGGCAGCCGGACGGAGCTGGGGAACTGGCGCGGCGTATCACCGCCTGCATCGCCGAACCCTTCGAAATCGGGGGACACCAGATCGTCGTCGGCACGTCTATCGGCATCGCGCTGTGGCCGCGGGACGGCAAGGATGCGGACGAACTGCTGAAGAACGCGGACATGGCTCTCTATCGCGCCAAGCAGGACGGCAAGGGCGGCTATCGTTTCTTCGAGCCGGACATGGACCGGAAGATGCGCGACTGGCATGAGATGGAACGCGACCTGAGGGATGCGATCGCCGAGAACCAGTTCGAACTCTACTACCAGCCGCTGGTGTCGCTGGAGGACGAGCGTGTCCTCGCCTTCGAGGCGCTGATCCGCTGGCATCATCCGCGCCGCGGTTTCGTTTCGCCGGCCGATTTCATTCCCGTCGCCGAGGAGACCGGCCTGATCAACGAAATCGGCGGCTGGGTGCTGGATGCGGCCACGCGCCAGGCGCGCTCATGGCCTTCCGACGTCGCCGTGGCCGTCAATGTCTCGCCGGTGCAGTTCAGGACCGGCCAGTTGCAGCTCCACGTGATCGGCGCTCTCGACAGATCCGGTCTCCCGCCGGAGCGCCTGCTGCTGGAGATCACCGAGGGCGTCTTCCTGCACGATTGCGAACAGACCGGCGCGCTGCTCGATGACCTGAAGGCGGCCGGCATACGCTTCGCCATGGACGATTTCGGCACCGGCTATTCGTCGCTGAGCTACATTCGACGCTTCCCCTTCGACAAGATCAAGATCGACCAGAGTTTCGTCCGTGGCCTGAGCGACAATCCGGAATCGATGGCGATCGTCCGCGCCGTCACCAATCTCTGTCGCGACCTCGGCATGATGACCACCGCCGAGGGCGTGGAGAGCGAGGAGCAGGCAACCATCCTGCGGGCGCTGGGCTGCGACACGGCGCAAGGCTACCATTTCGGCCGGCCGATGCGTGCCGCCGATACATTGGCGCTGTTCGGGGAGGAGAGGCAGGCCGCCGTGGGCTGACCGGCCCGGCGAGGCGTGCCGCCGCCTCAGAGCGGCCTGAGATCGCGCGCGAAGCGCTGCCAGTTCTCCACATAGTGTTCGGCCGATCGGGTCAGCGCCGCGACGGCTTTGTCGTCGAGGCTGCGGACGGCCTTGGCCGGCGCGCCGACGATCAGCGAATTGTCCGGGAATTCCTTGCCTTCGGTGACGAGCGCATTGGCCCCGACGAGACAGTTGCGGCCGATGCGGGCGCCGTTGAGGATCGTGGCTCCCATGCCGACCAGGCTATTGTCCCCGATGGTGCAGCCATGGATGATGGCGCGATGGCCGATGGTGCAGTTCTCCCCGATCGTCGCCGGATAGCCCATGTCGGTATGGATCACCACGCCTTCCTGGACATTGCTGCCGGCGCCGATATCGATCAGCNAGGACGGCGCCGAACCATATGCCCGCATTCCTTCCCAGCCGCACCTTGCCGACAAGGCAGGCGCCCGGCGCGATCCAGCATTCGCCGTCGGCCGGAAGCCGGGGTTCGTCATCGCCAAGGGCATAAAGCGGCATCGGATATCCTTTCTGCCGTCTCCGCCATGACTGGAACGCAAGGCAGGTCTTCGGCGTTTCTCACGGGCTTGTCGGGTCGCGTTCGGTTGACTCGGCCTGTGATTCCGTTCAAGTGCTCGCTCGTATCCGTGAGCGCGCCGCGTTCCAAGAGGAGAATGAAACAGACCATGTTCGGCCTCGATTATGCGGCGCTGGCCGCTTTCCTGCAAGTCATCATGATCGACCTCGTGCTTGCGGGAGACAATGCCATCGTTATCGGCATGGCCGCCGCGGGCCTCGCGCCCGACCTTCGCCGGAAGGCGATCCTGATCGGCATTCTCGCGGCCACCGGGCTGCGCATCGTCTTCGCGCTGCTGACGACATGGCTGATGGGGATCATCGGCCTGATCCTGCTCGGCGGCATCCTGCTGCTCTGGGTCTGCTGGAAGATGTATCGCGAGCTCACCACGACCGAGCATGAGGTCCAGGAGGCCGAGGAGGCGCTTTCGGCATCCGATTCCAGCGGCCACCGGACCGGAGCCAGGCCGAGCACCAAGACGTTGCGCGAGGCAGTGTTCCAGATCATCATCGCCGACGTCTCGATGTCGCTGGACAATGTGCTGGCCGTGGCCGGCGCGGCGCGGGATCATTTCTGGGCGCTGGTTTTCGGCCTCGGACTGTCGGTCGTGCTGATGGGCGTGGCCTCCGCCTTCATCGCCAAGCTGCTGAACCGGCACAAATGGGTGGCCTGGGTCGGCTTCGTCATCATCCTCTATGTCGCGATCCGCATGATCTATGAGGGGGCGGATCAGGTGCTGGGCCACACGCTGCCGGCAATCCCGCTGCTCAAGGGGGCGGTGCCGCTGGTCGCGGTCTGAGCGGACCCACGGCATATCCGTGGGACGTCAGTCCTTGCCGACGGGCTGGATGCCGGCCGTCGCGATGTCGACGAGTTTCAGGCGGCTCCCATCGGTCGGGCGCGGCTGCGTCCCGCTCAAACCGCTTTGAGCGGTTCCCCTCCCAAAGTCCCCCGGCCGTGCGGGGGATACTTACTCCCGCCCATCCGATC
This sequence comes from Rhizobiaceae bacterium, assembly GCA_020441805.1. GTDB lineage: Bacteria > Pseudomonadota > Alphaproteobacteria > Rhizobiales > Rhizobiaceae > Rhizobium_E. The sequence continues at coordinate 14,633 of JAGRLJ010000013.1, forward strand.
CGCCGCCCGAAAGAGGCGCGGCCAGCTTGCGCGCCTCTTTCGGGGGCAAGCCGAAATGGGCCTTGAAGGCGGTGGTGAAGCTGGCCTGATGATCGTATCCGACCGTATGGGCGATCGTGGCGATGGGGATGTCGGGATCGGACAGCATTTCCATCGCGCGGGTCATGCGGTGATGGTTGCGGTAGTTGAAGATCGTCATGCCGTAGAGCAGCTTGAAGCCGCTTTTCAGCTTGGTCGAATTGGTGCCCAACTCCCGCGCCAGGTCGGCGATGGTGAACCGCCCGCCTGCGTCATTGGACAGGATCTCCTGCGCACGGGCGAACATCGCCAGTTCGCGCTCGGTAAAGGCGACGCCGCTGCTGCTGTCCACGGGATCGGCTTCAAGGACCGCGGTGGTCAGCGACAGCAGTTCGAACATGAGCGCCACGGTCATCATAAGGTCGCGCCGGCTGCTGAACTCCAGCGCGAAGACATCCCGCAACGCGGTGACGATCCCGACCGTGGTCGCGGCCTCCACCAGCGCCATCGCGCCGACCGCGGGATGCATCAGCCGCTCCGCCGGGCTGCCGGACTGCGCGCCGAAGCCGAAACTGTCGGCCAGGAGCTTGGGGCTGACATAGAGGCTGATCATGCGGAAGCGGCCGGGCAGGCAGCGGACATCGTAGACCACTCCCGGCGCCTGATGGCAGGCCATGATGGTCGAGGCGGTCAGGCTGGGTTCCTCGGGCCGGGGCACGGCCAGTTCGACCGGGCCTTCCAGCACGAAATGGAATTCGACCAGCCCCTCGGAGGGCACCGTCTCGAAGCGGGTCGAGACATAGTCGCAATCGGTGACGATCATGTAGATCTCGTTGCTGATCGAGACCAGCTTCCAGCAACCGGTACCCTCGTCCGGGGGCAGGTCGACTCGGGTATAGGCGATATTCCAGCGGGTGTTGACCCGGCGCGGGCGATCGCCGGGATTCTGGGCCATGGCCTCGAACGCCTTGCGGATTGTGCCGCCCGGTCCGACAAGGGCGGTGCGGAACAGTCCCTTGGTGTCGGGGCGGATCACGGCGCTGATTCCCGAAGGGCGGGAGGACATGACGGGCACCCCTTGGTCTGGCGATGATTCGAAGGCCGCCAGTCTAAGAGAGCGGCCTCGGGCTGGCGAGTCCGGCCCGAGGCCTCCGTCTTGCCGTCCGTCAAGCCGCCGGGCGGCGCACGACGATGGCTTTCTTGCGCAGGAATCGCAGGAAGCCGCCGTGGCCGTAGCGGGTGCCGCCAAGGCCTGAAGTGCCGAAGGCGGTCTTCTCGGCCCGCGCGCCGACGCCGCCCATGGTGTCGAAGTCATTGATCCACATGCCGCCCGCGTTGATCCGCTGGCCGATGGCGATGGCCGCGCTTTCTTCGCCGATAACGGCGGCGGAAAGCCCGAATTCGGTGTCATTGGCCAAGCGGACGGCCTCGTCCGGCGTGCTGAAGCCCATGATCGGTACGATGGGGCCGAAGGTCTCGTCGCGCATCACCGCCATGTCCTGCGTCACGCCGGTCAGCACGGTCGGCTCGCACCAGAGGCCGCCTTCATGTTCGAGGATCCGGCCACCGGTCAGGATGCGCGCGCCCTTGGCCACGGCATCGTCGATCTGGCTGCGCAGGATTTCGGCCTGGCGGCGGAAGATCACCGGGCCAAGCTCTCCTTTCGCGATATCCTGCATGTTCATGCCGAGCGCCCGCATCCGCGTCACGACACGCTCCGTCACCTGGTCGAGGACGCCGTTCTGGACATAGACCCGCTCGATCGCGCAGCAGAGCTGACCCGAATTCTCGGTCGCGCCGCGGGTGATGATCTCGGCCGCGATATCCGGGTCGGCGCTGTCCAGCACCACCGCCGGATCGCTGCCGCCCAGTTCCAGGAAAACTGTCTTGAACTGCGAGGCCGCGCGTTCCTGCACCTTGCGCCCGGTTGGGACAGAGCCGGTGAAGACCAGGGTGTCGGTCAGATCGACGAGCCAGCCGCCGGTTTCGCCGTCGCCCTCGAACACGTCCAGCACGCCGCGCAGATATTCGACTTCGGCGATGGCTTCGCGGAAGGGCTGGATGAAGCGCGGTGTCACCTCGCTGGGTTTGATCGCCACGGCCGCTCCCGCCAGTAGCGCGCAGATCGCGTCGATCATGCACAGGATCAGCGGGTAGTTCCAGGGCGAGATGATGCCGACCAGCTGGTAGGGCACATATTGCTGCTGAAAGCGCAGCGTCGGGTCCGAGGACTGGCCGATCGCCTCGGCCATCGCCTCGGCGGCGGTGGCGCAGCGCATCCGGGTGATGCCTTTCAGTCCCTCGATCTCGTTGACCGACCATTCATGCCGTCCGGTATCGGCGGAGAGCGCATCCAGGATCGGCTGGTAATGGCGGTCCACGGCATCGCACAGGGCCTCCATCGCGCGGATGCGGCCTTCGAGGCCGATCTCAAGCCATTTGGCTTGCCCCTCGCGCAAGGCTTCGATGCGGGCGGTCAGCACGGGAAGGTCCAGCGGTGTGATCCGGCAGTCTACCTTGCCGGTGCGGGGATTGCGGACGTCGATGCTGCGGCTCATGGCGGAACTCCGGGTCTTTCGAGGCTGGTTTCGCCGAGCATGCGCGGGGCGGGGCCTTCGGGGAATGGCCTTGCCGCAACGGGGGCGGATATCCAAAGGAAAACGCCGGCTGGGCAAAATCGCCGTGTTGTATCCCGGGCCGGCGGGGAGGTTTACTGTCCGGACCCGCAACCGCCAGGAGGCCGACATGCAGACGTTCATCCGCGATCTCGACTCCCGGGGCGAACTGGCCCGTGTCACGCGGCGGGTCGATCCGCGCCATCAGCTTGCCGCCGTGACCCACGCCGTGCAGCGCGCGGGCGAACAGGCGGTGCTGTTCCAGGACGTGGCGGGATCGGCGATGCCGGTGGTCTCAAACCTGTATGGCAGTCACGAGCGGCTGTGCCGGATGATCGGGGCAGGTGAGCGCACCTTCTGCGAACGCTGGATCGAGCTGACCGACGCCTGTCTCGCCGCCCGCGACGCCGACATGCTGGTCCCCGCGACGCCGGAGCAGGCCGGCGGCTTCGTTTCCGGCAGGCTGCTGGACCTGCCCGCGATCACATATCACGGGCGCGACGCCGGGCCCTATTTCACTTCGGCGATCTATCTGGCGAAAGAGCCGGACAGCGGCGTGCCGAACCTGTCCTTCCACCGCTCCATGCAGATCAGCGATAGCGAGTTGCGGGTGCGGCTCGGCGGGACCCATGACCTGACGCGATATCAGAAGAAGGCCGAGCAACGCGGCCAGCCGCTGGAGGCCGCGTTGCTGCTGTCCTGCCCGCCTGAGATATTCCTCGCGGCTTGCGCCTCGCTGCCTTATGAGGCGTCGGAACTGGCGATGGCGGCGCAGATCGTGGGCGGCAAGGTCCCGATGCGCCGCTGCGAGACCATCGACCTGGAGGTGCCGGCCAGCGTCGACATCGTGGTCGAGGGCCGCTTCCTGCCCAATGTCAAGCGCCCGGAAGGGCCGTTCGGCGAGTTCATGGGCAATTATGTCGAGGTGGGCGACAACCATGTCTTCGAGGTCAGCCATGTCGGCTATCGTCCCGGTGCGGTGCTGCACGGCCTGCTCTGCGGCAGCCCCGAGGATCTGCGCCCGCTGGAAGCGGTGACCGCCGCCCGCGTCTACAGGCATGTCGCGGCGCAGGTGCCCGGTGTAATCGACGTCTGCTGCCGCCCGAACGTGATGATCTCGATCGTCAAGATCAGGAAGGCTTATGAAGGTCATGCCCAGCATGTCTTCCTCTCGGCGCTCGGGTCTTACCTCGACTATAACAAGGTGGTGATCGTGGTGGACGAGGACGTCGATATCCACGATCTGGACGATGTGATGTGGGCCTATCTCACGCGCGGGCGGGCCGACACCCGGGCGATGATCCTGAACGACATTCCGGGTTTCTACCGAGATCCGAAAAAGGATCACTGGGGGCGGCTTTGCATCGACGCCACGATGCCCTGGGGGCGCGAGTCGGAATTTGCCCGCAAGTCCATTCCCGGACAAGACGACATCGACCTGGCCGATTGGTTGACTGCGGGCTGAAGCCCTGAGCCGAGGAGGCGCCGATGCCCCAGCAACATTCCGTCATCGTGGTCGGCGCCGGGATCGCCGGACTGACCGCCGCCTGGCACCTGCGCCGCGCGGGATGGCAGGTCACGGTGATCGAGGCCGCAGACCAGCCCGGCGGGCGTGTCGGCGCGCGCGAGACGCGGGGTATCCGCTACAATACCGGGGCACGGCTCCTCTATGCCTTCAGCAAGGATTTCAACCGTCTGCTGAGCGATATCGGCCTGACATCCCAACTGGTTCCGGTCCGCCACCTCTCCGCCGAATGCCGGTCGCCGGACGCGGCGTGGACGGTGGAATTGATGCCCGGTCCGCATTCGCTGAGGACGCCGGGGCTGGGGGTGGGCGACCGGTTGCGCTTTCTGGCCTATGGGGCGCGGATGCTGGCGGCGCGTTTCGCCACCAATCCCGACGACGCCACCTCGGCCCCGGCGGCGGATGGCGAGACGCTGGCCGCCCATGTCGCCCGCTATCTCGGCCCCCGCGTGCTGGAGCGGATGGTGAACCCGGTCTTCCGCGGCACACGCAGCTGGGACGCCGCGGACACCTCGGCCGCCTTCTTCGCCACCACCATGCCGCATATGATCGGGCGCAGCACGGTGCATGTGCTGAAGGGGGGCATGAACAGCCTGCCCGCGGCGCTGTCGCGCGACGTGACGCTGCTGCTGAACACCCGTGCCCTGCGGATCGAGGCCCCGGCCAGCGGCCCTTGCCGGGTGGAGATCGAGCGGAATGGCCTGACCGGGATGCTGGAAGCCGACCGGATCGTCTGCGCGGTCGAGGGCGTGCATGTGAATGCGCTGGTCCCCGATCTGCCGCCCGAGGACCGTGCCTTCATGGATATGGTGCGCTACAATCCGCTGGGGATGGTGCATGTCCGGTTGAACCGGCAGGTCGCGCCCCGGATGAATTTCTTCGCGGACCGGTCGGGCGGGACCATCGCCACCTATCAGCAAATCCCCGGCAACGAGGCGCAGGGCAGTCTTCCGCAGCTTTATGCGCAGCTGACGCCCGAGGCCAATCGCCGCGCCCGCGATGAGGGCCTGACGGATCGTCTGGACGCGATCGTGGCGGATGACCTGCGCAGGCTCTATCCGACGCTGGAGGCAGACCAGGCTGATCATCACAACCAGTGGGTCGCCCGGATGCTGCCCGAGTTCTACCCTGGCTACGCCGCGCAGGTCCGCCGCTTCCTCGACCGTCAGGCGGCGGGCCGGGGACGGCTCCAATTCTGCGGCGACTATCTGGCGCAGGCGCTGGTCACCGGAGCGTCGGCCAGCGGCAGGGCGGCGGCTATCCGGCTGTTGGCGCGGGCCCGCTAGGCCATTCCCGAAACTCTTGCGCCCGATCGCACAAGGATTGCCCGGTGGCGGCGCCTGCGCCGCTTGGATAGCTTTCTGCATAACCCATCGTCCCGCCCATGGCGGGCATCACGAACGGAGCATGATATGAAGAATCGCATCTTCTCGGGCGCCCCCTCCGAGGATTTCGCCGGCTACGCCAAGGCGGTGATCGCAGGGCCGACGATCTATGTCACCGGCACCACCGGCCAGGACGCCGATGGTAACCTGCCCGAGGCGGCCGCCGATCAGACCCGCAACATCCTGGCCACGGTGGACAAGGTGCTGCGTCAGGCCGGGTCGAGCCTTGCCGATGCGGTGGCGCTGCGGACTTTCCTGACCGACAAGTCCTATCTGCGCGATGTGGCCGTGGTGCTGGGCGAAACCTTTCGCGACATCCGCCCGACCAATACGCTGGTGGTCTGCCAGATCCCGACCGAAGGTGTGAAGGTCGAGATCGAAGTCACCGCCTGGCGAGGCTGAGGCGATGGCCCCGCGGCGCCTGATCGTCGGCATTTCGGGTGCCTCGGGTGTGATCTACGGCATCCGCCTGCTGGAGATCCTGCGGGACTGCGGGGTCGAGACCCACCTGATCATGACCCGCGCCGCCGAGATCACACTGGCGCACGAGGCCCGCCGCAAGCTGGCAGACGTCCACGCGCTGGCCGATCGCGTCCATTCCGCCACCGATATCGCCGCGCCGGTCTCCAGCGGCTCGTTCCGCACGATGGGGATGATCGTCGCGCCCTGCTCGGTGCGCTCGATGGCGGAAATCGCGAGCGGCGTGACTTCGGGCCTGCTCAGCCGGGCGGCGGATGTGGTGCTGAAGGAACGGCGGCGGCTGGTGCTGATGGTGCGCGAGACGCCGCTGCATGCCGGCCATCTGCGCAGCATGGCGGCACTTTCCGAGATGGGCGCGATCATCGCCCCGCCGGTTCCGGCCTTCTACGCCCGGCCCGCGACGCTGGAGGAGATGGTCGACCATACGCTCGGCAGGGTGCTGGACCTGTTCGACATCGACACCGGCGATCTGGTCAGGCGCTGGAGGGAATAGCGTCCCGCGCCGCCGCCGTCAGCAAGGCCAGGTCGGCCTCGGACAGCGCGGCCGCGCCGGTGATGCCACGCAGGGTTTGAGCGAAATCGCCCGACTTTTCCGCATGGCGCGCGGCGAGCCAGATGGAGATCATCCCGGCCTGCACCTCCTCCGCCGCCAGTTCGGCTCGCTTCAGCCGGTCGCGAAACGCCTCGCGCTCGGCTTCCGGCAGATGGACGACGGGCGCGCGCAGGTCGATGCGCAACGCGCGCAACGGCAGCACCGTGCGGCGGCGCCAGTCCTGCGTATGGCGACCCAACGTCCGGATCTCGGCCATGGTCAACGGCGCGCCCTGCCGGGCGAAAGCGAAGCAATGCGCGATCAGCACCATCACATCCGTCCCACCCTCGGCTTGCAGGCGCAAGCATAGCGGCGCGATGCCGGGTTGCGCGTAGAAGGCTAGAGCGAAGGGCCAGAGATCCTGTTCCCCGGCTTCCGGGGTATTCCTGTCGTCCATGACTGCCTCCCTTCATCCTGCCGCCCGCAATCTGGCACGGAACAGAGACCGCGATGACCCGGCTTCGTGGCGACTTCTACGCAAAGCTTTATCTTGCGGACTTCATTCTTTCGATATCCGTCCATGCCCGCGCAACCGGGACCGCGCATGATTGCAATGCTGCGGGCAGAGGGCAGTATGGGCTTCCCGGCGCCACGGGATGACGGACTCGCGGAACAATAATCGTCATCGGTGCGGGAGGTGTAGACGGTCGCCATCCAAGGCCACCCAAGGGAGGACAACTTGACTCTTATTTCCCGCAGACTTCTGCTGGCGGCGGCCCTCGTGCTGCCCGCGCTCGGCACTCTTGCCGCCGGTCCGGCCGCGGCCGAACCCAAGACCATCGCCATCGCCAACTTCGGTGATCACCCGATCCTGAATGAGGCGATCCAGGGCTTCAAGGATGAGATTCTGGCCTCGGGCCTGGTCGAGGGCAAGGACGTGGTGTTCACGCTCGACCATGTGAATTTCGACGCCACGCTGGTTCCGCAGATGATCGCTAAGATCGAGGCCTCGAACCCCGCTCTGGTGTTGACCGTCACCACGCCGGTCAGCCAGAATTTCAAGAACCAGATGGGCGGCAAGGGCATTCCGCTGATCTTCCTGGCGGTGACCGATCCGGTGGCCGGCGGTCTTGTCCCTTCGCCCGACCAGGCGGATCCGGCCATGACCGGCGCTTCGGATGCGCTGAACGTCGATGGCGTGTTCGACTTCACCCGGCAGCTTTTCCCGGATGCAAAGACCTTCGGCGTGCCCTTCAACCCCGGCGAGCCAAACGATGTTGCCACGGTGGAGCAGTTCAAGGCGGGCGCCGCCACCCACGGGTTCGAGGTGGTCGAGGTGGGCGTCGACAATCCCAACGACATCCAGCCGCGCGTCGCCGGGCTGGCTGCCAAGGTGGACGTGATCTACGCTCCGGGGTCCAGCCTGATCCAACCCGCGCTCGCGGCGGTGGCCGCGGCGGCAAACGAGGCGAAGGTGCCGCTGATCAACAACAACACCAACATGGTCGACACGGGCGATATCCCCGCCGCCGCCGGGGTTTCCTACGACCGGCACGGACATCTGGCGGGCAAATTGGCCGTGCGGATCCTCAACGGTGAGGACCCGGCCACCGTCACGCCCGCCTATCCAGGCCCCAAGGACCAGGTCATCATGATCTCGAAGAAGGCGATGAAAGCCATCGGCAAGACCATCCCCGACAGCTTCGCCGGTTGCGGCTGCATCGTTGATTGATGATCGGCGGGCCATTCGGCCCGCCTTTCCGACCGGAGGACAGGATGCTTGAAATCAGCAACGCCCGCCGGGTGTTCTTCAAGGGCATGCCCGATGAGAAGGTAGCGCTCGATGGCCTGTCGCTCAGGCTGGAAAAGGGCGACTTCGCCGTCGTGATCGGCAGCAACGGCGCCGGGAAAAGCACGACGATGAATGCGATCTCGGGCGCGCTGCTGCTGGATTCCGGGCGCATCGTCATCAACGGCGATGATGTGACGGGGGTGCCTGTCCATGCCCGCGCCCGCCACGTGGCGCGGGTATTCCAGGACCCGATGAAGGGCACCGCGGCCTCGATGACCATTGCCGAGAACATGCTTCTCGCAGACCTCCGCCAGCACCCGGCCAAGCTGCGTCGCGGGCTGACTCCGCAGCGGCGCGAGAAATACCGCGAGCATCTGTCTTATTTGGGCCTCGGCCTCGAAAACCGTCTCGACACGCAGGTCTCGCTGTTGTCAGGGGGGCAGCGCCAGTCGCTTTCACTGGTGATGGCGGTCAGCGGAGAACCGGATATCCTGCTTTTGGATGAGCACACCGCCGCGCTGGACCCGCGCACGGCCGATCTGGTGCTGAATGCGACGCTGCGGGCGGTGAATGCGCTGAAGCTGACGACGATGATGGTGACGCACAACATGCAGCATGCCGTGGACTACGGGAACCGGGTCATCATGCTGGACGCCGGGAAGGTGCTGCTGGAACTGACGGGCGAGGAAAAGGCCCGGACCACCGTGCCAGACCTGATCGGGCATTTTTCGGTCAAGACCGATCGCATGGTTCTGGGAGCCTGAGCGATGATCGACATCTTCCAGACCTGGACGGCGATGATTCCGGCGACGCTGGCGCAAAGCCTGATCCTGTCCTTCGTGGTCCTTGCGGTGATGTTGCCCTTCCGCACCCTCAGCTTCCCCGATCTGACCTCGGAAGGCAGCTATCCCCTGGGCGGCTGCGTCTGCGCCGTGGCGCTGGTGGCTGGGGTCCCACCCCTGCCGGCGCTGCTCCTCGCGGCGGCGGCGGGCTTTCTGGCGGGCTGCGTCACGGCCTTCATCCACCTGCGTTTCCGTATCCATACGCTGCTGGCCGGTATCCTCGTCACGACAATGCTCTACAGTATCAATCTGCGGATCATGGGCAAGGCCAACACGCCGATCTTTCAGGAGCCGAAGATCTACGGCTGGTTTTCCGGACTGGGGCTGCCGGACAGCTGGGTCAAGATCGTACTGGTCGGCGTGCTGGTCCTGCTGATGGGGCTGGCGCTGAACCTATGGTTCCTGACCGAGCGCGGCACCGTCATGCGCGCGGTCGGCGCCAATCCCGAGATGGCTGAGGCGCAAGGCATCAACGTCTGGCGCGTCACCATCGGCGGTGTCGGCCTTGCCGGGGCCTGCGCGGCCTTCGGCGGCGGGCTTATGGTGCAGAGTCAGGGCTTCGCCGATGTCAATATGGGTCTTGGTGTCTTGATCAACGCGCTGGCCGCGCTGATGATCGGTGAGGCGCTGGTCGGCCGCCGCACGGTTCGGCGCCAGGTCGCTTCGGTCGTGGTGGGAGCGGTGGTCTATTACCAGCTGATCGCGGTCTGCCTTGCCATGGGCCTGCCGCCGGGAGACCTGAAGATCGCCACCGGCGTCTTCGTCCTGATCATGCTGGCCGGACCCAGCCTCGGCCTGAAGCGGGCCGGGGCGCAGCCGAAGGAAGCCTTCCGGGAGTGAACGGATGATTCTTTACTCGGTCCATGACTGGAGCGACGCCTATTCCAACATGATCCATATCGCCGGGGGCGAACGCTTCCCGGCGATATGGGCGGAACGGGCGCCCGCCTACCGCGCGGCCGCCCTTGCAGGAGGGCGCGCGCGGCTGGACCTCGCCTATGGCGAAGGAGAACGGGAGCGCTTCGATCTGTTCCTTCCGGAAGGGGAGCCGAAAGGGTTGGTCGTCTTCGTTCATGGCGGCTATTGGATGGACTTCGACAAATCCTGGTGGTCGCATCTGGCCGAGGGCTGCAACCGGATCGGCTTTGCCGTCGCCATGCCCAGCTATTCGCTCTGCCCCATGGTCCGTATTTCGCAGATCGCGGTGCAGGTGGCCGCGGCGGTCGATGCGGCGGCGGGGCTGGTCGCCGGGCCGGTCCATCTCGCAGGCCATTCGGCCGGCGGGCATCTGGTGACGCGGCTGCTGGCGGACAATTCGGCGCTCTCCGACGCGACCGCGCAGCGCATCGGGATGGTGGTCTCCATCTCGGGCGTTCACGACCTGCGGCCAATGATACGCACCGCCGAGAATGACACCCTGCATCTCGACGCGCGCGAGGCGGCCGAGGAAAGCCCGGTCCTGCTGAACCCGCGCCCAGGCACGCGGCTGGTCTGCTGGGTCGGCGGGGCCGAGCGCGCCGAGTTCCGACGCCAGAACGCGCTTCTGGCGAATATCTGGGCCGGGCTGGGGGCGGCGACCGCCAGCCATGAAGACCCGGATCGGCATCATTTCGATGTTCTGGACGGGCTGCTCGATCCGCGGCATCCCCTGACCCGCACTCTTCTGGGGATGTGAGGGTTTGCCATGAACTGGGCTGACAGGAACATCGTCGTGACGGGCGCGTCATCGGGGATCGGCCTCAGGGTGGCCGAACTGCTGGTCGAAGGCGGCGCCCGCATCATCGCGCTGGACCGCAGCCCGCCCCCGCTGGCCGTTGCGGCCCATGTGAAAGTCGATCTCGGCGACCCTGACAGTATAGACGCCGCCGTGGCCGCGTTGGGGGAGGGGCCGCTCCATGGCCTGTGCAACATTGCGGGCGTTCCGCAAATGGCAGGGGACGAAGCGGTTTGCCGGGTCAACTATCTCGGCCTTCGGCACCTTACCCTCCACCTTCTGCCACGGCTGGTGCGCGGGGCGGGTATCGTCAATCTGTCCAGTACCGCGGGCTACGGCTGGCGCGATCGCGCGGGCCTCTTGTGGGAACTGGCGCAGGTCGAGGACTGGCGCGAGGCCGAGGCGTGGATCGCCGCGCATCCGGTGATGTTCGAGGACGCCTATGACAGGTTCAAGGAGGCGCTGGTGGTTTGGACGCAGGCTGTCGCCAGCGGGTGGTTCCTGCGCCACGGGGTGCGGATGAACTGCGTCAGCCCGGGGCCGGTGCAGACGCCGATCTTCGAGGATTTCACCCGCGTCTTCGGGAAGGGCAATGTCGAGGACATCCTCGCCCGCACCGGCCGGGTTCCCAAGCCGGACGATATCGCGCCGCCCGTCCTGTTCCTGCTGGACGATGCCTCGCGCTGGATCGTCGGGGTGGATCTGCCGACCGAGGGCGGCCTTTCCGCCTCGCGCTTCGCCAGCGGGATGCGGCGGAGCAGGGCATGAACGTGCGGCATTGGAGATTGCGGCATGACAGATCGGCAGGATGAGATGGCACACAAGATCACCGTCGTCGTCGAGGAGAGCTTTGCTCCCTTCGTGCAGGTCGAGGACGACCGCGTCGTCGGCCTGGCGGTCGATGCTCTCGATGCCCTGGCACGGCAGGCCGGTCTGGAGATCGAATACCTGCCCGCGCCGGCCTCCCTTATTCAGGCGATCATCGCCGAGGGCAGGGCCGCCGCGGCCTTTCCGCTGGCCATCAACCCCGAACGGCTTGCCGTCTTCGATTTCAGCGACCCGGTGCTGGTCACCGGCGGAGGGTTCTTCGTCGCCGCACCCTCGCCGGCGCCGGTCGCCCTTGCCGACCTGCGGGCCGGGCGGATCGCCACCCCGGCGACCGGGCCTCTCGCGGCCTTCCTCCGCACCCATGCGCCGGATCTGACGCTCTTTCCGACCGGCGACTATATCGAGCCGCTGAGAATGGTCGTCTCTGGCGAGGCCGATGCAGCGGCACTGAATCTGGAGGCCGGCAGCATCCTTGCCGAAAGGCTTTTTCCCGGTCGGATCTCCCTGCCTGCCAGCCATTTCCTTCAGCTGCCGCTGGCGCTCGGAGTGCCGAAGCGCGGCGGGGAGACATCATCTATCCTGCGGCGGATCAACGAGGCGATCAGGGCCGGCCGGGGCGCGAAGACCCCGGATGCCGAATGACGTCACCCGTTCCAGCCTCGGTCGCCCCTTCGCCGGATGGGCGGGAGGTCGGCCCTCCAGCCCGATCTCCACAAAGGCGATCTCGGTCGCGGTCCCGTTGGTGATATTGTGCTCCACGCCGGGCGTGGCTTGCGCCGGTCTCTATGGGATCTCGAGCAGAAATCCTATCTGGCGCTGCAAAAGGGAGCCGGTGATACAGGGAGCTCCGGTCCGCCCGTGGGATTACAATATTTCATCTCGTTTTTTCGCAAGCCGGAAATCACGTCGTCGTGCAGTGGAAAGTCATGACCGGCGCGACAGCATCACGTCAATGGCAAGCGCGTCGCCAGGCCTCGCCGAAGCAACGCGCCATCGCCGCCGCGCCGTCTCCAAGCGGATGCCGGCATGAGCGTGCCCGAAATCCGTTCTCTCTGGAGCCGCCTCGCATCGGGGCGGGTCAAGGGCCGGAATGCGCATAATTCGCGCTCCTAGCGCCAGCGCCGGTAGCCCGCCGAAGGTTGAATTGCTTTCGAAAGTTAGTAGACTTGTTGCGGCATTTCTCAGTGGACCAACTCCGCATGGAGCGGCCCGTCGCACAATGGGGGAAGGTATGTCCACTATTCGTTCCGCGTGCTTCATTTTACTTGTTACATTCGTTTCGTCTCTCCTGTTTGCGCAGCCCTCTTTCGCGCAGGGGTCCCCGTTCCAAAACGGCTGGACGTTGCGGCGCGGCGCGTCTTCCATCAGGTTTCAAACGGTCAAGAACGTGACGAAGGTCGAGTCGAGCACATTCGCCGAATTCGAGGGGGGGATTGACGAAACTGGAGCGGCGAAAATCGTCGTCTTCCTGGACTCCGTTGACACCAAGATCGATCTGCGGAACGTCCGCATGCGGTTTCTCCTGTTTGAGACCTTCCAGTTTCCCGAAGCGGTGATAACCGCGCAGATCGAGCCGGCGCTGCTGAGCGATTTGCCTTCGATGAAACGCAAGTTCATTCCGCTCAAGTTCGACGTGGAACTTCATGGCGTAAAGGCCTCATTCGATACGGAGGTCTCAGCCACGCTTCTGAGTGAGGACCTCGTCGCCATTTCGTCGACTGCGCCTATCTCAATTCCGACTTCTGCCTTCAATCTGGACGGCGGCGTGAAGAAGCTGGAAGAAGCTGCCAAGGTGACGATCATCCCGTCGGCGACGGTCTCGTTCGATTTCGTCTTCGCGCATAACGGCGCCGAAGAGAAAAAAGTCGAGGTCGATGCAGCGACCGACCCTCAACTCGCTGCTTCCAAGGCGCTGGAGCCAAAAGGAAATTTTGACCTTGAAGCCTGCAAGGGCCGCTTTGAAATTCTTTCCCGAACCGATAATATCTACTTTGGGAGTGGTAGCGCCCGTCTCGATGTCAGGAGCGAGCCGCTTCTGGACAGCATTGCGGACATCATTTCGAGATGCCCCGACCTGACCATCGAGGTGAGCGGCCACACCGACAGTGACGGGTCGGCCCAGTCGAACATGAGACTTTCCAAGCTTCGTGCGGCCGCGGTTGCGCAATATCTGGCTTCGAAAAACATCCCCGGGAGCCGGATAAGGAGCGTGGGTTATGGTGAAACGCGCCCCGTGGCTTCCAATCAGACCGCCGAGGGCAAATACAGAAACCGAAGGATCGAGTTTGCCGTTGTCCAATAGCCTTTGCGTATTCTTCCGGGGCGGTGGCATTGCAGCATTTCTGCTGCTGTTGATAGCGGCCGCCTCGGCTCAGGAGCAATCCGGAGCGCGACTGGCGCTTGTCATTGGCAATGCCGCCTACACCAATGTCACGCCGCTCGACAACGCCGTGAACGATGCTGTGCTGATGGCGGATTCGCTGAAAAAGGCGGGTTTCAGGGTGACGTTGCTGACCAACGCCAACCAACGAGAATTGATCAAGGCTGTTTCGACCTTCGGACGCCAGTTACGCGAGGCCGGAGAAAATACGACCGGTCTCTTCTATTATGCCGGACATGGTGTGCAGTCCTTCGGGTCCAACTTTCTGCTGCCGGTCGATGTCGAATTGAGCAACGCCGCCGACCTGAGCCTCGTCGCCGTACCGGCGCAGGCGGTCCTCCGCCAGATGTCTTCAGCGCGGAACCGCACGAATATCGTTATTCTCGATGCCTGCCGAAACAACCCTTTCACCCGTGTTCCGGGCATCAACGACAACGGGCTGGCCGAAATGGATGCGCCAACCGGCACGTTTCTGGCCTATTCCACGGCTCCAGGAGAAACGGCTTTCGACGGGGAGAACGAACCGAACAGTCCCTTTACCGCGGCCCTTGCCCGGGCACTCTCCATTCCTGGCAAATCGATCGAAGCTTTGTTCAGAGACGTCCGGATCGATGTTCTGAAAGCAACCGACGGTGTGCAAACGCCCTGGGATACATCTTCGCTGACCGTGGATTTCCAGTTCAATCCTGTCGAGCCTCCCTCTGCGGAAGCCCTTCAAATGCGCCAGCTTTGGGATTCGGTGAAACGGAGCAAGGATCCTGTTCAAGTCCTGCTTTTTCTAAGGGCCAATCCGGATAGTCCATATACGAGCGAAGCCCGTTCCCTCCTGAGCGACCTCATGTCGAAGGAGACCTCAAAAGCATCGGCCAAATTCTCGGATAAGGACAAACCGAAACCCGTTGATCCCGAGGAGAGTGAACGGGACATGATCGAGGTCGCGCGGAAAGCGGGAACGGTGGAGGCCTATGAAGCCTATTTCAGGGCCTTCCCCAATGGGACCTTTGCGGAGCTTGCGCGTGTGGAACTGGAAACGATCAAACAGGCGGTGTCGAACCCA
>JAGRLJ010000013.1:29858-34534 GCA_020441805.1 Rhizobiaceae bacterium
GAGAGCAAATCGTTCGACCTACCCGACAAGATCGTCTTCGACGAACCCATTCAGGCCAATATTCCCGAAATCGCAAATCGCAGCATAGCTGATCTGATCAATGGCTCCCCATTGCATCCTCCGATCGAAAAGCTGCCCGACGCGTTCTGGAAAGGCAAGACCTGCAACAGCTGCCATCAATGGCACGAGGACAGTCTTTGCGAACAAGCCAAGACCTATCTGGCTGATAGAGCAGATGCGGTCGCCAAACCGCATCCGTATGGCGGCGCATTCAAGGCCGCCCTGCGCATCTGGGCCCGGGACGGCTGTCGTTAGCGGTTCGGTACCATCATTGGTGGATCGGATTTAGCCTGAATCGTTTTGGCTCATTTACCCATTGTTTGCAAATGAGTTAATTTATAACTGTAGGCAATCGTAAGCGTGCGGTGAGGCTTTCAATTACCCACAAGTTCGGCTTCGATTGTGGCACCGAGGGTGATGTCCGTAAGACACGACAGGCCTCGTCACATTGCCCCAGACTCTCCCGAAAACTGGAGGAAGTTCAGGGGCTCAGGTCGGTGTGACCGGTCTTCCTGACGGATTCTCCGGTGTAGCGATCGCCTTCGCCAAGGCCGGGTCCATCCTCTTCGTATTGTCGATGGCTCTTGGCTTCGCAAGTTCGGTTTCACGCTTTTTCATCCCGGCCATCGCCGCAGGTTTCCTATCCAATGTCTCCATCTCGTGATATGTGACGCCATCCCGCATGATCCGCACGCGCGCCCTGTAGCCGAACCTGCCATTCATGCGCTTACATGCGGCGATAGGGCCCGTGTCCTCATTTGGTTCATTGGGCCGAGTCCGGCGCCGAAACGGGCGGGTTTGGTGCAAACGAGCATGAATAACACTGAAGAATTCGATGCAAGAGACTGTAAAGAAAGAAGAATCTCGTTATTTCAAGGTGCCCGTTCTCGCCGTGGCACCCATGATGGACTGGACGGACCGGCACTGCCGTTTCCTTCATCGCCTTCTGACGCGGCGAAGCCTGCTCTATACCGAGATGGTGGTGGCGGATGCCGCCATCCACGGCAAGCGCGACCGGCTGCTCGGTTATGATCCTGTCGAACATCCGCTGGCGTTGCAGCTCGGCGGTTCGGATCCCGCCAAGCTTGCGCAGGCGAGCCGGATCGGCTGCGATCTCGGCTACGACGAAATCAACCTCAATGTCGGCTGCCCTTCGGACAGGGTGCAATCCGGCACGTTCGGCGCCTGCCTGATGCGAGAGCCGGCGCTGGTCGCCGATTGCATTGCCGCGATGAAGGCGGCGTCCGGCGCGTCGGTGACGGTCAAATGCCGTATCGGCGTCGATGATCAGGACCCCGAAGCGGCGCTGGACGAACTGGCCGCCGCTGTGCTGTCCGCCGGCGCGGATGCGATCTGGGTCCATGCGCGAAAAGCCTGGCTGCAAGGGCTGAGCCCGAAGGAAAACCGCGATATTCCGCCGCTCGATTATGGCCGGGTCTATCGCCTCAAGGAAAAATATCCGAATGTCTTCATCGGCATCAATGGCGGAATTGGCAGCCTGGACGAGGCGGAGGCGCATCTTGCGCATGTCGACGGTGTGATGCTCGGCCGCGCCGCCTATCACCATACGGCGATCCTGTCGGAGGTCGATCACCGGATTTACGGCGCCCGGCATGTCGCGCCCGACTGGGCCTTCGTCCGGGATGCCATGATGGACCATGCCGCCCGGCATATCGGCGCGGGCGGGCGGCTGGGCCATGTCACGCGGCACATGATCGGCCTTTTTCAGGGGATAGACGGCGCGCGCCGCTACCGGCAGATCCTGTCGACCGACGCGACCCGGCCGGGGGCAGGTCCCGAGGTGATCGCCCATGCCTTCGAGGCGGTCATGCCGTCGCTGCTCGCCGCCTGATACGGCGCTGATGGCGCCCGCATTCCTCTCCTGTTCGCCCTCGATGCCCAATGGGTGGCGACGAGGACCTTGCCGGCGCGAATCGGTTCGGGGCGAGATACGTCTGTTCGATTCGCCGGTTGACGATCCTGTCTCCTTTGCGGGATTCTGGAGACACCTGCCGTTGGAGGCGGAGGGAGCCCGGAGCAAAATGAAGCGCTCCGCGAAATTTTTCATCGATGCTGTCGGATAGGAGGCGGCCCGATCGTCAAGATTGACGAAGGCACGCCCGATCGGCCTCATGACCGGCTGCCGCGTATCGAAGGGGAGAGTGGCATGACAAATTTGCGATATCGTTGGGTCATCGTCGCCGCGGGCGGCCTTCTCGGCTGCCTCGCCGTCGGCGCGATGTTCTCGCTTCCGGTATTTCTCCGGCCGATCGCCGCCGACACGGGCTGGTCGGTCACGGGCATATCGACGGCGATGACGATCGGATTCCTGGCCATGGCCTTCGCCAGCATGGCCTGGGGCGGCCTGTCGGACAGGATTGGCCCCCGGCCGGTCCTGCTGGTGGGCTCGACGCTGATCGCGGGCAGCCTGGCGCTTGCGAGCCGCGCCACGTCGCTCGTCGAATTCCAACTGGTTTTCGGGCTGGTGCTGGGCGGCGCGACCGCGGCCGTCTTCGCGCCGATGATGGCCTGCGTGACGGGATGGTTCGACACGCATCGCAGCCTTGCCGTGTCGCTCGTGTCCGCCGGCATGGGCATGGCGCCGATGACCATGTCGCCGCTGGCGGCCTGGCTGGTGACGGCGTATGACTGGCGCATGTCGATGCTGATCCTGGCCGTGATCTGCGCCGCGGTCATGATCCCGGCCTCGCTTCTCGTCCGCCGCCCGCCGGCGGTCGATGCGGAGATGCCGGATGCGCCGGCCGCCGATGCCAAGGCGGCGATGTCCGTCGGCGAGGCGATGCGTTCGCCGCAATTCATCGTGCTGATGCTGACGAATTTCTTTTGCTGCGCCACCCATTCCGGGCCGATCTTCCATACGGTGAGCTACGCGGTGAGCTGCGGCATTCCGATGATCGCGGCCGTGACCATCTATAGTATCGAAGGCCTGGCCGGCATGGGCGGCCGCGTCGCCTTCGGCCTGCTCGGCGACCGTTTCGGCGCCAGGCAGATCCTGGTTCTCGGCCTGCTCGCGCAATCTTTCGGGGCGCTCGCCTATGTGCTGGCGGGCAATCTCGTTTCCTTCTACGCCGTCGCCGCGGTGTTCGGTTTCATCTATGCCGGTGTGATGCCCCTCTATGCGGTGCTGGCGCGGGAAAATTTCCCGCAGCGGATGATGGGTACGGTGATCGGCGGGACGGCGATGGCGGGGGGCCTGGGCATGGCGCTCGGTCCGGTCGCCGGCGGCATGATCTACGACGCTTTCGCCAGCTATACCTGGCTCTATGTCGGAGCCTGGGGCATGGGCATCGGCGCCTTCCTCATCGCCATGCTGTTCAGGCCGTTTCCGAAACCGGCTGGCGCGCCGGCGGTCGCCTGACTGCGGAACGCATGCGTCGGGCGGCGGTTTCGTTCCGGGACAGGCAGCGCCCGGTGCTTAACCAGCCGCATCGCGCTGAACATCCGCCGCGACGCGGCCCGCAAGCCGACGATGGGCCGGCCCGGTAACCGGGCCGGCGCTTGCATGGACTCTATCGCCCGTCGTGGTCCGTCGGCCGGTCGCCGGTCTCGCCGGCCACCGGTCCATGCCGGCCGAACTCGGGATCGGGCCTGGCGTCCCGCGCTCCGGTTTTGTTGATCTCGGCAAGCGGTTGGTGGCTTTCGCGCTCGGGCCGGTCGGAGGCGGGATCGTGCGGGGTTGCCATGTCGTTCTCCTCATTCTGCGGACGCATGGGGAGAACCCGTTCGGGGCGTTCTTGTTCCCCCGCTCGCGCCGGATGGCCCGGCTAGGCTCCCGGCTTGCCGGACTTGCCCCTGCCGCGCTTCGCCTTGCGCTCGTCGGCGGGGTCCTCGTAGGAGCCGGCGCCGATCTTGCCGCGCACGACCGGTTTGGGATCGTCGGGCCTGGCGGGCAGGGGGCCGGTGGCGAGCGGCTTTTCGGTCCGTCGCACGGTCATTTCGTCGAGATCGTTCTTCTTGAACAGCGTCTCGCCGCGCGGCGCCGGTTCGGCGATATCGCGGCCCATATCGTCGAGGGTGGGTTTGCGGAAGAGTGTGCTGTCCTTGACCTCGCCGCGATCCTTGGGCGACGGCTTGCGAACGGGCCGCTCCAGGTCGGTGCCCGGCCCCATATCGTCGAGCGAGGGTTTGGCGAAGAGCGACTTGCCGCTATCCTTGCCCGCCTTTTCCTGGTTCCTCGCCTCATCGCGCGCCATGGGATCGTCCATGACGGAGAGCTCCACCGCCTTGAGGCGCTTGATCTCGTCGCGGAGACGGGCGGCGGTCTCGAAGTCGAGATCGGCGGCGGCGTCGCGCATCTGCTTTTCGAGCGCGCCGAGATGGGCTTGCATATTGCCGCCCACCAGTTCGTTGGCGCTGCCCTTCACGCCCTTGACGCCGATATCGGCGCGGACATGGTCGCGTTCGTAGACCGAGTCGAGGATATCGGAGATCCTGGCCTTGACGCTTTCCGGCGTGATGCCGTTCGCGGCGTTGTAGGCCATCTGTTTCTCGCGACGCCGGGCCGTTTCGCCCATGGCGCGTTCCATCGAGCCGGTGATCGTGTCGGCATAGAGGATGACCTTGCCATCGACATTGCGGGCGGCGCGGCCGATGGT
>JAGRLJ010000174.1 GCA_020441805.1 Rhizobiaceae bacterium
GCGCGGTTGAGGCAGCCGAACGGCCCCTTGAGGCCGGAAACATTCGGCAGCAGCGCATCCTCGCCGACTTCCACGCCGTCCATGACGATCTCGCCGGTGATCGAGGCGCGCAGCGAAAGCTTGCCGCCGATCTTCGGCGCCGTGAGGCCCTTCATGCCCTTTTCGAGGATAAAGCCGCGAATCTGGCCGTCATGCGCCTCGGACTTGGCCCAGACGACGAAGACATCGGCGATCGGCGCATTGGAAATCCACATCTTGGAGCCGCGCAGGCGGTAGCCGCCCTCGATCTTCTCGGCGCGGGTCTTCATGCCGCCGGGATCGGAGCCGGCATCCGGCTCGGTCAGGCCGAAGCAGCCGATCAGATCACCCGAGACGAGGCCCGGCAGATATTTCCCGTGCTGCTCGGGCGAGCCATAGGCATAGATCGGATAAATGACCAGCGAGGACTGCACGCTCATCATCGAACGATAGCCGGAATCGATCCGCTCGACCTCGCGTGCCACCAGGCCGTAGGCCACGTAATTCGCATTGGCCGCGCCGAATTCCTCGGGCAGCGTCACCCCGAGCAGACCTGCCTGGCCCATCAGCTTGAAGAGGCCGGGGTCGGTCTTCTCCTCGAGATAGGCGTCCTGCACGCGCGGCAGGAGCTCAGCTTCCGCGAAGGCCTTGGCCGAGTCGCGGATCATGCGCTCGTCCTCCTGCAACTGGTCTTCGAGAAGGAAGGGATCGTCCCAGACAAAGGATGCGGCAGCCATGTTTTACTCCTCAATTCGTCGCGTGGAGAATGCCCCAAACGCGCGCGAACCACAAACCATCTTTACTCATTGAGCCATGAGCTTTACTCATGGCTCAATGAAGATCACCCCGCGCCGGCTGCTGCCCTCGACATCCGCGCTGACCGCCTTCGACGCGGTGGCGCGCACCGGCAGCTTCACGGCCGCCGCGAAGCTGCTCGACCTCACCCAGGGCGCCGTCAGCCGGCAGATCGCCCAACTGGAGGAACAGCTCGGCCTCACGCTCGTCGAGCGCGAGGCACGCGGCGTCCGCCTGACGAGCAAGGGGCGAACCTATGCGGAAGGCGTCGCCGAAATTCTCTCCAAAATCCGGAGCCTGTCGCTCGAAGCCATGTCGGCGAATACGGAGATGCGGCTGCGCCTCGCCATCCCGCCGACATTCGGCACCCGCTGGCTGATGCCGCGCATGCCGGATTTCGTCGAGCGCAATCCCGGCATCACCATCAGCTTCGCCACCCGGATCGGCCAGTTCGATTTCCGCGCCGACAATATCGACGCGGCGATCCATGTCGGCCGGCCGGACTGGCCGGATGCCGACTGCCTTTTTCTGATGAACGAAACGGCGGTGCCGGTCTGCACGCCCGAATTCCTCAGCGCGCATCCGATCGCCCAAGCCGGGGATCTCCTCGGCCTGCCGCTTCTCGAAATGGCCTCCCGCCCGGGCGCCTGGCGGCACTGGTTCGGCAGCCTGAACATTGCCGGCTACCAGCCGGAGGGCATGATGTTCGAGCAGTTCTCGAATGTGACCCAGGCCTGCCTCGCGGGCCTCGGCGTCGCGCTGATGCCGGAACTCCTCATCGAACCGGAACTCGGCGGCGGCCGGCTGGTCCGCGCCTTCGACTGGGCGGTGGAGAGCGAAAGCGCCTATTACCTGGTGCGTCCACGCCACCGTCTCGACTTCCAGCCGGCGCGGATCTTCGCCGACTGGCTGGCCGGAGAGACGGCGCAATTCGCCGCCTCTTGATCCCCTGGCCTCCCTCGCCTACATAACAGCCGTCGCGGCGCCAGCAGGATATGTGCAGAATGGATTCCAACCCCAACGCAAAGCCCAATCGCATTGCCAACGGGGATTTTCATATCCATGCCTGCCTCCATCACGCTTTCGAAACTTTGCTGGTCGACGCCTGACGGCCACCCGCTCTTTTCCGATCTCGACCTCAGCTTCACCACGGGCCGCACGGGCCTTGTCGGGCGCAACGGCGCCGGCAAGACCACGCTGCTCAGGCTGATCGCCGGCGAGCTTGCGCCCCGATCGGGATCGGTCGCCGTCAACGGAACGATCGGCACGCTACGCCAGACCGTTCAGGTGGCGTCCGGCCAAACCATCGCCGGGCTCTTCGCGGCCAGGGAGGCGCTCGCCCTGCTCGAAAAAGCCGGGACAGGCGCTGCCACCGCCGGGGAACTCGCCGGCGCCGACTGGATGCTTCCGAGCCGCATCGAACAGGCGCTGGGCGCCGTCGGGCTCGCGGTCGCGCCGGAAACGCCCCTCGCCTCGCTGTCCGGCGGCCAGCGCACCCGCGCCGCCCTGGCCGCGCTCGTCTTCGGCGAGCCCGATTTCCTGCTTCTCGACGAGCCGACCAACAATCTCGATCGCGACGGCCAAGCCGCGGTCGCGGAACTTCTCGGCCGCTGGCATGGCGGCGCGATTGTCGTCAGCCACGACCGCGCGCTGCTCGACCGCATGGACGCCATCGTCGAGCTGACCGCGCTCGGCGCCGGCCGCTATGGCGGCAACTGGAGCCACTATCGCGAATGCAAGGCGCTGGAACTCGCCGCGGCGAAACACGATCTCGCCGATGCCGGGAAGCGGCTCGCCGATGTCGGCAAGTCAGTCCAGGCCACGGCCGAACGCAAGGCGCGCAAGGATTCCGCCGGCAGGAAGAAAGCGCTGCGCGGCGACGCACCGAAGATCCTGATCGGCGGCCTCAAAAGGCGGAGCGAAGAGACGGGCGGCGCCAATGCCCGGCTCGCCGAACGCCTCCGGAGCGAGGCGGAAGCCGACCTCAGCGCCGCCCGGCGGAAGATCGAAACCCTCCGGCCCTTCTCCGTGACGCTTGCCTCGACCGGCCTGCCGCCGTCACGGCAGGTGCTGCGGCTCGACCGCGTCGCGGCCGGCTATCGTGACA
>JAGRLJ010000175.1 GCA_020441805.1 Rhizobiaceae bacterium
CGCTCAAGGCGCTCAAGCCGTCGATCCGTATCATCGGCATCGAGCCGGTGGGCTCGCCCACGCTCCGCGCCTGCCTCGATGCCGGCCGCCTGGTACGGCTCGACAAGGTCACCAGCCGCGTCGCGACCATGAGTTGCGCCCTGACCGACGCGGCGATCTTCGAGACCGTGCGCGACCATGTGGACGACATCGTGCTGGTCTCGGACGATTCCATGGTCGAGGCCGCGCGCTGGCTCTGGTTCGAACTCGGCATCGCCGCCGATCTCAGCGGCGCGGCCGCGATCGCCGCCCTTCGCTCCGGCGTCGTGCAAGCCGGCGCCGGCGAGACGATCGGTGCGCTCGTCTGCGGCGCCGGGCCTGACGGCCTTTGAGCTTCCGTTTGGCGGCGAACGGCTCTAACGGGCGGCGGCCAGGGCCGGCGCCGCTTCGTCGAGGTCGCTCACCTTGATGAGCTGTTCGACCGTGCGCCGATAGTGGTCCTCGAGCAGCCGGACGGCGGTATCCGCATCGCGGTCGAGCGTCGCCTCGGCAATCGCGCCATGCTCGGCCTGGACGTCGCGCCCCGCCGGCAGGCCGGCATCGAGCAGCACGGGAATGCGGTAGCGCTCGGTGGCGGCATAGAGGCGCTCGACGAATTCCATGGTCCAGGGCGACCGGCAGCCGGCGAGAAGAGCGACGTGAAACGCGTGGTGGCGCGCTTCCAGCGTCCATATGTCGGCGCCAGGACCGGTGCGGCCGGCCTGGAGCTTGAGCGCATAGAGCGACGAGACGATTCCCGCCGCCCAGCCGTCGTCGCCCTCGGCGATCGAGGCGCGGAGCGCCCGTGTCTCGATCAGGATGCGCAGCGAAACCGCATCCTGCAATTCGTCCAGCGAGAGCGGCGCTACGCGGAAGCCGCGCAGGGACTCGGCTGTCACCAGCCGCTCGGCATGCAGGCGGTTCAGCGCTTCCCGGATCGGCGAGAAGCCCATGCCGTAGCGCTCGCTGAGATCGGCCAGACGCAGCGGCGCACCGGATTTCAGCGTGCCGCGAATGATGTCGCGGCGCAGGGATTCATAAGCTTTCTCGGCGAGGGTCATCCAAGGCTCCTGTTTTTCGCTGGATCAGACCGTGCTCCAGCCGCGACAGCGTATTCCCGGCCTGCGGGCGGGGCTTTGCGTCGCGGCAGGCCTTGTCCTGGCGCCCGCCCGACCGGAAGACCGGACGAAGCAGCATGACGGATCATCGCAAAAAACGGGAAAGCGGGCAATTCGGAAAATTTTCGAAAATCATGGTTGCTTTCGAAATCATGCTGCGGCATTCTTGACGAAGATCCCGCGAGCAGGAGGACGACATGGCCACGCAGCGTGAAAACCATCGGGAAGACGTCATCGGCCGGGCGAATGTCGAGGACACGCCCGAGCTTCTTGCCTATTACGACGAACTCGACCGGTTCAAGGCCGGGGCGCTCTGGACCGTCGCCAACAAGATCGAGCCCTGGGAGCCCAAGTCCCAGTCGGTGCCGGTCGTGTGGCGCTACCGCGACCTCCGCGAGCATGTGCTGCGTTCCGTCGAGCTTGTGACGCCGGAAAAGGCGGGCCGGCGGGTGATCTATCTCAACAATCCGGGCCGCACCGACGTCGCCGCGGCGGTCGGCTGGCTCTATGCCGGGCTCCAGGTGATGAATCCCGGCGAGGTGGCGAGCGCGCATCGTCATTCGGCCTCGGCGATCCGCTTCATCATGGAAGGCGCGGGCGCCTTCACCGTGGTCGACGGCCACAAGATGACGCTCGGCGCCAACGATTTCGTGCTGACGCCGAACGGCACCTGGCACGAGCACGGCGTGGAGGCGACCGGCACGCCCTGCATCTGGCAGGACGGGCTCGACATCCCCTTCGTCAATGCGATGGAGGCGAATTTCTACGAGGTCCATCCCGATCTCAGCCAGGCCGTGGGCTATGAAGTCGACGACATGACCAAGACCTGGGGCAATCCCGGCCTCAAGCCGACGGACGGGAACTGGACCAAGGGCTATAGCCCGATGTTCAAATACGAATGGCTGCCGACCTACGACTCGCTCCGGAAATATGCCGCCTGCACGGACGGCTCGCCTTTCGACGGCGTGCTGATGGAATATGTCAATCCGGTCACGCAGGGGCCGGTGATGCAGACCATGGGCGCCAGCATGCAGATGCTGCGGCCCGGCGAGCATACCAGGGCGCACCGGCATACCGGCAGCGGCCTCTACCACGTGGCGAAAGGCAACGGCCATTCGATCATCGACGGCAAGCGCTACGACTGGCAGGAGCACGATATCTTCTGCGTTCCGTCCTGGGCATGGCACGAGCATGTCAACGGTTCCGACCGCGACGATGCCTGCCTCTTCTGCCTGTCCGACCTGCCGGTGATGCGTGCGCTCGGCCTCTATCGCGAACAGGCCTTTGGCGAAAATGGCGGCTTCCAGCCGATACTCTGAGGAGAGACAATGAAACTGGTGACTTATCGGGCCTCCGTCGAGGCCCCGGCGCGTCTGGGCGTGCTTGTGGACGATCTCGCGGTGGATGTCGCGGCGCTGTCGGAAGCGCTGGGCGAGGATCTTCCCGACACGATGCTCGGCCTGATCGATGCCGGCCGGCCCGGCCTTGAGACGCTCGCGGACTGCCTGGAGCAGGTGAACGGACGCTTCCCCTCGGGAACGGCGGTCGCGCTCGCCAATGTCAGGCTGCTCGCGCCGATCCCCCGGCCGCGCAAGAACATTTTCGGCATCGGCCTGAACTATGTCGAGCACGTCGCCGAAAGCGCCAAGTCGCTCGACACCTCGAAGGACCTGCCGAAGCAGCCGGTGATCTTCTCCAAGCCGCCGACAACCGTCGTCGGCCCGGGCGACCCGATCGAGCACAATCGCAAGATCACCCAGCAGCTCGACTGGGAGGTGGAGCTGGCGGTGATCATCGGCACCACGGCGCGCCGCGTGTCCAAGGCGGATGCGCTCTCCCACGTCTTCGGCTATTCGGTGATGATCGACGTCTCGGCGCGCGACAACCGGCGCGCCGGCCAGTGGATCTTCTCCAAGGGCCAGGACAGCTATGCTCCCTTCGGCCCCTGCATCGTCACGGCCGACGAGATCCCCGATCCGCAGGGCCTCGATCTCTGGCTGACGGTGAACGGCGTCGAGAAGCAGCGTTCCAACACCCGCCACATGCTGTTCAAGGTCGACGATCTCATCTCCGACATTTCCTCCGGCATCACGCTGGAACCGGGCGACATCATCGCCAGCGGCACGCCGGAAGGCGTCGGCGCCGGCCGCACGCCGCAGGAATGGATGTGGCCGGGCGATGTCGTCGTGGCCACCGTCGAGGGCATCGGCACGATCCGCCATCCCGTCGTCGACGCCACACCGGAATAACCCGCCGACGAGGGTTGCTCTTCTCCCTTCAGAGATGAAGAGGGATCCCGGAGCGCAGACAAAGTCTCTGTCGTCATCCTCGGCCTTGTGCCGAGGATCTGACCACGTTTGATAGGCATTTGAAATTCAAAGCTATCTTATATGTGGTCAGATGCTCGGGACAGGCCCGAGCAAGACGTCGTGCACTTTTGTCGAGGTTTGTCGACAGCCTGAACTGCGCGCCGCCTGATCAACCGGCGGCATTCAGGCCCAAGCGACGAGAAAGGTCTTCCCGATGCGCTTCGATCTCGAAGAGGTTGGAACCGCGAATGCCTACAAGCTGCTGGCAGCCACCGTCATGCCGCGCCCTATCGCCTGGGTGGTGACGCAGGACGCGTCGGGCGGGCTGAATACCGCGCCTTACAGCTTTTTCAACGTCATGGGCTCGAACCCGCCGACAATCGCGATCGGCATCCTCGCCGATCCCGGGCGCGGTTTCAAGGATACCGCGCGCAACATCCTCGACAGCGGCGAATTCGTCGTCAATCTCGTGCCCGAGCGGCTGGTCGAGGCGATGAATGTCACGTCGATCGACGCACCGCGCGGAATCGACGAACTGCGATTGGCCGGTCTCGAGACCGCGCCCTCGGCGCATGTGAAGCCGCCGCGCATCGCGGCCAGCCCCGTCTCCTTCGAATGCACGACCCACACGACGGTCGAGACCGGACCGAACCAGCTCGTGGTCATCGGCCGGGTGCTCGCCGTCCATATCGACGACGACTGCATTCTGGACCCGGCCCGCGCCCATGTCGATACGCCCAGGCTCGATCTCGTCGCCCGGTCCTATGGCAGCGATTATGTCCGCAGCCATGATACGTTCAGTCTCGTGCGGCCGAAATGGGAGCCGTGACGAAGCGCGCCCGGCCACTGCCTTCGATCTCATAACAAATTGAAAAAGCTTGTGAATATTTTTCTCCCTCCGAATTTTCGGAAGGGGAGCCATCCGGCATGCGCCACGCTTTTCCACGCATTTCGCTCGAAAAAATCCAGATTTTCGAAAATCCTGTTGACAAAAACTTGAAAACAGCAAATCTTAACTCACGAGTTAAGATTTGCAATTGGCAAATCCGGCGGCGCGCGGCTTGTTCCGCGCCGCCGGAGCGCCGATCGGGCAGATCGCCAACAGGGGAGGAGCCGCCATGTTGCAGGAACGCATCGAGGGACGCTGGCTGGATTGCTTTCGCCGCGTCTTCGCGCTGAACGCCATCGGCAAGGGAACGCGGGTCGCCATCCTGTCCGAGACGCAGTCCCGGCCAGTGCTCGTGCACCTGTCCGACCTCGCGCTGCACGATCTCGGCGCGGAATATTGCATGATCCAGATGCCGACGCCGCGCCAGACCGCGCCGGTGCCGGTCAAGTCCACCGGAACCTCCTGGGCGATCCAGCAGAACCGTGCCGTGATCGAGGCGCTGAAGCGTGTCGAGGTCATCGTCGACTGCACGGTCGAGGGCCTGATCCATGCGCCGGAATGGCCGGAGATCGAGGAAGCCGGCGGCACCCGGCTCCTGGTGATCTGCAACGAGCATCCCGAAATCCTCGAACGCACCGAGCCCACGGCCGAGCTTGGCCCGAAGATCGCGCTTGGCATCCAGATGCTGCGCGAGGCCAAGGAGATGCATGTCACCTCCGCCGCCGGCACCGACCTGCTGGTCGACCTTCGCGGCGCACCCTGCGGCGGCACGCCGGGCTTCGGCACCACGCCGGGCGCCGTCGCGCATTGGCCGGGCGGCCTCTGCCTCGCCTTTCCGGGGCAGAACAGCGTCAACGGCCGCATCGTCATGGATGTCGGCGACATGAACCTGACGTTCAAGTCCACGCTGACCAGCCGCATCGACTTCACCGTCGAGAACGATTTCGTCACCGCCATCAAGGGCGACGGCATCGATGCCATCCATTTCCGCGAATATATGGAAGCCTGGGACGATCGCAACGCCTATGGCATGAGCCATGTCGGCTGGGGCATGCATCCCGGCGCGCGCTGGGTGTCGGCGGCGATGTACGACAAGCGCGACATGCAGGCCGTGGAGTTCCGGGCGCTGGCCGGGTCCTTCCTGTGGTCCACGGGCGCCAACCAATATGCCGGCCGCTACACGCTCGGCCATTTCGATCTGCCGATGCGCAATTGCACGATTGCGCTCGACGGGAATGTCGTCGTCAAGAACGGCGTCCTGCAAGGGGAACTGGCGGTTTGACGCCATAGGAGACAGAGAATGAGCGATATTGCCGACTATTACGATCTGACGCGCATCCGTCCGGAGGTGCAGAAGGTGCTGCGCCGCGTCAACGAACTGGGCCGCGAGAGGTTCGCCGGCCGCGCCAGGGCCGTGGATGACGACGCGTCCTTCCCGGTCGACAACTACAGGGACCTGGCGGAGGAGGGCTTCCTCGGCCTCTGCATTCCCGAGGAATTCGGCGGCTGGGGCTTTTCGATGTTCGAATATGCCATGGTCGGCGCCGAGATCGGCAAATATTGCGGCGCCACCGCGCTGACCTTCAACATGCACAATTCCTCCATGGCATGGTCGCGCTTCATGTTCGACATGCCGAACCTGACGCCGGAGGAAAAGGCGGAGTTCGCGCCCCTGCGCGAGCGCCAGTTCCGCCGCGCCATCGCCGAGAAGGCGATCTTCTCGCAGCCGATCTCGGAAGGCGGCCAGAATTGGACCTCCAAGCCGAACCAGACCCAGTGCCGCAAGGTGGACGGCGGCTGGCAGATCAGCGGCTTCAAGAAATTCGCCTCGCTCGCCGGCTATTGCGACTATTACACCATCGTCTGCACCGAGGTCTTCGAGGGGCAGGAGCCGCGCCACGAGGACACGATGCTGTTCGTCGTCCACAAGGACACGCCCGGCCTCACGGTCAAGGGCGAATGGGACCCGCTCGGCATGCGCGGCACCAACAGCCGCGACCTGATCCTCAAGGACGTCTTCGTCACCGAGGCGGACCTGCTGATGCCGCGCGGCATCTTCGGCAAGACCCTGCCGAACTGGCCGCATATGATGATCACGCTGTCGCCAACCTATATGGGCGTGGCGCAGGGCGCCTATGATTTCATGGTCGACTATCTCAAGGGCAAGATCCCCGGCCAGCCGCCGGTCGACCGGCGCATGTATGCCACCAAGCGCATCGCCGTCGGCAAGATGTATGCCCGCCTCGCCAATATCCGTGCCCTCTGGTGGCAGGCCTTCGGCGAGTCCAAGGGCTTCCCGACCAAGGCGGAGGTGCTGCGCATGTATGCCGCCCAGTACAATGTCATGGAAGGCGCGGCCGAAATGACCTCCATGGCGATCCGCACCTGCGGCGGCCAGTCGATGCTGAAGTCGCTGCCGCTGGAGCGCATGTATCGCGACAGCCGC
This sequence comes from Rhizobiaceae bacterium, assembly GCA_020441805.1. Taxonomy (GTDB): domain Bacteria; phylum Pseudomonadota; class Alphaproteobacteria; order Rhizobiales; family Rhizobiaceae; genus Rhizobium_E. Next base: position 6,781 of record JAGRLJ010000175.1, read on the forward strand.
TGCGGCGCGCTGATGCTGCCCTTCACCTCCGAGATCATGGAGGACTACCTCGGTGTGCTCGCGCTCTACGAGATGGACGAGCTCGACCATGCGCCGGGCGACGAGGGCGGCGCCCGCATGTCGCTGTGGCGCGGTGAAGGCGCCCGCACCGGCGGAGCGCGGTAAACAGCCATGGCGCGCGATCAGGTCCAGGTCATCAGGCATGTGGCCGCCTCTCCGGAGGCGGTCTGGGCGATCGCGCGCGATTTCTGCGGGGCATGGCATCCCGCCATCACGACCATCCGCGCCGAGCGGGACGGGCGCGGCGCGCTAATCCGCGCCTTTCAGGCCGCGGGCGAGGACACGCTTTACCGGGAAGAACTGACCTGGTTCAGCGACAGCGACCGGACCATCGGCTATCGCCACCTGGAGGGCATCGCCGACGTCGAGGCCTATGACGCCCATATGGCCGTCGAGCCCGGCGAAAACGGCGGCAGCACGATCCGCTGGACGGCGGCCGTGACGGCGCCGGAGCCGCGTCTCTCGGCGATCTGCGCCGGTACGGGAGCGGTTTTCGAAGCCGGCATCGAGGCGCTCGACCGGCGTGCCCACGCCGGGGACTGGCCTGTCCCTGCCGCCGCCCGGCCCGCGCCGGTGGCGACGGAAGACCTGATCCTCGACGGGACGCCCGACCTGGCGCTGACCGTAACGCCGGGGGAAAGCCCGACGCTCTGCCTCTTCCTGCACGGCATCGGCGGCGCGCGCTGGAACTGGCTGCCGCAGCTCGGCGCGGCGGGCGCCGTCATGCGCGCGGCGGCGCTCGACCTGCGCGGTTATGGCGGCAGCGCGCTGGGTCCGGCGGCATCGACCGTCGAGGATTACTGCGCCGACATTCTCCGCATCCGCAGCGCGCTGGGGGCGGAGAAGCTCGTCCTTGCCGGCCTGTCCTACGGGTCCTGGATCGCCACCTCCTTTGCCATGCGCCATCCGGAACTGATGGCGGGACTGGTCCTGTCCGGCGGCTGCACCGGCATGTCGGAGGCGGGCGTCGAGGAGCGCGAGGCCTTCCGCCGCAGCCGCCAGGTGCCGCTGGATGCCGGCCAGACGCCGGCCGATTTCGCGCCCGCCGTCGTGCAGGTGCTCGCCGGGCCGGACGCGCCCGCCGGTATTCGGGAACAATTGCTCGCCTCGATGGCGGCCATTCCCGCCGCGACCTATCGCGATGCGCTCAACTGCTTTACCCATCCGCCGGAGCGTTTCGATTTCTCGCGGCTTTCCATGCCGGTGCTGATGATGACCGGCGCGTATGACCGCCTGGCCTCGCCCGCCGAGATCCGCGGCGTCGCCGGCCGCATCCATGCCGAGGCGCCGATGCCGGACGTCCGCTACGAGACTATCGCCGATGCCGGCCATGTCTGCAATGTCGAACGGCCGGACGCCTATAACGCCATCCTTCTCGATTTCCTCGGGAAGCTGCCGAGATGACCGCGCTGTCCCGACGCCAGCAGAACCGGATCGATCGCGAGCGGCGCGTGCTCGACGCCGCGCTGAAGGTCTTCGCGGAGGCCGGCTATTCCGGCACGACCATGGATGCCGTGGCCATGGAGGCGGGGCTTTCGAAGCCGACCCTCTACCAGTATTTCGAATCCAAGGACGCGCTGTTCTCGGCCATGCTGCTCGGCGAGCGCGACCATATGCTGGAGGTCTTCCGGTATCCGACCGGCAAGGGTATGGTCGCCGACCTTCACGAATTCGCCTGGGACTATGCCGATACGGTGCTTCGCCCCGATCTTTTGTCGCTCGCGCGGCTGATCATCGGCGAGGTGCAGCGCTTTCCCGAGATCGGCCGGGCCTACCAGCAGTCCGGTCCCGACCGCCTGCTCGCCGGCATCATCGACTATCTCAAGAAGCGCCGCGCCGACGGACGGCTCGCCTTCGACGATGCCGAACTCGCCGCGCAGGACCTCTGGGGCCTCATCCTTTCGGCGCCGCGCACGCAGGCGCTCTACATGCCCGACGCGTTGCCGGGCCGCGCCGCGCTGGCGCGCTATGTGAACAATGGCCTCAAGGTGTTCCTGCGGGCCTATTCGACAAAGCCGGGCGAAGACCTGGCGACCCTAGAAGCGCTGATAGGCGTCCAATCCGTCCAGAAGGTGGAACGATGACGATTGAAGATTTTCTTGCCGATCCGGCAAACCGGTTCGCGACCGTGGCCATGGCCGATACCAACGGGCTCCTGCGCGGGCAGATGGTATCCGCCCGAAGCCTCAAGGGCATCGCCCGCAACGGGATGGGCATGTCTCCCGTGACGCTGGCGCTCGACCCGACGGATGTGGTGCTGCCCATTCCCGGCGTGTCCGACGACACGTCGGACTTCCACGACGATCCGCTGGTCATCGATCCCTCGACGGCGCGCCGCCTGCCGTGGTCGAAGCCCGGCCACGACCTTCTGGTGCTCGCCAACTATTCGGGCGCGACGGCCGACCTCTGCCCGCGCTCGCTGCTCAAGCGTATTTTCGAGCGGGCCGGCGCCGCGGGCTATCTGCCCTGCTACGGCATGGAGCTCGAATATACGCTGTTCGACGAAACGCCCGAGAGCGCCCGCGCCAAGGGCTATCGCAACCTCAAGACCGCGACCCAGCACAACAGCCACGACCTGGTGCTCTACCAGGTGCAGCAGACGGAATGGTACGAGGCGGTGGCCGAGATGTGCGAGCCGCTCGGCATCGAACTCGCCAAGATGCACGAGGAGATCGGCGGCGGTTTCCTCGAGGCCTGCATCGCAGCCGGCGAGGGGATGGGACCGGCCGACCAGCTCATGCTGCTCAAGAACTTCCTGCGCGCCCTCGCGCAGCGCCAGGGCAAGGCCGTTACCTTCATGCCGCGCTGGACGGAAGATGCCGACAGCCAGTCGATCCATGTCCATGTCTCGCTCAAGGACACGTCCGGAAAGCCGATCTTCCACGATCCGTCGCGGAAGAACGGCGTCGGCGAGACCTTCCGCCACTTCATCGGCGGCCTCCAGACCTATATCGGCGACATGACGCTGATCTTCCAGCCGACGGTGAATTCCTATCGCCGCTTCGCGCCGGGCACCTTCGCGCCGCCCGGCCTGACCTGGGGCTTCGAGAACCGCACCACCTGCTTCCGCATCGTCGGCCATGACGCGGGCTCGCTGCGCGTCGAGAACCGCCTGCCGGGCGCCGACACAAATCCCTACCTGACGGTGGCGGCCACGGTGGCGGCGGGCATTGCCGGCGTTCTCGACAAGATCGAGCCCGACCCGGAAATCATCGGCAACGGCTATTCGCAGCAGGCGCCGCGCGATTTCGCCCGTTCGATGCCCGAGGCGATCGAGCGGCTGCGCGGCTCGGTCTTCGCGCGCGAATGGTTCGGCGACCGCTTCGTCGACGCCTTCGCCTCGACGCGCGAGAGCCAGTACAACGAATTCCGCCGCAAGGTTCCGGACGTGGAACTGGAACGCTTCTTCGACCTGGGGTGACACGATGGATATCGACCTGCGGAACCGCTTTCTCGAAGGCATGAGCCGGGCCGCGACCTTCGTCGCGGTGGCGACGACCGATGGCGAGGCGGGGGGACGTTACGGGGTGACGATCAGCTCGCTCACCTCCGTCTCGGCCGACGGCGACCATCCGTCGCTGCTCGCCTGCATCCATCACCTCAGCCCGGCCGCGGCGGCTATCCTGAAGAACCGCGCCTTCTGCGCCAACCTGCTTCAGGAAGACCGGCAGCACCTGTCGGATCTCTTCGCCGGCCGTGCCGGCGCGGGGGAACATGCGGAGCGCTTCGAGCGCACGCCCTGGACGCCCGGCACGCTCGGCCAGCCCGTCCTCGCCGGCGCGACGGCGAGCTTCGAATGCCGGGTCGCCACGGCGGTCCTGTGGGAAACCCACCATATCATCGTCGGCAAGGTCGTCTCGGTCGAACTGTCGGACAATCCGGCGGCGCTGCTTTACGGACAGCGCGCCTATCGCCGGGCGGTGCATCTTCCGGGGGACGAATGACATCTTGCCGGCAGCGGAATAATTAACATATAAATTATCTCGTGCCCGGCTCCGGGCACGGGGGTATCCACAGCGGGGGACCGGCGGCAAGACCGGTAGCCGCACAGCCAACCGAGAGGGAACAATGGTTGATATAACGCAGGGCGGAGCGAACCAGCTTCGGAGGAATTCACTGGGGCTCATCGCTGTGACCTTCATGGTCATCTCGGCGGCGGCGCCGCTGACGGGCGTCGCCGGCGCCATGCCGCTGGCTTTCATGCTGGGTAACGGCGCGGGCATTCCCGCCATGTTCATCTTCGTGACGCTCGTCATGCTGGCCTTCGCGGCCGGCTATGTGGCGATGTCCCGGCACGTGACCAATGCCGGCGCCTTCTACGCCTATGCGGCGCGTGGGCTCGGGGGCCGCGCCGCCGGCGCCGTCGCCATCATGGCCCTCGTTGCCTATAATGCCATGCAGTTCGGCCTGATCGGCCTGCTCGGCGGCATCGCCTCCGGCGTCTTCGCCGAATTCGGCCTGGTTCTGCCCTGGTGGGGCTGGAGCCTGATCGCCATCCTGCTCGTCGGCTTCCTCGGCTATCGCCAGGTCGATCTGTCGGCCAAGGTCATGGTCGTGCTGGTGCTGTTCGAATATCTCATCGTCCTGCTGATCGATTTCGCCATCCTGGGCAAGGGCGGCGCGTCGGGGCTTTCGCTGAACATCTTCGACACCGGCGCCTTCTTCTCGGGTTCGCTGACGGCCGCCGTGCTTTTCTGCCTCGGCAGCTTCATCGGCTTCGAGGCCACGACGATCTATGCCGAGGAGGCGCGCGAGCCGGAAAAGACCATTCCGCGCGCGACCTATCTCTCCGTCCTGATGATCGGTATCTTCTTCGTCTTCACCACCTGGCTGATGATCGTCGGCGCCGGTGCCGACAAGCTCGTCCCGGCCATCCAGGCGCTGCCGGACCCGTCGCTGTTCTTCTTCGGCCTCGCCGAGGAATATGTCGGCGGCCCGGTGCCGGCCATCACCGGCATCCTGCTGGTGTCGAGCCTGTTCGCGGCGCTCTCGGCATTCCACAACTACATCGCGCGCTACAGCTATGTGGCCGGCCGCGAGGGTCTGCTGCCGGCCGCCTTCGGCCGCACCCACGACGCCCATCAGAGCCCGCATATCGGCTCGGTGACGCAGACCGTCGGCGCGCTGATCGTGCTTGCGATCTTCGCCGGCCTCGGGCTCGATCCGGTGCTCAACATGTTCACCTGGATCAGCCAGATCGGAACGCTCGGCGTGCTCGGCATGATGGCGATCACCTCGCTCTCGGTCATCGCCTTCTTCCGCAAGAGGGGCGAGCCGAGCTCGCCGATCACGACGCTGATCCTGCCGGCGCTTTCCGGCCTCGTCATGGTGGCGCTGTTCGTCTATATCTTCGTCAATTTCGGCGACCTGACCTCGACGGCCGGCGGCTGGCTCGGCATCGTCCTGCCGTCCCTGATCCCGCTTGCCGGCATCATCGGCTACCTGATGGCGAGCCGCCTCAAGGCAAAGGATGCCGACGCCTTCGAGCGGATGGGCCACAATCGCGGCTGACAGGCCGTTGGAAGCCGGCGCCCGCAAGGGCGCCGGCGTTCAGCCGCCCGGGCCGTCCTTGCCCTGCATGGTCCCCACGCCGGCGATCAGGCGCGACATCTGGGTCTTGTCGTGCACGCCGAGCTTCTTGTAGGCCGAGCGCAGGTGATGCCGGACGGTCGCCGGCGAGATATTCATCCGGCGCGCCACTTCCTTGTAGGACGCGCCATTGGCGAAGTGCTGGATCGTTTCGAGCTCGCGCGACCCCAGCCGGTCGGCAAGCGAACGGGGCCGCAATTCGAGGACGTAGAGGCCGGCAATCGGGCTGATCTCGATGCGATGGCGCTCTCCCAGGAACGGCGCGTCCGGCTTCGACTGGATATGGAGGCAGAGCTCGTCGGGCAGCCTTCGGACGTCACGGTCCGGCCATTCCGCCTTCAGCGCATCGGCGAACCCCTCGTCCGCCCTGTGTATGACGCCATAGGCATCGCAGATCGCGCGGCGGGTGGCGCTGACCGCATCCTGTCCCAGGCGAAAAAGCTGCATGGTGCGATTGATGCGCATCGCGGCGGCGAGATGCGGGATGAGGGTTTCCATTGTCTCGATCTCGGCGCGGCTGAAGGGCCGGTCGGCGTCGTAGCGATAGATGGACAGGAAGCCGATCAACCCGAAACGCTTGTCCAGCGCGCAGACCCGCAGGAGGTAGCGGAGCCCGAATTTCCGCGCCCAGGCGGTGAAGGTCGGGTCCACCGTCTCGTCGGCGCTGTCGATGACGGCGGCCTTGCCGAAGACGAGGAGCGTCAGGTCGGCGAGCGGATCGTGGTTCACGATCTTGAGCCATTCGCGGAAGAAATCGTCGGGCAGATGGTAGACGAAGCTGTTGTGATTGACAGGCCGGTCCTCCTCGGGCGTGGCTACCCCGGTCCAGCCGGCGTCGCAGGGGACGAGCTCCTGTAGAAGCGAGAAGAAGCACTGCTCGAAACAGCCGACATCCTCGCGGACCGCCGCCGCATAGAGATCGAGGAGAAAGAGGCTCAGCTTACGGAAGGCGCCGTCCGAATCCGAGCCGGCCAGCGTCTCGGCGAAATCGAGCCGCCGCGCCGGCCGCGCTGGATCGGAAACCATGTCCAGCCGGATCGGCTGGAGAAGGTTTCGCAGGTTCAGCGCCGACGACCTGACGTCCCCAGGCGCTGTCACGCCTCTTCCCATATCAGGCTTCGCTCCCCCTGCCGGAAACCGGCCCGAAGTATGAACAGAAAACAGACTGCCCCTCGGCCGGCGGCATCGGTGGAGGATACGCCGCCGGTTTGGCATTGGTCAAATTCTAAAGCCCGAGGGCCTGCGCCATTTCCTCCAGGATCTGGAATTGCAGGGCGTCGAAACGCTCCTCCGGCTGCCAGGCCAGCGCCATTTCCATGAGCGGATCGACGACATCGCTCGTCTCCCCGGACAGCGCCTCGATCACGGCATGGCCGCAGAAGGGGACATAGGTCTCCGAATATCCGCCCTCATGGACGATGACCAAGCGTCCGCCGCAGAGCCGTTCGGCCGCATCGGCGATGGCGCGCGTCATGCTGCGATAGCTGTCGCTGTGCAGGTTCATGCGGGCGAGGGGATCGACCGCCGATGCATCGAGGCCGCTCGCCACGACGATCAGTTCCGGCTTGAACGCTTCGAGCGCGGGAATGACGATCCGCTCGAAAGCACGCATATATACGGCGTGGCCACCGCCCGGCAGGAGCGGAATGTTGATATTCGCGCCTTCGCCCTTGCCGGCGCCGCGATCCGTCGCGCCGGAATAACCCGGCGGGAAGCACCGGTCCTGGTGCAGCGAGATCGTGAGCGTGTCCGGATCCTCGTAATAGATCGCCTGGGTGCCGTTGCCGTGATGGACGTCCCAGTCCACGACCGCGACGCGCCCGACGCCGTGCCTGGCCCGCGCCGCCTCGATGGCGACCGGGATGTTGGCGAGCAGGCAGAAGCCGAGCGGCATGTCCGGCAGGCAGTGATGTCCGGGCGGGCGGGAAAGCGAAAAGGCGTTGCGGAACGTGCCCGACAGGACCCCGTCGATCGCGCTCATGGCGAGGCCGGCGGACAGCGCCGCGATCTCGTAGCTGCCGACGCCGAAGGGCGCCGAGCCGCTGAAATCGCCGCCCGTCGTGTCGCTCGCCTGCTTGAAGGCGTCGAGATAGCTTGCCGGATGGATGCGAAGCAGATCCTCCCGGCGCGCGGGCTCGGCCGGGCGCATGTCGAGCTTGTCCGCCACGCCCGAGACCTTGAGCAGCGACAGGAGCCGCCGCTTGGAATCGGGCGATTCGGCGAAGCCGGCCGCGGAAGGCGGCTGCACCCAGCCGCCCACCGGCAGCACGAGCGACTGGATGCCGCCCGTATGCCAGAAGGTTCTTTCGTCGGTGAAAAAACCGGTCTTCTTCATGATCGCTTACCCCCGTCCGGCGTCGAGCTGCGGTTTCGGCGCCACGAAGAGGCAGACGAAGGACAGGACCCCGCACAGCGCCGCGGCGATGAAAACGGCGCCGAGGCTCCAGGCCGCGTCGAGCAGCATGCCGGCGAAGAGCGGTCCGAGCGACAGGCCCGTGCCGATGATCAGCGTCGTCGAGGCGACGAGCCGGCCGGAGGGGTCCCGGCTCGCCACTTCGGCGATGACGAAGGGAAGCACGAAGGTCCAGGCGAACTTGAAGGCGCAGACCGCCACGATATAGCCGGTTCCGCCCTTGAGCATGGCGATGCCGACGACCGAGAGGACGAGAATCGCATAGCCGAGGATCAGCATGGCTTTCCGCGCCGACCGGCCGCCGAGATAGGTGGCCAGCATCGCGCCGGCTATGCCGAAGAGCGAGGCGATGGCGAGGATGCCGCCGATGCTCTCATTGGCGATTCCCGCCTGTGTCGCCGCCATGCTGGCGAATGTCCAGACGCCGCCGATCGAGATGTAGAAGGCGAGGATCGCCGCCACCGCCAGGATGGCGAGCAGGACGAAGCCGCCATTGGTCGGCGCCACCGATTTCGAGCCCTCCGACGCCACCGGCGCCAGGAAGCCCCTGTAGAGCGGCGACAGCAGCAGGGTGATCCCGCCGAGGACGTAGTAGAAGGACTTGAGCCCGAATGCCGCAAAGAGGTGGGGTAGGAGGAAGAGTCCGATGGCGCCCGCCACAAGCTGTCCCACGACCCAGTAGCCGAAGACCCGGTCCGGATTTTCGGCGTCCTGCCCGCTGACCATCGACAGGACCATGAGCGTGCCGCCGCCGAAGCCGGTGAAGGCCCGGATAAGCAGGAGATTGGTGTAATCCGGCAGCACGAGCGGCGTCGCCAGGTTGCCGATGATGAACACCGCCAGCGCGATGACGCCGACGACACGCACATTGGCGCGGCCGAGCCAGGCGAGCGACAGCAGCGAGGCCGCGCTGAAGGCGCCGTTCTCGACGAAGAAATAGGTGCCGATCTGCGACGGGCCGACGCCCAGCTCCATGCCGAGCTGCGCGGCGAGCGCCGGCGCGACGAGCAGGGCCATCGGCGTGATCGCGGCAAAGGCCACGAGCGCGATCAGGGTGAGTCTCGGAAAGGTCGTCGCGGGCAGCGTCGAGGACGTCACGGTCATGACCGCACCTCGCGGATCTGCTTTGGGTATCTCATCGATTTGATCCCTCTGATGGTCGATTCTTCTTGATACCCCTCGTTTTTCGGGGGTTTCCCAATCTCAGGACCAAATGCGCCGCCGCATAGTCGTTCAGATGAACGATCCCGCCCGCGCCCGGGATTCCACGTCCCGCAATTTTTTACTTTACAAATAACATAAAATATGTGAAGTAGTGCATAACTTCACAGATGGAACAGATGCCTTGAACCCGACACGCTTCGCAACCCGCCTCAACTCGTTCGCCTCGGGCGCGCACAGGGAATGGCCCGGCCAGTCCGGCAAGCCCTCCGTCATGCAGATGGCCGCGCGGGCCGCCCGCGTGAAGGGCCTGACCGATCTCGACCTGAACTATCCCGACCATGTCGGCGAAAATCCCGCGGAGCTCGGGCGGAAACTGAGAGATCTCGGGCTTTCGGTCAATGGCTTCGCGATGCGCTACTATACCAATCCGGCCTTCAGGCTCGGCGCCTTCACGCATCCCGAGGAAGCCGTCCGCCGCGAGGCCATCGATCTCACCAAGAAGGGCATCGATGCCGCCCGCGAGGCCGGATCGAACCTGATGACGATCTGGCTGGGCCAGGACGGTTTCGACTACGCCTTCCAGGCGGATTATACACGGATGTGGCAACACGAAATCGACGGAATCCGTGAAGTTTGTGCGCATGATCCAGATTGCCTGATCTCGATCGAATACAAGCCGAACGAGCCGCGCTCCTACAGCCTGATGCCGGATGCAGCCACGACGCTGCTCGCGATCAAGGATGTGGGCGCCGAAAATCTCGGCGTCACGCTCGATTTCGCCCATGTCCTCTACGCCGATGAGCAGCCGGCCTTCGCCGCCGCGCTCATCGCCCGCCACAGCCGCGTGCTCGGCGTCCATCTGAACGACGGCTACGCCAAGCGCGACGACGGCCTGATGGTCGGCGCGGTGCATACGCTGCAAACGATCGAGCTTCTGCGCCAGATCCGCCGCGACGGTTACGGCGGCGCGATCTATTTCGACACGTTTCCCGATCTGACCGGCCTCGATCCGGTCCACGAATGCGAGGTCAACATCGGCACCGTCCGGCGGATGTTGAAGGTCGTCGACCGCCTCGAGCAGGACAATCGCCTCGCAAGCGCGATTGACCGTCAGGACGCCGTTTCCACGCAGGCCATCGTTCAGGAACTGATGTTCGGCGCGGACCACTAATCCCCAACCCCTCCGGGAGGACATTCATGAAGAGAATTCTCGCTGCGGCTTTCGCCGCAACCCTTTGTGCTGGCATCGCGACGGCGCAGGACCTCAAGCCGCTCAATTCGGATTCCGAGCCGGATCGCATGGACTGGTCCGAGCTCGAAGCCAAGCTCGGAGCCCTGCCCGCGCTGCCGGAAGGCCTCAGGGTCGGCGGCGTCTCCAAGACCCTGACCAACGAATACTGGCGTTCGCTCGGCGAGGGCTACCAGAAATTCGCCGACAAGGTGGGCGTGAGCGTCGCCTACCAGGCAGCGCAGAGCGAGGGCGACCAGCTCGGCCAGCTGACCATCGCCGAGGGCATGGTGACCCAGGGCTACAACGTGCTGCTCGTCTCTCCTCAGACCGACGCCAACCTCCAGCCGGTCATGGAACAGGCCAAGGCCGCCAACGTTCCGGTCGTCAACGTCAACGACGCGGTGATCCCGCAGGCCGAGCACTATGTCGGCAACGTGCAGCGCGACAACGGCGTCCGCGTCGCCAAGTGGTTCATCGAGAACCGCCCCGAGGGCGGCAAGGTGGCGATCATCGAGGGCCAGGCTGGCGTCTATGCCGCCGTGCAGCGCACCGACGGCTTCAAGAGCACGATCGAGGACGGCGGCAAATTCACCGTCGTGGCCAGCGTTCCCGGCAACTGGGATCGCCAGATGTCTTATGACGCGGCGACCAACATCCTCCAGCAGCACCCCGATCTCGTCGGCTTCTACTGCAACAATGACGGCATGGCGCTCGGCGTGGTCGAGGCGGTGAAGGCCGCCGGCCTTCAGGACAAGGTCGTCGTCTTCGGCACCGACGGCATTTCCGATGCCTACAAGTCGATCGAGGCAGGCGATCTCACCGGCACCGTCGACAGTTTCCCGGTCCTGACCGGCGAAGTCGCCATGGAAGTCGCGCTGCGCCTCGTCGCCGGCCAGTCGCTGCCGCGCGTCGTCGCCACGCCGCAAGCGCTGATCACCAAGGACAACATCAAGGACTTCCAGGGCGAGGGCATCGATGTGCGCGCCGTCCTGATGAAGGCCGCCGGGAAGTAATCGCCTCCCAAGCGGGGCGGCCGGCTTGCCGGCCGCCCGAACTCTCAGAGGTTTCGTGCCATGGCCACGTCCAGACTGGCGTTCGAGAATATTTCCAAGGTCTTCCCCGGCGTCAAGGCGCTGTCCGACGTCTCCTTCGAGGTCGCGCCCGGCGAGATCCACGCGCTGCTCG
>JAGRLJ010000176.1 GCA_020441805.1 Rhizobiaceae bacterium
TCTCGGTGACCGAGCGCCAGAGCTATATTCTGCGCGTGCGCGAGCTCGCCAAGGCCTGCGGCGCGGCATGGCTGGCGACCGAGGGCGGGGGCGGGATCCCCGATGCGGTGCCGGCGTGATCTCCGCGAAGATTACCGGCCAGGCGCCGATCCTCTTCGTCAGCGACATCGGCGCGAGCGTCGCCTATTGGGTCGACAAGGTCGGCTTCACCGCGATCGGCCTCTACGGCGAGCCCACCGACTTTGCCATCCTCGCCCGCGACACGAGCCACCTGATGCTTGCAGAGGCGCCGGACGGCCATGCGATCCTTCCCCACTGGCGGGTGAGGGACAAGCTGTGGAACGCCTATTTCTGGGTCGATGACGCCCGCGCCATGTATGAGGAGCTCAAGCAGCGCGGGGCGCGGATCGACTACGATCTCGGCGAACAGCCCTATGGCGTGCTCGAATTCGGCATTCAGGACCTCGACGACCAGGACATCGCCTTCGGCGAGGTTCTCGACCGGAGGCCGGAAGGCTGATCCCCGGTTCGCCGGGCAAACGGATTGGCCAGGCGGGGAGTTCGCGAACCGCCCGGCGCGCCACGGCCCACGCGTCTCAAGCTTGAACGGCCTGATCCCCGGCGCTATCTGTGTGACGGGAGGACGACCTCACCAATCCACCAACAGTCCGGGACGGCCCGACTTTATTCATGGAGGGCCGGATGGCCTGGGTTTTTCTGGTCTGCGCGGGACTTCTCGAGGTTGTTTGGGCTTACACGATGAAGCTGTCCCAGGGCTTCTCGCGGGGTGTGCCGACAACGATCACCATCGTCGCCATGATCGGCAGTTTCGGGCTGCTGTCGGCTGCCATGCGCACGCTGCCCCTCGGCACGGCCTATACGATCTGGACAGGCATCGGCGCCGTCGGCGCCTTCGTGGTCGGTATCGTCTTTCTCGACGAGCTGGTGAGTCCCATGCGCGTGGTCGCGGCCCTCCTGATCGTCTGCGGCCTTCTGCTGATGAAGCTCTCGACAAACGCCTGAGCGCCGCTGTCATTCCTCGGATCGACGGCGAGGGCGCGGTTTCCGAAAGAAACCCCGCGCCTCTACGCATCGGGGGCCGCGGGTGGCTTGTTGATCAAGCCGCAACCGGCCAGGACAGGCGCCGCTCCGCGGATAGGTGACAATCGGATGGTGGCTTGCTATGGCCTCGCCACCGCTTTTCCAACGTTTCCTCCGATAGATGCCTGACCTTCTTCTCGAGCTGTTCTCCAAGGAAATTCCCGTCCGCCCGCCCGCCCGCAGCGCCGCCGGCGCGAGGACGGATATCGGGGGAAGCGGCATGCGGGCGGAGCAACGCTGATGCCCGACCTCCTGCTCGAACTTCGCTCCGAGGAAATTCCGGCCCGCATGCAGCGCAAGGCGGCGGGCGATCTCCGGAAGCTCGTCACCGACGCGCTGGTGGATGCGGGCCTGACCTATGAGGGCGCCCGGGAATACTGGACACCGCGCCGGCTGACGCTCGACATCCGCGGCGTCACCGCGCAATCCGCCGAGATCCGAGAGGAGAAGAAGGGGCCGGGCGTCAATGCCCCGCAGCCGGCGATCGACGGCTTCCTGCGCGGCGCCGGCCTGACATCCGTCGACCAGGCCGAGACGCGAAGCGACCCGAAGAAGGGCGATTTCTACGTCGCCGTCATCACCAGGCCCGGCCGGAAGGCGGAGGACATCATCGCCGCGGCGATGCCCGGCATCATCCGCGATTTTCCCTGGCCGAAATCCATGCGCTCCGGCCCCGCCTCGGCGAAGCCCGGCGCGCTGCGCTGGGTGCGGCCGCTGCAATCCATCGTCTGCCTCTGGGGCACGGAGCACGACGAGACGTCGGTCATTCCCTTCGAGATCGACGGCATCAAGGCGTCCGACGTCACCTATGGCCACCGCTTCCATGCGCCGGGGCCGATCACCGTCAAGCGCTTCTCCGACTATGTGACGAGCCTCGAACGCGCCAAGGTCGTGCTCGACGCCGACCGCCGCAAGGAGATCATCCTGGCGGATGCGAAGAACATCGCCTTCGCCACCGGGCTCGACCTCGTCGAGGACGAAGCCCTGCTGGAGGAAGTCTCCGGCCTCGTCGAATATCCGAATGTGCTGATGGGCGCCTTCGAGGAGGCCTATCTCGCCATACCGGCCGAGATCATCCGCCTGACCATCAAGACCAACCAGAAGTGCTTCGTGACCCGCAAGCAGGGCACGGACGCGCTCTCCAACCGCTTCATCCTCGTCGCCAATATCGCGGCGAAGGACGGCGGCCGGGACATCATCCACGGCAACGGCAAAGTGGTGCGGGCGCGCCTTTCGGACGCCGCCCATTTCTACAAGCGCGACCAGGCCGACATGCCCGACCTGCACGAATTGGAAGCGTCGGCGAGGAAGTTCCATCTCGATCTCGCCAAGCCGCTCGACCAGCGGATGGCGAAGCTCGACCATCTCAATGTGACCTTCCATGCCCGGCTCGGCAGCCAGGGCCAGCGCGTCGCGCGGATTCGCGATCTCGCCGCGCAGCTTTCGCCGGTGACGGGCGCGGATGCGGCGCTGGTCGATCGCGCGGTGGTGCTCGCCAAGGCCGATCTCCGCACCGAGGCGGTGGGCGAGTTTCCGGAACTCCAGGGCATCATGGGCCGGAAATATGCGCTGCTACAGGGCGAGGACGCCTCGGTGGCCGCGGCCATCGAGGATCACTGGAAGCCGAACGGCCCGTCCGACCGGGTTCCGACCGATCCCGTCTCGGTGACGGTGGCGCTCGCCGACAAGCTCGACACGCTGGCCGGCTTCTGGGCGATTGACGAGAAGCCCACCGGATCGAAGGATCCCTATGCGTTGCGCCGGGCGGCCCTCGGCGTCATCCGCATCCTGCTGGAAAACGGCATCCGGCTTTCCCTCCTCGAATTCACCAGGGACCGTGACCTTCTCTCCTTCTTCCACGACCGGCTCAAGGTCTATCTGCGCGATACCGGCAAGCGGCACGACATTGTCGACGCCGTCCTGACGGAGGATGCCGACGATCTTCTCATGGTCGTCCGCCGCGCCGAGGCGCTCGCCGCCTTCATCGATACCGAGGATGGCCGGAACCTCCTGGCCGGCACGCGCCGCGCCACGCAACTGCTCGCCGCCGAGGAGAAGAAGGGCACCAGGATCGCCGACCGGATCGATCTTTCGCTGCTCACGCTGCCAGCGGAAAAGCAGCTACATGGCGCGATCGTCACCGCGTCCCAGGGCGCGGCATCGGCCGTGGGCGGCGAGGATTTCGCGGCGGCCATGGAAGCGCTGTCGCGGCTGCGCGGCCCGGTGGACACCTTCTTCGACCAGGTGCTCGTCAATGACGAGAACCCGGCGATCCGCGCCAACCGCCTCGCGCTGCTGGCGGCGATCCGCGCCGCGACCGCCACGGTCGCCGACTTCTCCAAGATCGCTGGCTGAAAGACTGAAACGATCGGGCCGGTCTCCGCCGGCCGGTGACGGAGGGAGATCGGCTAGCGCCGCTCGCGGATCACCCAGGCCGGGATCAGTTCCGACCGCAGCCTGCGGGCGGAATGCGCCCCGGCGAGGGCTGCGAGATCCATGCCGGGCCGGACCAGCCCGGCGGCCTGCCGCTTGGGCATCAGGAAACCGTTCTCAAGCGCGCCCGGCCGCCGCCAGCGCCGGAAGAAAGGCCGCCGGAACCGCCGCGACGGCGTGAAGCGGGCCGGCGCCTTCGACAGGCCGGCATGTTCCTGCACCTCTTCCACCCAGCCGGACTGCGGGCGGGCCCCTGGCTCCAGCAGCATGATCCACTCGCCCCGCGCCACGCGAAGGACCTCGGCGAGGTCCCATGTGTCGATGAAGCGGCAACCGGCCGCATCGGCGACGCGCGCAGAACCGTCGCGCGAACCGTTGTCCAGAACGATCACGTCGCTCACCAGCCCGTCCACCGCGCCGGATACCAGAACGGCCAGCGTATGGGCGAGCTCGGGCTCGTTATCCCGGCACTCCAGAAGGACAGTCAGCATGACCTACCCATAAAGGACCGGGCTTGGAAAGGCGAGTCCGCAATTTTGTTCTTGCAATGTTCCCATTATCAAGATAGGAAAATAGTCATGACGGGGCGCAGAATCGTCCCCCGGAGAACAGCCGATGATGAATATGCCGCTCTCGCGGCAGGTCGCTTTCGCGCCTGCCAATACGGCCGACATTGCCGAAGCCCTGCTCCAGGAATCCGGCCTCCGCATCGAGATCGACCGCCGCCGCGGACGCGGCGCCGGGCTCAATCCCTCCGGACGGTTCGAACCGGCGGAGCGGGAGCAGATCGACGACGGCTGGCAGACATTCGAGACGCTCGAACCGTTCCGCACCGAGGTGCAGGTGGAGAAGCCGCGCGCGATCATCACCCGCAACGACAGCCCCGACATTCCCTTCGATCGCTCGATCAACCCCTATCGCGGNNNNGCTGCATCTACTGCTTCGCCCGGCCGACGCATGCCTATATGGGGCTTTCGGCGGGGCTCGATTTCGAGGCGAAGCTCTTTGCCAAGCCGGATGCAGCCAGGCTGCTGGAACGCGAGCTCTCGAAGCCGGGATACAAGCCGCGGACGATCGCGATCGGCACCAATACCGATCCCTACCAGCCGATCGAGAAGGAATGGCGGATCATGCGCCAGATCCTCGAGGTGCTGTCGGCGGCCAATCATCCGGTGACGATCGTGACCAAATCGGCGCTGATCATGCGCGATATCGACATTCTCGCCGACATGGCCGAGAAAGGTCTCGCCCGGGCGGCGCTCTCCGTGACGACGCTCGACCGCAGGCTCGCCCGCCTGATGGAACCCCGCGCCGCGACGCCCACGCGGCGGCTCGAAGCCGTCAGGGCGTTGAGCGAGGCGGGCATTCCGACGGCGGTGCTCGCTTCGCCGATGATCCCCGCGCTCAACGATCACGAACTCGAACGCATCCTCGACGCGGGCGCGGCGGCGGGCGCGAAGGAGGCGAGCTATATCCTCCTGCGCCTGCCGCTCGAAGTCAGCCCGCTCTTCCGCGACTGGCTGCTCCGGAACTATCCCGACCGGTACCGGCATGTGATGAGCCTGATCCGCTCGATGCGCGGCGGCAAGGATTACGATGCGGAATTCGGCAAGCGGATGAAGGGCGCGGGGCCTTATGCCTGGCAGATCGCGCGGCGTTTCGAACTCACCGCCAAGAAACTCGGCCTGACGCGGCGCTCGGCCTCGCTCAATACGGATCTCTTCGTGCCGCCGAGCGGCCATGGCGTGCAGCTTTCGCTTCTGTAGCGTCATCTGTTTCAGCCGGGCCCGCCACCCCTGCCCGCACCGGCACGGCTGAAGATGCACGACAGGGATCCACCGCCAGGGTCCCTGTCGTGCCCGGTCCCGGTACGCCGCCCTTGCGCCGGGACTTGCAGGGAATCGGATGAGATGCGAACTGTTCCCGCATGGCTCGACATTCTTCATCCGGTTCCCTTCCCTTTCCCGAAGAGGACATCGTTCCCAGCTTCCATTTCGAGGAAGACCTGATGCAGGACGGCTTCATGCCGGTCGCGGGCGTGGACGAGGCCGGGCGCGGCCCGCTTGCCGGACCGGTCGTGGCGGGCGCGGTGATCCTCGATCCGGCGCGGATCCCGGAGGGGCTCAACGACTCCAAGCAATTGACCGCCACGCGGCGGGATGCGCTCTATGCGGAAATCCTCGCCACGTCGGATGTGTCGGTGGCATCGCTCTCGGCCGGTTCAATCGACCGCGTCAATATCCTGCGCGCCTCGCTCGAAGCGATGCGGCGCGCCGTTGCCTCCCTGCCCCGGACGCCCCGTTTCGTGCTGGTCGACGGCCGAGACGTGCCGGTCGGCCTCGCTTGCCCCGGCAGGGCCCTGGTCAAGGGCGATGCCCGGTCCTTCTCGATCGCCGCCGCCTCGATCGTCGCCAAGGTGACGCGCGACCGGATGATGCAGGCCGCCGGCATCAGCTATCCGCAATATGGCTTCGAACAGCATGCGGGCTATGCCACCCGGGTCCACCGGGCCGCGATTTCGGAACACGGCCCCTGCCCGATCCACCGCATCACGTTCAGCCCGTTCAAGACCTCCGCCTGACGCGACATCCTGCGTCGCGGCCGTGCTTGGGTTTCGGCCGGGATCGCGCTAGTTTCAACCGTCCGGTGCCCGAGAGGGAGAATCGGGAAGCCGGTGCGAATCCGGCGCGCGCCCAGCGCTGTAAGGGGGATGGTACCGCGACATGCCACCGGGCGACCGGGAAGGCCGCGAATACCAGACGAACCCGAGCCAGAAGACCGGCCGGACGATATAGCTCAAGGGCGCGGACGGCCCGGAAAGTGCCAGATCATGTGGGGGTATCACATGCAGGCCGATCTACCGAGCCACCTCGCCCAGGCCGGGCCGTTTTCCGAAGCCGAACGCGCCGCCGTCTATCGCGCGATCCATACGCGCCGCGACGTGCGCAACGAGTTCCTGCCCGATCCATTGCCCGATGCCCTGCTGCGGCGGCTGCTCGAAGCCGCGCATGCGGCGCCGTCCGTCGGCTATATGCAACCATGGAATTTCATCGTCATACGCGACGAAGACAGTCGCCGCGCCGTGCATGATATCTTCCATGCGGCCAATATCGAGGCGGCGGACCGGCTGCAAGGCGAGGTCAAGCTTAAATATATGAGCCTCAAGCTCGAGGGTATTCTCAAGGCGCCGCTCAATATCTGCGTCACCTGCGACCGGAAACGCGGCGGCGATTTCGTGCTCGGTCGCACCCACAATCCGGCGATGGATCTCTATTCCACGGTCTGCGCGGTACAGAATTTCTGGCTCGCGGCCCGAGCCGAAGGCGTTGGGGTCGGCTGGGTGTCGATCTTCGACCACGACCGGCTGGCGCGTCATCTCGGCCTGCCCGACGACGTGGAGATCATCGCCTATCTCTGCGTCGGCTTCGTCGACCAGCTTTATGTCCGCCCGGAGCTGGCGGTGAAAGGCTGGCGGCAGAAACTCGCACTCGATGCGCTGATCTACGAGGAGCGCTGGCCGGCGCATTCCCACGTGCTGGACTTCTATCGGGAGATCGAATGCCGGGAGCGAGCGGGCTGAAGGAGAACCTGGCCGGGTGATCAGGACACGCCAGTGCCGCCCACTCCGACGTCATCCTCGGGCTTGCCCCCAGCACCCGAGCCCTTGCCTCAACCGCGACATTCATGTCACCGCCGGGATAACGCAGATCCTCGGGACAGGCCCGAGGATGACGCTCCCATTTGACGCCCTGGCCCAATGAGAAAGGCCCCGCTTGCGACGGGGCCTTTCCAAACCTCCAGCGAGAAACCGGCTCAGTTCAGCCGGGTCTTCACTTCGCTGACCGAATTCGCAAACAGCGCGGCGTCGGCCTTGGCGTCCACCTTGGCGGCGATCAGCTTTTCGGCGGCGGCGACGGCGAGATCGACGGCGGCGGCGCGGACCGCGTTGACGGCGTCCGTTTCAGCGGCCTTGATCTTCTGCTCGGACAGCGCCGTGCGACGGGCGACATATTCCTCGGTCTTCACCTTGGCGTCGGCAGCCATGGTGCTGGCCTCGCGCTTGGCGGCGGCGAGGATCTCCTCGGCCTCGGCCTCGGCTTCCTTACGCTTCTTCTGGTATTCGGCGAGCAGCGATTCGGCCTCCTCGCGCAGCGTCTTGGCCGCGTCGAGCTCGGCCTTGATCTTGGCGGCGCGATCGTCCAGGCTCTTGCCGATCATCTTCGGCGCGCCGAGATAGATCACGAGCGCGAGGAAAAGGACCAGGGCGACCTGAGACCAGATCTGGGCCCACATAGTTGCATCCATGGTGGAACCTCCTCAGCCCTTGGCCGCGCTGACGGCGGTTTCGATGTCGGCCTTGCCGACCGCGACGCCCGTGAGCTGCGATACGATTTCGGATGCGACATCCTCGGCGACCGTCGAGACTTCCGACATCGCCTTCTGCTTGATGTCGGCGATGCTCGCCTCGGCGGCGGAGAGCTTGGAGGCAAGCTCCGCCTCGATGCGGGCACGTTCGGCGTCGGCCTCGGCCTTGGCCTTGTCGCGGGCCTCGGCGGCGATGGCGGCCGATTTCGCGCGGGCCTCGGCGAGCTCCTGCTCATATTTGGAGACCGACGCGTCGGCTTCGTTCTTCATGCGGCTGGCCTCGGCCAGATCGCTGGCGATGCGGCTCTCGCGCGCCTCAATGATGCCCGAGATGCGCGGAGCGATCATCTTGGCGACGAGGTAATAGAAGACGCCGAAGGTAATCGCCAGCCAGAGGATCTGGGACGGAAAATGTGTCGAGTCGAAAGGCGGGAAAGCGCCATGTTCCTGGGCGGCGTGGGGAACGCCGGTCTCGGTATTGTGCGTCTCGCCTTCGGCGGTCGCTGCTGCCTCCGTGGCAGCCGTGGCAGACAGTGCATATGCTGTCGTCACAAACATTCCAACCTCCAGGCCAGATGGCCGGTATCAAAAACGGGTCACGAGGCACGAAGCCCCGCGACCCTCGTTCTTGCGCGGGCCGATCAGCCGAAGAGGGCCAGAAGCGCTACGAGCAGCGAGAAGATGCCCAGAGCTTCGGTAACGGCGAAGCCGAAAATCAGGCGGCCGAACTGGCCATCGGCGGCGGACGGGTTACGGAGCGCACCAGCGAGGTAGTTGCCGAAGATGGTGCCGAGGCCAATGCCCGCGCCACCCATGCCGAGGCATGCGATACCTGCGCCGATGTACTTTGCTGCTTCCGCTTCCATTTGAGAACTCCTTTAAGTCGTTTGTTGCGGCTACTCTTGGCGGAGCGGGTTTCACCCGGCGCCCCGCGTGTGGGTTGAACTCAGTGCCCCGGATGGAGCGCGTCGTTGAGATACATGCAGGTCAGCACTGCGAACACATAGGCTTGCAGGAAAGCGACCAGGAATTCGAGGCCCGTCAGGCCGACCGTCATCAGGAGCGGCAGGACAGCGCCGGCCACGCCGAGCGGACCGAGCATGCCGAGCGAAAAGACGAAACCGGCAAAGACCTTGAGCGTGATATGACCGGCGAGAAGGTTGGCGAAGAGACGGACGGAAAGGCTGATCGGGCGCGACAGGAAGGAGATGACCTCGATCATCGTCACCAGCGGGATCAGCACCATGGGGACGCCCGACGGCACGAAAAGACCGAAGAAATGCAGGCCGTGCTTGGCGAGACCGTAGATCACCACGGTGCCGATCACCAGAATCGCCAGGCAGAAGGTGACGATGATCTGCGAACCGACGGTGAAGAAGCCCGGAATCATGCCGAAGAGATTGGAGACGAGCACGAACAGGAAGAGGGAGAAGACGAGCGGGAAGAACTTCATGCCGCCATGGCCGGTCGAGTCCTTCAGCATTTTCGCCACAAATTCGTACGACAGTTCGGCAATGGACTGGAGCCTGCCCGGAATGACCGCCTTGGAAGAGGTGGCCCACATGAGGAAGAGCGTCGTCACGACCACCGTCAGAACCATGAAGAGGCCCGAATTGGTGAAGTCGTAGTTCCCGAGTTCCACGATCGTATTGATGTGGAACTGGTGGATCGGATCTACCTTGTCTGGTGTCGCCACGTTTCTTCTCTTTCGTTCACCGCATCGGCAGCAGGCGGTCCACGCCTATTGCCGGTCCTTGTTTCCGCGCATCCCGATCCGGTCCACCGGATGAGGCGAACTGACCTTGCCGATCGTTCGCAGCACGTTGAGCACGCCCGCACAGAAGCCGAGGAAAACCAGCACGACGAGTCCCCACGGCTTTGTCGGCAGGAAATAATCCAGAAGATAGCCGAGGAGGCCGCCGACCACGATGGCGGAAATGAATTCGGAGGAAATCTTCAAAGCCTGAGAGTAGCCCTGACGGCGCCCCTCGTCCGACTTCACTGTCCCCTCGTCATCCGGCCTCGCCTGCTTCAGCCTCTCCCCGAGGCTTCTGCTGCGCTCTTCCAGACTATCGTCACGGTTGGTCGCCATCGCTCGCTCCTTTACAAGCCAACGCCGGCCGAGGAATTTCGATCCCGCAGGCTCAAAAATTCATCGACCTGGAAAGCCGGAGACCCCCGCCTTCAAGCCGCGTGCAACATAGTTAGAGAGGGTTCATTCGTCAAGGCGGATGGACAAGGAATCTCTTATGAATATAATTCAATAAAATCAGTCATTTATCCAAGACGAAACGAGTCCCGCCGAATTGTTTCGCAGCCGGCCGCCGCCATCCTTCCACCGGGGCGGAGAATCCGTCAGGACCAGCCGCCGTAGCGGGTGCGATAGAAGATATGCAGACCGATGCGGCCGACCCTGAGCAGAGTGCGGCCCCAGTTGGGCCGGACATAGGTGGCATGGTAGTGGGTCGCGTCGCCCACTTCCTTGAGATAGATCTTTCCGGCGGTGACCGCGAGCGCGATGTCCTTGGCGGTCTTGAACTTGACCTTGTCGCCTATCCGGTCGGGAATACGGTCGCAGGCGAAGGAGAACTGGCAACGATTCCGCCAGTCCTCGTTCTGATAGACGACGCCGCAGATCGTATTGGGAAAGGTGGGATTGCGAACCCGGTTCAGCACCACCTGGGCGACGGCCGCCTGTCCCTTCAAGGGCTCGGTCACCGATTCGAAATAGATCGCCTCGGCCAGGCATTGCTGCTCCTTGGCGGTGAAGACGCCGGCCGGCAGGACGCTGGTCGCCCAATCGTGATGATCGCCCTTGATCTTGGGAACGAAGCGGCCGGGCTTCCGGGCGGCCAGGATGGAATCGAAGGGAGACACTTCGGCATAGTCCGGCGCCGGATCGGCATAGGCGGTGGCGAGGCTGTCGGCCTGTTCGTTGGTCACCAGGCTCGCGAGCATGGCGGGCACGCCCCGATGCTCCTTCTTCGGCTTGAAGATATGGAAGGCCAGCGCGATGTCGATTTCCTTGCCGGCGATATCCGGCTTGACGAAGGCGGTGCGCTTGTCCTCGAGCGGCTCCGACGAGATCAGGCTGGCCTGGCGGTCGAGAATGGTGCCGGCGGTGAAATCCTTCGGCGGCCGGATCTGATCGACGGCGACAATGCGCTTCTTCTTGAGATGGCGCGTGACGCGGTCCTCATCGGGCGTGGCGGGCTCGATCTTCTCGCTCGGCGACAGGGCCACGAGCTCGCCGCCGGGCATGACCAGGCCGCGGGTCCTGGCGGCGAACTGTCGATCGGCCTGGCGATCGGACTGGCCGAAGACGAGTTCCTCCTTATGGATCGAACCGGCCGGCGCGTCGACCATGAAGCTGCGCCAGCTTTCGCCGGCATTCAGCCGGGCGGCGAGCATGGAGGCGATATCGGCTTCGGCGAGGCTCGCGGGGAAGGCAAGCAGCCCGGCGAGCGCGAAGAGGGACGGAGCCAGCCATCGGGAGGTCAGGACACCGGAACGCCGGGACGCGGATCTACGCTTCGACACAGCTACGCCACTCCACTCAGAAACAGGAACAAGTGACGCCGATAGTGATGTATTAACCTTGATTATTGGTTAACCCCTGAATTAGCCCGGCCGCATATTCGGTCGCCCCGCCCTCGTCGCGCGGTCTGTCCGCGCCGGCGCATGCCGGGTCCCCTGCCCGGAACGACACAAAGCCGATCAAAATGGCGGAAATTCGATGCGATGCGAACTGTTCCGAGGCGGGACGGCCCTATGCAGGCGCGCAGGGGGCCGAAATGCCGCGCCATTTCGTCTCATGCGCGGAGCGAGGCGATGGCCTGCGCGACCCGGCATCAGACCGAGACATGGGCCCCGAGTTCCACCACGCGGTTGGCCGGCAGGCGGAAATAGTCGGAAGGATCGGTGGCCGCGCCCGCCAGCGCGATGAAAAGCCGGTCCTGCCAGGCGGGCATGCCGGAATTGGCATCGGCGATCAGCTTGCGCCGGCCGAGATAGAAGGACGTGGACATGATGTCGAACTTCAGCCCGGCCTTGCGCAGATGCGCGAGCGCCTGCGACACGTTCTGCGTCTCCATATAGCCGAAATTGAGCTCGAGGAGCTGGAAATGCTCCGACATCCGCTCGATCTTGCCGCGCTCCTCGAGCGGCACGCGCGGCCGGTTCTGCGTCCGGATCGTCAGGATGATGTTCTGGCTGTGCAGCACATGGTTATGCTTGAGATTGTGTAGCAGCGCCGCCGGCGTCGATTTGGGATCAGAGGTCAGGAATATCGCCGTGCCGGGCACTTCCAGCGGCCCGTGATCGGACTTCTTCTCGATGGATTTGACGAAGGCGTCGAGCGGGATGTGCATCTTGCGCGATTTGTCGAACAGGATGCGCGTGCCGCGGCGCCAGGTCCACATGATGACCACGAAGCAGCTCGCGATCAGCACCGGCACATAGCCGCCGTGATGCAGCTTGGTGAGATTGGAGCCGAGGAAGATCGATTCGATGAAGAACAGGGGAGCGACGATGATGAGCGTGCGGGCCACGCTCCATTTCCAGAAGGCGCGGACGAAATTGTAGAACAGGATGGTCGAGACCACCATGTCGCCGGTCACCGCGATGCCATAGGCGACGGCGAGCGATTCCGAGCTCTTGAACATCAGCACCAGCGCCATGACGCCGAAGAGCAGGATGGTGTTGACCGCCGGCAGATAGATCTGCCCCGTATGGGATTCGGAGGTGAAATAGATCTCCATGCGCGGCAGGAAGCCGAGATGGATCGCCTGGCGGGCGAGCGAGAAGGCTCCCGTGATGACCGACTGGCTGGCGATGATCGTCGCGACCGTGGCGAGGATGACGGCGAAGATCCGTATGCTCTCCGGGAACATCAGGTAGAACGGGTCCGACAGCGCCGACGGATCGTGAAGGACCAGCGCGCCCTGCCCGAGATAATTCAGGATGAGCGCGGGAAAGATCAGGCCGAACCAGGCGAGACGGATCGGGGCGCGCCCGAAATGGCCGAGATCGGCGTAAAGCGCTTCCGCGCCGGTCACCGCCAGGAAGACCGAACCGAGCACGACGAAGCCGACGAAGCCGCTGTTGAAGAGGAACCAGACCCCGTAATAGGGGTTGAACGCGGCCAGGACGCCGAAATCGTCGCTGATGTGGTAAAGGCCGATGCCGCCGAGCACGAGGAACCAGAAGGCCGTTATCGGGCCGAAGAAGGCGGACACCGCCCCGGTGCCCCGGCTCTGGACCGCAAAGAGCAGCACGAGGATTATGACGGCCGTGGGCACCACGAATTCATGCATGCCGGGCGCGATGAATTTCACGCCCTCCACCGCCGACAGGACCGACAGGGCCGGTGTGATCATCGCATCGCCCAGGAAAAGCGAAGCGCCGATAATGCCGATGACGAAGAGGAAGCCGGCGCGCTTTTCCGAAACCGCCTTGGTGACCAGGGAAAGAAGCGAAAGCGTTCCGCCCTCGCCGTCATTGTCGGCCCGCAGCAGGAAGATCACATATTTGACGGTGACGATGATCGTCAGCGCCCAGAAGAAAAGCGAGATGAGGCCGATGATCTCGTTGCGGTCGACGCCGTCATGCGACACCGGGCGCAGCGCCTCGCGAAAGGCGTAGAGCGGGCTGGTGCCGATATCGCCATAGACGACGCCGACCGAGCCGAGCGCGAGCGCCAGGAGCCTCTTGGTCGACATCGGTCCGCCATGGGATGCGAAATTTCCGGCCTGTTCTGCCATGATATGCCGCCTGGCTCAGAGCCAGCCTTTCCAGCGAAAGAAAAAGAACGGGACGACCGCCGACACGACCGCGACAATCCTGCCGGCAACGTTCCGCTCCGCATTGACGAGATCCGGCCGCGCGCCATGCATATGGACGAGGGCCGCGGCGAAAAGCCGGAACGGCGTCGGATCGTCATGGCGAAAGGTCATGGGGCACGAAGGGGTGAGAACGGAGGGCGCACCGGCGACCCGTTCGGCGAGACCGGCCCGCCGCCGGGCTGGACCGTTCAGGCCGAATCCGGGAATATCCGGTTCGAGCGCGGCCGGGAACGTTTCCGGCGACAGCCGGATCGGCTGCCCGTTCGACCGACAGACCGCCGTCATCTAGGGCTGGCTCCGCACGGACAGATCATGCGTCACGGTCCCGGCGTCCCTCTCGGTTATATCGAACCAGGATCTTCATGCGCGATATCCCGACGGCGCGAACTACAGGCATTGGCGCGGGTATTGCGCAATCCGGCAGCAGAATCAAGCAAAGAATCCGTCGCCTCGGCAGGGGCTGGACACCTCCCCTATTCGAAGACGATATCCGGCGCGACGCGCGGCGCGGCGGCGGCGCCTGCGAGCTGCTGCCACACCCTGCCCGCGATTTCCCGGTAGACCCGGGCATGCGGGCCGTCCGGCGCCGATACGATGACCGGCGTGCCGGCGTCGGAATTCTCGCGGATCGTCATGGCGAGAGGCACCTCGCCGAGGAAGGGCACGCCGATCTTTTCCGCTTCCGCGCGCGCGCCGCCGTGGCCGAAGATGTCATGGCTCGCGCCGCAGGCGGGACAAATGAAATGACTCATATTCTCGACCAGGCCGAGCAGGGGCACCTCGACCTTCTGGAACATGGCGATGCCTTTCCGCGCATCGATGAGCGCGAGATCCTGCGGCGTCGAGACGATGACGGCGCCGGAAAGCGGCACTTGCTGCGCCATCGTCAATTGCGCGTCGCCGGTGCCGGGCGGCATGTCGACGACCAGTACGTCGAGATCGCCCCAGGCGACCTCGCGCAACATTTGCAGCAGCGCCGACTGGATCATCGGCCCGCGCCAGATCATCGCCACCCCCTCGTCGACGAGATAACCCATCGACATGGTGCGCAGGCCGTAATTCTCCATCGGGCGGATCAGCTTGCCGTCGATCTGCTGCGGCCGGCCGGAAATGCCCATCAGCCGGGGGATCGAAGGGCCATAGATATCGGCGTCCAATACGCCCACCGCAAGGCCGAGCGATTTCAGACCCAGGGCGATATTGACCGCCGTGGTCGATTTGCCGACGCCGCCCTTGCCCGAGGCGACGGCGATGATGTGCTTCACGCCGGGAATTCCGGGCTTGCGGGCCGGCTGGCCGTGAGCCCCGTGCGCATGGGCATGGCCGCCGGCGGGGGCGGACGCGGCCGGCCGCGAGGGGGCCTGCGCGCTTGCCGCCTTCTTGTCGGCGGTGAGCGCCGCAAACGCGCCCTTCATGCCCGGCATGTCCTTCACCACCCGCTCGGCGGCCTGGCGCAGGGGTTCGAGCGCCTTGGCGCGCTCGGCCGGCACCGTGATGGAGAAATACGCCTTGCCGTCGGAGATGAAGACATCCGAGACCAGGCCCAGCTCAACGATATTGCCTTCCATATCCGGGCCGCGCACGGTCTTCAGCCGTTCGAGGACATCCCTGCTCGTGATCTCAGCCATGATTCAAATCCAACTCGCTTTCCGGATTTAGATAAGCGAATGGACGACATAAGCCAACGGCGGCCCGCAAGTTTTCGCGCCCGAGAGACAAAACGCCGCCCTCCGGCCCGTGGGAGGAGGAACGGGCGGAAGGCGGCGGCTCTGACGCGGCCTGTTTCGGCCGCTCTCCGGTCCCCCTCTGGACCTGCCGATAGACATGCATGAAGCGTGCCAGACCCCAAAAATAGCGCCGAAGAGCGTGGAGAGCGCCCAACTCCCGTCCCCCGATATCGGCAATATGAGCATGCCGCTGGCGAAAAAATGGGCGGAATGAAACAGACAGCCAAAAAAGTAACCCGCCCGGCAGGGCTGCGGGCGGGTTTACCAGCAGGCGACTCCGGTGGTTTTCAAGCCTCCGAAGTGGGGTTCGCATGCCAGAGTTCTACGGCCGGAGGCCGGATGCTTTAGCGGCGGCGACAGGCTACCGCCACGGGAACAAAAGGCCATCCCCCATTTGGGTTAGATGATGAAAAAAAGCGCATGTCTTTTTCGAAGCATCCGCCGGGGTCCGGACGGCGGGAATCCGTTCAGCTGATGATGCCGGTGCGGATCGCCCTGGCGACGGCCTGGGTGCGGTTGACCGTGTCCAGCTTGCGCGCGGCACGGTTGAGATAGTGATTGACCGTATGTTCGGACAGGCCGAGGATTTCGGAAATCTCCGCGCTCGTCTTGCCGGCCGCCGTCCAGTTGAGACAGTCGACCTCCCGGTCGGTCAGGTCCTCGCGCAGCCGGGTATCCCGATCGCCGATCCGATGCAGCCGGTCGAAGACATGGATCGACAGCGCGGTGAGCTCCAGCATCGCCTGATGCGACGGCGATGGCCCGTCGCCGAGGAAACACACGGCGCCTCGGCGCCCGTCGGTATCCGCCACGGGAAACATGACGAGCCACTCCATGCCGAAAGCGGTGGCGATCGTCCGCATCTCGGCGTCGCGCTCCGCGGCGCCGCCCGGCGCCGGCACTTGCATGAGAAAGGGGATCGTCGTGGTGCGCAGGCGCTCGAAAGCCGGACTGCTGCCGGCCAGCGACGCCTGGTCGTATCGCGCGACGAATTCGGCGGGCAGCGAGGAAATGATCGAAAGGGATTGAAGCGTCTGCGCGGTCGCCTCGGGCAGCCTCGCCACCAGGAAAGCCCGCATGCCGTAGCGTCCGGCGACTTTCTTCATGAAACGGAAGATGTCGTATTGCGTGGCGAGGCCCGGGATCGCCCGCAACAGCGACTCGTGGTCTTCTGGCGGACGATTGTCTTCTGTTCCCATGGTCTCTGTCGCAAAAATGTCGGGCGATGCGGCCGCCCGCCGGGGTCTACGCCTCGGCGCGACGCGTCCGACTCAATATTCATTCACATTGAGAAAATCTTAAACACATGAAGTCAACACGAAATCCGGAACTCGATTTTCATCAAGTCCGAATCCTTTTATTTCTTATGGACTTACAGGGGCACGGAATACGATTCGCCTGGCGCAGGCAATGACGAAAATCAATTTTGTTCGGCCCGCACACCGCTCTCTCCGCCGCGGCAAGCGATAAAGTTCCGAGATCGCTTCGAAAAGTATGATTTTTCAGCCGAGGGGCTTTTCCACCTGTCGCTTCCGGCCTATAGAGCAGCGGTGGGAGGAGCATGGACAGATGTCGTTGCCCGGTGCAGTTTTTCCAGATCTAGAGGATGCCGGCGTGCTGATCACCGGC
Organism: Rhizobiaceae bacterium; assembly: GCA_020441805.1. GTDB lineage: Bacteria > Pseudomonadota > Alphaproteobacteria > Rhizobiales > Rhizobiaceae > Rhizobium_E. Next base: position 17,099 of record JAGRLJ010000176.1, read on the forward strand.
GGCGCGTCGGGCATCGGCGCGGCGCTGGTCGAAGGCTTCACCGCCCAGAAGGCGAAGGTCGCCTTCATCGATATCGACCGTGGCGCAGGTGAGGCGCTCGTCGAACGGCTGGCATCCGCCCGGCACAAGCCGCTCTTCCTGCATGCGGACCTCGCCGATGTGGAGGCGATCAGCCGCGCCGTCGCATCGGCGGGCGAGACCTTCGGCAGCCTCCGGGTTATCGTCAACAACGCCGCCTGGGACGACAGGCGCGACATAGATGAACTCACCGAGGACTACTGGCAGAGGAGCCATGACATCAATCTCCGGCCCGCCGCCTTCGTGACTCAGGCCGCCCTGCCCCATCTGCGGCGCGCGGGCGGAGGCTCGGTCATCAATTTCTCCTCGATCGCCTATCTGCTCAACATGGGCGCGTTTCCCGCCTATGCGACGGCCAAGGCCGGCATTATCGGCCTCACCAAGAGCCTTGCCGGCCGGCTCGGAGCGGAGAATATCCGGGTCAACGCCGTCATGCCGGGCATGGTGCTGACCGAACGGCAGAAGAAGCTCTGGGTGAGCGAGGCCGACGCCACCGCCTTTCTCGACAGGCAGGCGCTGAAATTCTCGCTTGCCCCCGAGGATCTTGTCGGCCCCTGCCTCTATCTCGCTTCCGACTGCGCGCGGGCCGTGACCGCCCAGACCATGATCGTCGATGGAGGATGCCTGTGATGAACCCGGCCTGTTTCGTCGCGGTGGATTGGGGCACCTCCAGCTTCCGTCTCTGGCTTGTGCGGGCGGACGGCGCGGTGCTTGGCGAAAGCCGGTCGTCCGAAGGCATGACGACGGCCCGGGAAAGCGGCTTCGCCGATGTGCTCGGCCGTCATCTCGCCCAGGTGTCGGCGCCCGGCGATGCGCCTGTCGTCATGTGCGGCATGGTGGGCGCCCGGCAGGGCTGGGTCGAGGCTGGCTATGTCGATGTGCCGGCGCGGCTTGCCGACATTTCCGGACAGGCGGTCCGGGTTCCGGACCAGGCGCGCGATATCCGCATCCTGCCCGGCCTCGCCCAGCGCGACGTCCACGCCGCCGACGTGATGCGCGGCGAGGAGACCCAGCTTCTCGGCTGCGCCGAACGCATGAAGAACAGCGACTGTCTGGTCGCCATGCCGGGCACGCATTCGAAATGGGTGCGCGTCGTGCGCCGCGAAGTGCTCGGCTTCTCGACCTTCATGACCGGCGAGCTTTTCGACGTAATCGGACGGCAATCGATCCTGCGGCACGCCCTGGAGGGCGCGGCGGGTGTCGATGGCGCTCATCCCGCCTTCCTCGAATCGCTTCATGCGACTTTCCGGGAGCCGGAGCTCGCCACCAACCGGCTGTTTTCGATCCGCGCGCGCGGCCTGCTCTTCTCGCTGCCGCCCACCGACGCGGCGGCAACGCTCTCGGGCATGACGATCGGCCTCGAACTTGCCGGCGCCCTCCGGCAGGCGCCGAGGGACACGCCGGTCATCCTCGTCGCCTCGGGCAGGCTGCGCGGCCTTTACGAAGCGGCATTCCACCGGCTCGGGCTCAATTTCACGGCGCTCGACGCCGATGACGCCGTGCGGCGCGGCCTGTCCCAGGCAGCCCGGGATATATGGCATATCGAAGAAGGACAGAAACCTTGACCGCCCGCATCCCGTTTCCCCCGATGAAATATCCGCTCGTCGCGATCCTGCGCGGGTTGAGGCCCGAGGAGACTCCGGCGGCGATCGAGGCGCTGCTGGACGCCGGCCTCCGCGCCATCGAGATTCCGCTCAATTCCCCCGATCCCTTCGCCTCCATCGAGATCGCCGCGAAAATGGCGCCGGCCGACGCGCTGATCGGCGGCGGCACCATATTGACCGTGGAGGATGTCGATCGCCTGGAACGGGCGGGCGGGCGGCTCTTCGTCAGCCCGAATGTCGACCAGCCGGTGCTGGCCCATGCCGTCGACCGGGGAATGGTCACGCTTCCGGGCGTCTTCACGCCGAGCGAGGCGCTGCTCGCCGCCCGGACCGGCGCGACCGGGCTCAAATTCTTTCCGGCGAGCGTCCTCGGCATGCCCGGCATCAACGCGATCCGCGCGGTACTGCCGCCGGACCTGATGATCGCGGCGGTCGGCGGCGTATCGGAGGAGAATTTCGCCGATTACGCCAGGGGCGGCATCAAGGCCTTCGGCCTCGGTTCGAGCCTCTACAAGCCCGGCATGGCGGCGGCGGAAATCGGCCGCCGGGCGAAGGCGGCGGTCGCGGCCTATGAACGCGCCTTCGGAGCGAACTGACATGAGCGAACTTCAACCCTTCCGCGGCAATATCCTCGACGCCTTCAACACCTATCATGGCGAGGGACCGACCTACGATCCCGCGACCGACACCGCCTGGTGGTTCTCGATCGGCAATCGCGAGCTGCACGAATTGAACCTTTCGACCGGCCGGAAGACCGTCCATGCCCTGCCCTTCATGGCGAGCGTGCTGGCGCGGATCGACGGCGACCGACAGATGATCGCCTCCGAGCACGGTATCCATATCCGGACGATCGCCACCGGCGCGCTCGAACTGGTGACGCCGATCGAGGCCGACAAGCCGCATATGCGCTCCAATGACGGGCGCTGCCATCCGTCCGGCGCGCTCTGGTTCGGCACCATGGCCAAGACCGACGAGGATCGGCACGGCGCGGGCGCGATCTATCACGTGGCGCGCGGCGCGGTGACGGTGCTTTACACCGATGTCTCGATCCCGAACGGCATCTGTTTCTCGCCCGACGGCGCCGCCGGCTATTTTGTCGATACGATGGAAAATATCTACATGAAGGTGGCGCTGGATCCGGCGACAGGCCTGCCCACCGGCCGGCCGGAGGTCTTCCATGACGGCCGCGACGCCGATGGCGGCATCGACGGATCGGTCTGCGCCGCCGACGGGACGATCTGGAACGCCCGCTGGGGCGTGGGCGAAATCCACCACTACGATCGCACCGGCCATGTGACCGAACGCTACAAGCTGCCGCCGAAACAGACGACCTGCCCTGCCTTCATCGGCCGGGATGCAAGCCGGCTGCTGGTAACGACGGCCGGCGAGGGCTTCACATCCGAAGACCTCAAGGCCGATCCCGAAGCCGGCTATATCTACGAGCTCGGCGTGACGGTGAAGGGCGTGTTCGACGCTTCCTACGCGCCTTGAACTGACTGCTGGAGGCGGCCATGAGCGGCAAGAAGAAAGAATTGAGAAGCCGGCACTGGTATGGCGGGACCGACAAGGACGGCTTCATCCACCGAAGCTGGATGAAGAACCAGGGCTTTCCCGACCACGCCTTCGACGGCCGGCCGGTGATCGGCATCTGCAATACCTGGTCGGAGCTCACGCCCTGCAACAGCCATCTGCGCATCCTCGCGGAAGGCGTGAAGCGCGGCGTCTGGGAAGCCGGCGGCTTTCCGGTCGAATTCCCGGTCTCCTCGCTCGGCGAGACGCAGATGCGGCCGACCGCGATGCTGTTCCGCAACCTGCTTGCCATGGATGTCGAGGAGGCGATCCGCGCCTATGGCATCGACGGCGTCGTGCTGCTCGGCGGCTGCGACAAGACCACGCCGGGACAATTGATGGGCGCGGCCTCCGTCGACCTGCCGACCATTGTCGTCTCCTCCGGCCCGATGCTGAACGGCAAATGGAAGGGCAAGGATATCGGCTCGGGCACCGATGTGTGGAAATTTTCCGAGGACGTGCGCGCCGGCAAGATGAGCCTTTCCGAGTTCATGGCGGCGGAAAGCGGCATGTCGCGCTCGCCCGGCGTCTGCATGACCATGGGCACGGCCACGACCATGGCCTCCATTGTCGAGGCCATGGGGCTCTCCCTGCCGACCAATGCGGCGCTCCCCGCCGTCGATGCCCGCCGCATGGCGCTCTCCCACATGACCGGCAGGCGAATCGTGCGGATGGTGCACGAGGACCTGCGTCTCTCGAAGATCCTGACGCGGAAGAATTTCGAGAACGGCATCGTCGCCAATGCCGCCGTCGGCGGCTCGACCAACGCCGTCGTCCACATGCTGGCCATCGCCGGCCGCGCCGGCGTCGATCTCAGGCTCGAGGATTTCGAGCTCGGCAGCCAGGTGCCCTGCATCGTCAACTGCATGCCGTCGGGCCAATATCTGATCGAAGACCTCGCCTATGCCGGCGGACTGCCGGCGGTGATGAACCGCGTCTCGCATCTGATGCACGCGGATGCGATGACGGTTGCCGGCGTGCCGATCGAGGACTATTGGCGCGGCGCCGAGGCCTATAACGACGACGTCATCCGCCCGCTTGGCAATCCGCTGCGCGAAGCCGCCGGCATCCGCATCCTCAAGGGCAATCTCGCGCCCGGCGGCGCCGTCATCAAGCCATCCGCCGCTACCCCGGAACTGCTGCGGCATGAGGGGCCAGCCTATGTGTTCGAGTCGATCGAGGACCTCAAGGCCAAGATCGACGATCCCGACCTGCCGGTGACGCCCGACACGATCCTCGTGCTCAAGGGCTGCGGCCCGAAGGGCTATCCCGGCATGGCCGAGGT
>JAGRLJ010000177.1:0-5531 GCA_020441805.1 Rhizobiaceae bacterium
TCAATTCCGCCGCCAAGACGCTCTATATGTCGGGCGGCCAGATGGGTGCGCCGATGGTGTTCCGCGGCCCGAACGGCGCCGCTGCCCGCGTCGCCGCCCAGCACAGCCAGGATTACGGCGCCTGGTACAGCCATATTCCCGGCCTCAAGGTCGTCCAGCCCTATACGGCGGCCGACGCCAAGGGCCTGCTCAAGGCCGCGATCCGCGACCCCAACCCGGTGATCTTCCTCGAAAACGAGATTCTCTACGGCCAGACCTTCGACGTGCCGAAGCTCGACGATTTCGTGCTGCCGATCGGCAAGGCGCGCATCCATCGCGCCGGCAACGATGCCACACTCGTTTCCTGGGGCATCGGCATGACCTATGCGGTCAAGGCGGTGGCGGAGCTTGAAAAGCTCGGCATCGATGTCGAACTGATCGACCTCAGGACGCTTCGTCCCATGGATCTGCCGGCGGTGATCGAATCCGTCAGGAAGACCGGACGACTCGTCACCGTGGAGGAGGGCTTCCCGCAATCCTCGGTCGGCGACTTCATCGCCAACCGCGTGAGCCGCGAGGCCTTCGACTATCTCGACGCCCCGGTTGTCACCGTTGCCGGCAAGGATGTGCCGATGCCCTACGCGGCCAATCTCGAAAAACTGGCTCTGCCGAATGTCGGCGAAGTCGTCGATGCGGTCAAAGCCGTGTGCTACAAGTAAGGGAGGGAAGGCCATGCCCATCAACATCACCATGCCCGCCCTCTCGCCCACCATGGAGGAGGGTAACCTCGCCAAATGGCTGGTCAAGGAAGGCGACGCGATCAAGTCGGGCGACGTGATCGCCGAGATCGAAACCGACAAGGCCACGATGGAAGTCGAGGCGGTGGATGAGGGAACGGTCGCGAAAATCGTGGTCCCGGCCGGTACTGAAGGCGTCAAGGTCAACAGCCTGATTGCGATCCTGGCCGCCGAGGGCGAGGACGTGAAAGCGGCCGCTTCCGGCGGCAGCCCGGCCCCGGCAGCAGCGCCCAAGGCGGAGACGGCCCCTGCCGCGGCGCCAGCGCCGGCCGCGACCCCGGCTCCCGCCGCAAGCGCACCGGCCGGCGGCAACCGCACCTTCTCGTCGCCGCTCGCCCGGCGCCTCGCCCGGGAGGCCGGGCTCGACATTTCCGCGATCGCGGGCTCCGGCCCGCATGGCCGCGTCGTCAAGACCGATATCGAGAAGGCGGTGGCATCCGGCGGGGGCAAGTCCGCGCCGGCGGGCGGACCGGCCGCCGGCGCGCCGGCCTCGGGTGCCGCATCCGCGCCCGCGCCGCTCGCCAAGGGCATGAGCGAGGACGCCGTTCTCAAGCTTTTCGAGCCCGGATCCTACGAACTCGTGCCGCATGACGGCATGCGCAAGACCATCGCCAAGCGGCTCCAGGAGTCCAAGCAGACGATCCCGCATTTCTATGTGTCGGTCGATTGCGAGCTCGATGCGCTGCTGGCGCTCCGCGCCCAGCTCAACGATTCGGCGCCGAAAAGGGACGACAAGCCGGCCTACAAACTCTCGGTCAACGACATGGTGATCAAGGCCATGGCGCTCGCCCTCCGCGACGTGCCGGATGCCAACGTGTCCTGGACCGATGCCAACATGGTCAAGCACAAGCATTCCGATGTCGGCGTGGCCGTCTCGATCCCTGGCGGCCTGATCACCCCGATCATCCGTCATGCCGAGCTGAAAAGCCTCTCGGCCATCTCCAACGAGATGAAGGATCTCGGCAGGCGGGCGAAGGAACGCAAGCTCAAGCCGGAAGAATATCAGGGCGGCACCACGGCCGTGTCCAATATGGGCATGATGGGCGTCTCCAACTTCGCCGCCGTCGTCAATCCGCCGCATGCGACGATCCTCGCGGTCGGCGCGGGGCAGGAGCGCGTGATCGTCAAGAACAAGCAGATGGTCATCGCGCAGATGATGACGGTGACGCTCTCGACCGACCACCGCGCCGTCGATGGCGCGCTGGGCGCCGAACTGCTTCAGGCTTTCAAGCGCTATATCGAGAACCCGATGGGGATGCTGGTGTAGTCGGCTGCCGCGAGATTTTTCTTGTCTCACCCAAGGTGTCCGTGATGACATCGAACAGTGCAGGCGTCATTTGTCATGGATGATGATCTTGCGACGCGAGGAGAAAGACGATGGCGAAGAACCCAGATGATCTGGTGATGCCGATGCTACGAAAGATGCGCGCCGAGATGCGGGAGCAATTCGACGTCATCGACGCGCCTCGACCGACTTGAAGCCAGCCGGAAGACAATCAGGCAAGCTCTGACGGCGGATACGCTGATGAAGACGAAATGAGACGATCCTTGAATTCCCAATTTAAAGCGATGGGCGGTTCTTGATAGCATGAAAACAGTTCTCTGCTACGGCGACAGCCTGACCTGGGGCGTCAATGCGGAAACGGACCGTCGCCACGCCTATGAGGATCGCTGGCCGTCCGTGCTCCAGAAGGGGCTCGGCCACGGCGTGCGGGTCATCCCGGAAGGCCTGAACGGCCGCACCACGGTCTATGACGACCATAGCGCCGATTGCGACCGCAACGGGGCCCGGATGCTGCCGACCATCCTGCACACGCATGCGCCGCTCGACCTCGTCATCATCCTGCTCGGCACCAACGACCTCAAACCGGTCTTCGCCAACAATGCGGTGATCGTCGGCCATGGCGTCAAACGGCTGGTCGAGATCGTCCGCCACCATGCCTGGCCGGTCGAGGCCGAGGGGCCGGAAATCCTGATCGTCTCGCCGCCGGCGCTCTGCGAAACCGATCACGCCTTGCTGGGGCCGATGTTCGCGGGCCGCGTCGCGGAGGCGCGGAACCTCGCCTCGGTCTATCGCGACCTTGCCGACGAGCTCGGCTGCGGCTTCTTCGATGCCGGATCGGTGGCGAGGACGACGCCGCTGGACGGCGTGCATATGGATGCCGAGAATACGCGCGCCGTCGGCCGGGGCCTTGAGCCGATCGTGCGCATGATGCTCGGAATGTGACATAGCCGTGATCGATTTGACCCGAATCAAGGAGGACTGACGGCGGCGGCCTAGGGTGGAAATGTCCAAACAGAGGAGTTTTCCACCATGTCCGACACCCCGCACAAGCTGGCCGACGAATTTCCGGATCATCGGGCGCAAATCAGCCATCTCAAGCAAGTGGACGGCCATTTCGCCCGGATTTGCGATGAATATGCCGAGATCAATCACACGATTCATCTCGCCGAGACCGATATCGAGCCGACCGGCGACGTGCGCATGACCGAGATGCGCAAGGCGCGGATGAAGCTCAAGGACGAAATCTACGGGATGCTGGTTCATCACGAACCGGAAGCCGAAAAGCTGGGCTGAGACCCGTTCGCTTCCATTCCCGTGCCGACGCCGCCGATGGAAGGCGGCGTCCCTGAACGCGAAGGAGTGGAAGCATCCATGTCGAACAACACACCGAACGTCTATGACGTCATCGTTATCGGATCAGGCCCCGGCGGGTATATCGCGGCGATCCGCGCGGCGCAGCTGGGGCTGAAGACGGCGGTGGTGGAGCGGGAGCATCTGGCGGGCATCTGCTCCAACTGGGGCTGCATCCCGACCAAGGCCCTGCTGCGTTCCGCCGAGATATTCCACTATGCCAAGCATCCCGGCGATTACGGCATCAGGATCGACGGCAGCGTGACGCCCGACCTCAAGGCGATCGTGGCGCGCTCGCGCGGCATCGCGCAACGGATGAACGGCGGCGTCGGCTTCCTCATGAAGAAGAACAAGATCGACGTCATCTGGGGCGAGGCGAAGCTCACCAAGCCCGGCGAGATCGTCGTCTCCAAGACCACCAAGCCCATTCAGCAGCCGCAGGCGCCGACCCCCAAGAACGTGCTGCCGGAAGGCACCTATACGGCGAAACATATCATCATCGCCACCGGCGCCCGGCCGCGCGCGTTGCCCGGCATCGAGCCGGACGGTAAGCTGATCTGGACCTATTTCGAGGCGATGAAGCCCGAGGCGATGCCGAAATCGCTGCTGGTCATGGGCTCGGGGGCGATCGGCATCGAATTTGCCAGCTTCTACCGCACGCTCGGCGTCGAGGTGACCGTGGTCGAGGTGATGAGCCAGGTCATGCCGGTCGAGGATGCCGAGATTTCGGCGCTGGCGAAAAAGCAGTTCGAGAAGCAGGGCATGAAAATCCTGCTCGAAGCCAAGGTGGCCAAGGTCGAGAAGGCGGCGGATTCCATTACCGCCCATGTCGAGAAGAAAGACGGCACGATCGAGAAGATCACCGCCGACCGGATGATCTCGGCGGTTGGCGTGCAGGCCAATGTCGAGGCCATCGGGCTTGAGGCGCTGGGCGTGAAGACCGAGCGCGGCTTCATCCAGATCGACGGCTACGGCCGGACCAATGTGCCGGGCCTCTATGCGATCGGCGATGTCGCGGGGCCGCCGATGCTGGCGCACAAGGCCGAACACGAGGCGGTGATCTGCGTCGAGAAGATCGCGGGACTTCCGAACGTGCATCCGATGGACAAGCTCAAGATCCCCGGCTGCACCTATTGCCATCCGCAAGTGGCGTCGGTCGGCCTGACGGAAGCCAGGGCGAAGGCCGAGGGCCGCGACATCCGTGTCGGCCGGTTCCCCTTCGTCGCCAACGGCAAGGCGATCGCGCTCGGGGAGGACCAGGGGTTGGTCAAGACGATCTTCGACAAAAAGACCGGCGAGCTTCTCGGCGCCCATCTGGTCGGCGCGGAGGTGACCGAGCTGATCCAGGGCTTCGTCGTGGCGATGAATCTCGAGACGACCGAGGAGGAACTGATGCACACGATCTTCCCGCATCCGACCATTTCCGAAACGCTCAAGGAAAGTGTCCTCGACGCCTATGGAAGGGCGCTCAACGCGTGATGGTGCCCGATCCCATGGAACTTCCAGCGCCGGCCGGCGTTCTTGACGTGTCGAACACTCAAGAATGGGGCAGGAACCATGGATTTGAATGGCGTAGGCTGGATCGCGGCAATCATTATCGGCGGGCTGGCCGGCTGGCTCGCGGAAATGTTCATGAAGTCCAACATGGGCATGTTCATGAATATCATTCTCGGCATCGTCGGCGCGGCGCTGCTGAACTTCATCCTGGCGACGGTGCTGCATGTCGGATATTCCGGCTGGATCGCCTATCTGATCATCGGCTTCATCGGCGCATGTATCCTGATTGCGCTCGGGCGGATGCTCAGACGCGGTTGAACCCGGGCCCGTTCAAGATTAAGTCAGTGAAGGCCGCCGCGTTCGCCGCAGCGGCCTTTTCGTCATTTGCATGGATAGCGTGATGGTCACCATTCTCGATACGACCGGTTCCGACAGGCGGGTTCGCCATCCCGAAAAGGCGCATCGCCCCGATACCGAGGTCATGCGCAAGCCCGACTGGATCCGGGTGCGGGCACCGATGTCGAAGGGCTATCACGAGACGCGGGCGCTGGTGCGCGACCACAACCTCGTGACCGTCTGCGAGGAGGCTGGCTGCCCGAATATCGGCGAATGCTGGGACAAGA
>JAGRLJ010000177.1:5564-11211 GCA_020441805.1 Rhizobiaceae bacterium
CTGCACCCGCGCCTGCGCCTTCTGTAACGTGGCGACCGGTCGGCCTCTCCCGCTCGACCGCGAGGAGCCGGCCAATGTCGCCAAGGCGGTGAAGAAGATGGGACTTTCCCATGTCGTCATCACCTCGGTCGACCGGGACGACCTCGACGACGGCGGCGCCGAGCATTTCGAGCAGGTGATCTTCGCGATCCGCGAGGCCTCGCCCGACACGACGATCGAGATCCTGACACCGGATTTCCTGCGCAAGCCCGGCGCGCTGGAGCGCGTGGTCGCGGCCAGGCCCGACGTCTTCAACCACAATCTCGAAACCGTGCCCTCCAACTACCTGACCGTTCGCCCTGGCGCGCGCTATTTTCATTCCATTCGGCTGTTGCAGCGGGTCAAGGAACTCGATCCCGCCATTTTCACCAAGTCCGGCATCATGGTCGGCCTCGGCGAGGAGCGGAACGAAGTCCTACAACTCATGGACGATCTCAGGACGGCGGATGTCGATTTCATCACCATCGGCCAGTATCTCCAGCCGACGCGCAAGCATCACCGGGTGGTGAGCTTCGTCACGCCCGAGGACTTCAAGTCCTACGAGACGGTGGCTTATACCAAGGGCTTCCTGATGGTGTCGTCGAGTCCGCTGACGCGTTCGTCGCATCATGCCGGCGACGATTTCGCACGGCTAAGGGCGGCGCGGGAACGGATGCTGGCGGGCGGGCGCGGCTGACCCTGCCGAGACGATCGGGATCATCCCCGGCTTTATCGGCGGATCGGTCGGAACACCGCGCGGAATGCGGATTTCGGCGCGTGGCCCTTGTACCCTTGCCGCTGTCGGACTACGTCGAAGCACATTGCTCTTCCGGAATCCCGTCATGCCCCAGTTCCAAACCAGGCGACCCACCGATCACACTGCGGACGAGATGTTCGCGCTTGTCGCCGATGTCGAGAAATATCCTCAGTTCCTGCCGCTCTGCGAGGCACTCACCGTCAGGAGCCGCAAGGAACGAGACGGGCGGACGCTGCTCGTGGCCGACATGAGCGTGGGCTACAAGGCGATCCGCGAGACATTCACCACCCAGGTCTTCCTCAAGCCGGACGAGAAGGTCATCGAGGTCAAATATATCGACGGCCCGTTCAAATATCTGAACAATGTCTGGCGTTTCGAAGACAGGGATGCCGGGCGCTCGGATGTCGATTTCTTCATCGACTACGAATTCAGGAGCAAGATCCTCGGCGCGCTGATGGGCTCGATGTTCGATCGCGCCTTCCGCATGTTCACGGAAGCCTTCGAAAAACGCGCCGACCAGATCTACGGGTCGGGAAAGGTCGCCTGAGGCTCGGCGGTTTTCGACCGGCCGCGTCCTAATTTTCGGAATTGCCTCAGCCCAGCTTGGCGAGCTCGACGATCATCTCGAGCGCGACCTCGACCGATTTCATGCGGATATTGTGCCGACCGATATCGCCGAAGTTCATCTCGCGGTGGATCATCGCGCCTTTATAGTGGCGACCGCCGAAATGGACGAGCCCGACCGGCTTGCCGGTCGTGCCGCCCGCCGGCCCCGCAATGCCCGTCACGGATACCGAGATTCCCGCCTCCGAACGCGCCATGGCGCCATGCGCCATTTCGAGCGCCACATCCTTCGAAACGGCGCCATATTGCCTCAGCGTGATCGGCATGACGCCGAGCATCTCCACCTTGGCCTGGTCGGAATAGGTGATGAAACCGCGTTCCAGCACCTGGCTCGCCCCCGATATCTCGGTGATGCAGCCCGCCACGAGGCCGCCGGTGCAGGATTCGGCGGTGGCGATCATCACATTCTTGTCCATGCAGAGACGGACGACATCCTCGGCGAGTTCGAAGATGACTTTGTCGTTGCTCATCTCAGGTCCTCCTCCCATAGGCCACCGTCGCGGTCGCGATGGCGGCGATACCTTCGCCGCGTCCGACGAAGCCGATCTTCTCGTTGGTCGTCGCCTTGACCGAGCAGCGTTCGAGCTCGATGCCGAGCATTCCGGACAGCATCCTTCGCATCGATTCCCTGTGCGGGCCTATCTTCGGCGCTTCGGCGATGAGGGAAATATCGGCATTCAGGATCGTGCCGCCGCGATCGTGGACGATCTGCGCGGCATGTTCGAGGAAGATCCTCGAGGCGGCGCCTTTCCATTGCGGGTCCGAGGGCGGGAAATGGTCGCCTATATCGCCGGCGCCGCAGGTGGCGAGCAGCGCGTCGGTCAGCGCATGCAGCGCCACATCCGCGTCCGAATGGCCGCTGAGCGCGTACGAATGGGGGATGCGGACACCGCAGAGCGTCACCCCGTCTCCGTCGACCAGTTGGTGCACGTCATAGCCGTTGCCTGTCCTGATGTCGGGGATCATCGTGCCTCTCAGCCTTTCGTCCGCCAGTTCGATGTCGCGCCGCAGCGTGAGTTTGATATTGTCCCGGTCGCCTTCGACCAGCCTGACCGGCACCTCCTGCCACTCGGCAATGGCGGCGTCATCGGTGAAATCGTCGCGCGACGCGGCGACCGCGGCGCGGTGGCCGGCCAGGATCAGATCGTAATCGAAGCTTTGCGGCGTCTGGGCCGCGACGAGCCCCCGCCGCGGCACCGTGCCGCCGCAATAACCGTCGTCGTCGGTGCGTTTGAGGGTGTCGGCGACGGGCGTTACCGGAAGAACGGCGCGTTCGCCCGACAGATGCGCCAGCCGCACCCTCTCGAGCAGGTCCACCGAGAAGAACGGCCGGACGGCGTCATGGATCATCACATGGCTGATTCCCGATCCCTCGAAGGCTTCGAGACCGTTCAGCACCGATGCCTGCCGGGTCGCGCCGCCCGTGACCATCTCGATATGGAGATCGCGCGGGAAATCCCGGCGCAACGGTTCGTAGAGGTCGGCATCGTCCGCATGGACGACGATCACCATCGCGGCGACATGCGGCCAGCGGACGAAGCCGCGCACGGTATGGAGCAGGACCGGTGCATCGCCGATCGTCCTGTATTGCTTCGGTCCGTCGGCGCTGCCGGCCCGCTCGCCCCGGCCGGCGGCCACGATCAGGACACCGAATTTCTGGATTGCCGATTCTGTCATTGTCCTCGAAGACGACTCGCAAACTCATGACTGGCTTTATCCGTGCCAGAGATTGAAGGCCAGTGCATGGCGGACCGAATTTTCCATCATCGCCGAATCCGCTTGGCAAGGCGGAAATAACTGGCTAAAAATCATGCATCGTAATCCTGTGCCTGAAAGATATGCAAACAGAGATCCGACATCTGCGCAGCCCGTTGCAAATCGGTCCGCTCGAAATCCGCAACCGCGTGGCGCTCGCGCCGATGTCGGGCGTGACCGATCTGCCGTTCCGGCAGCTTGCCTGGGAAAACGGCGCCGGCTTCGTCGTGACCGAGATGGTGGCGAGCAGGGAACTGGTTTCCAATACCGCCGAATCCTGGTCGCGGCTGCGGAATTCCGGCATCGAGCCGCATATTGTGCAGCTTGCCGGGCGCGATCCGGCCTATATGGCCGAGGGCGCGCGCATCGCCGAGGCCAACGGGGCGTCCGTGATCGACATCAATATGGGTTGTCCGGCCAAGAAGGTGACTGGCGGCCTGTCCGGTTCCGCCCTGATGCGCGAGCCTGAGCTCGCGCTTTCGATCGTCGATGCGGTAGTCGGGGCGGTACAGGTGCCTGTGACGGTGAAGATGCGGCTCGGCTGGGATGAAAATTCCATCAACGCGCCGCTTCTCGCCCGCCAGGCCGAGTCGCTCGGCGCGCGGATGATCACCATCCACGGCCGGACCCGCATGCAATTCTACGAGGGCAGGGCGGATTGGGACCGGATCGCCGAGGTTCGCGCCGCGATCCGCATTCCGCTGGTTGCCAATGGCGATGTCGAGACGGCCGGCGATATCGGGGAAATCCTGATGCGCTCGGGCGCCGACGCCGTCATGCTCGGTCGCGGGGCCCAGGGCCGGCCCTGGCATCCCGGTGTGCTGGCCGGCATGCGGCCTGAGCCGGATCGTACGGAAATCGCGGCGATTTTCGAGCGGCATTATCACATGATGCTGGATTTCCACGGTGTGGAAGCCGGTCTCCGGCACGCGCGGAAGCATGTCGGCTGGTATCTCGACCGCCATGCCGGCCCGGTCCCGCCGTCGACGAAGGGCGCGGTGCTGACCGCGCGCGATCCCGACTTCGTCCTGCGCGCGGTGCGGGAGCGCCTGCTTGCCGGGCCGTCGGCCGATATCGGCGAGGCGGCATGACGGAGGGTCGGGAAAGGCGGGCGCCGAGCTTTGCACCGGGCGACATCGCCCAGTCGGTGCTGAACGCCATCCAGAACGCCGTGATCCTCATCAATGAGGACGGCTACATCGCCTTCGCCAACTGGGAAGCGGAGTCCTTCTTCGGGGCGAGCGCGGCCTATCTCGCACGGCATACGATCTATGCCTATATTCCCTTCGGCAGCCCCATGCTGACGCTGATCGATCAGGTGCGCGAGCGCCGGGCGCCGGTCAACGAATATCGCGTCGATCTTTCCTCGCCGCGTCTCGGCGCCGACAAGCTGGTCGATATTTATGTGGCGCCGGTCCTGACCGATCCGGGCGCGGTCGTCGTCGTTTTCCAGGAACGGTCGATGGCCGACAAGATCGACCGCCAGCTCACCCATCGCGCCGCCGCGCGCTCGGTCACGGGGCTTGCCTCGATGCTGGCGCATGAGATCAAGAATCCGCTCTCCGGTATTCGTGGCGCCGCGCAGTTGCTCGAAACATCGGTGAACGACGAGGATCGGGCACTGACCCGCCTCATCCAGGAGGAGACGGACCGCATCGTTTCGCTGGTCGACCGCATGGAGGTCTTCTCCGACGAGCGGCCCGTGGATCGCGCGCCGATCAACATCCATGCCGTGCTCGACCACGTCAAGGCGATCGCCCAGGCGGGCTTTGCCCGCAACATCCGGATCGCGGAGCAATATGATCCGTCTCTTCCCGCCGTCCATGCCAATCGCGACCAGCTCATCCAGGTCTTCCTCAATCTCGTGAAAAATGCGGCCGAGGCGGTTTCGGGCCGGCCGGACGGCGAGATCCTGCTGACCACGGCCTATCGATCCGGCATCCGCATCTCGGTTGCCGGCAGCCGCGAGAAAATCTCGCTGCCCCTCGAATTCTGCGTGATCGACAACGGGCCCGGTGTGCCGGACGATCTGCTCCCGCATCTCTTCGATCCGTTTGTCACCACCAAGACGAACGGATCGGGCCTCGGGCTCGCGCTGGTGGCCAAGATCATCGGCGGCCATGGCGGCATCGTCGAATGCGACCGCCACAACAACAAGACGATTTTCCGCGTCCTCATGCCCGTTTCGCCGACGGGGCAGGCCGAGGACGCGCCAGGATAGGGAACTGTCGATGACGGATGCCACCATTCTCGTTGCGGACGACGATGCTGCAATCCGCACGGTGCTGAACCAGGCGCTGTCCCGGGCTGGATACGACGTCCGGATCACGTCGAACGCGGCGACGCTCTGGCGCTGGATTTCGGCCGGCGACGGCGACATGGTGATCACCGACGTGGTGATGCCGGACGAGAACGCCTTCGACCTCCTGCCCCGGATCAAGAAGCTGCGGCCGGACCTGCCGGTGCTGGTCATGAGCGCCCAGAACACCTTCA
>JAGRLJ010000178.1 GCA_020441805.1 Rhizobiaceae bacterium
GCGCCGAGCGCCAACACGTCCGGCCGCGTCAGCCCGACCACCGCCGATCATGTCCAGGCCGATCTCGGCGCCCGCATCGGCCTGATCCTCGACGGCGGCCCGGCGGGCGTGGGCGTCGAAAGCACCATCCTCAAGGTCGAGGGCAGCGCGATCCGGCTGCTGCGACCCGGCGGACTCGCGGTCGAGACGATCGAAGGCCGCATCGGCCGGCCGGTCATTCGGCCGGATACGGCGGGAGCCGCGATCGAGGCGCCCGGCATGCTCGCCTCGCATTATGCGCCGAAGGCTCCCGTCCGGCTCGACGCGACGGATATGCGGCCGGGCGAGATCCTGATCAATTTCGGCGGACAGGCCGTTGCCGGTATCGAGACGGCAGTCGCCGCCTTCGATCTCAGTCCGGGCGGATCGCTTCGCGAGGCGGCGGCCAATCTCTTCGCGATTATGAAGAAGGCCGACCGGCTCCCGGCCCACGGCATCGCCTTCGCCCCGGTTCCGCGCCACGACCTGGGCGAAGCGATCAACGACCGGATCGCGCGGGCGGCGGCGCCAAGACCGGAGACCAGCGATGCGACCTGACCTGATCGAACGATTTGCCGCCATCGTCGGCGCCGGCCATGCGATCACCGATCCCACGGCGATCGCGCCCCGGCTGGTCGA
The DNA here is from genome assembly GCA_020441805.1 of Rhizobiaceae bacterium. Taxonomy (GTDB): domain Bacteria; phylum Pseudomonadota; class Alphaproteobacteria; order Rhizobiales; family Rhizobiaceae; genus Rhizobium_E. The sequence continues at coordinate 658 of JAGRLJ010000178.1, forward strand.
AACGCGCGGCCTTTATCACGGCGCATCGCCCCTTTTGCTGAAACCCGCAACGACGGCCGAGGTCGCCGCCATCCTGGCGCTCGCGACCGAAACCGGCACGCCGATCGTGCCGCAATCGGGCAATACCGGCCATGTCGGCGGGCAGACGCCGCGCGACGGCGGCGAGGACGTGCTGCTTTCGCTCGAACGCATGAACCGCATCCGCGAGATCGACCTTGCCGCCGGAACCATGACGGTCGATGCCGGCTGCATTCTCGACAGCCTGCATCGCGCGGCGGACGCGCGAGGGCGTATGTTCCCGCTCTCGCTCGGCTCGCAGGGAAGCTGCCAGATCGGCGGCAATCTCTCGACCAATGCCGGCGGCACGCAGGTGCTGGCCTATGGCAATGCCCGGCAGCTCTGCCTCGGGCTCGAAGCGGTGCTGCCGACGGGCGAGATCTGGGACGGGCTGCGCAAGCTGAAGAAGGACAATACCGGCTACGATCTCCGTGATCTCTTCATCGGCGCCGAAGGCACATTGGGCGTGATCACCGCCGCCGTGCTGAAGCTCCATCCGAGGCCGCGCGGCCACCAGGTGGCCTTTGCCGGATTGGCCAGCGCCGAGGACGCGCTTTCCTTCTTCAAGCTGGCGCAGGAGCTCTGCGGCGGCGCCCTGACCGGTTTCGAACTGATGGCGCGGCTCGGCGTCGAGTTCACCGTCCGGCATATTCCGGGCGTCCGCGACCCGCTCTCCACGGCCTTTCCATGGTATGTCCTCGTCGATATCTCGACCACCGACGACGAGGACGGCGCGCACCGCATGATGGAGGCGCTGCTCACGGAGGCGTTCGACAAGGGCCTGGTGCAGGATGCCGCCATGGCCGCCTCCTCCGCCCAGGCGCGCGCCTTCTGGCATTTGCGCGAGAGCATGTCGGAGGCGCAGAAGCCGGAGGGCGGCTCGATCAAGCACGACGTCTCGGTCCCCATCTCCGACATACCGGCCTTCATGGCGGAGGCCGAACGCGCGGTGACGGCCTGCATTCCCGGTGTCCGCATCTGCGCCTTCGGCCATCTCGGCGACGGCAATATCCA
>JAGRLJ010000179.1 GCA_020441805.1 Rhizobiaceae bacterium
GACGCTGGCGTTCTTCTTGCGCAGGGTCTTGAGCCATTCTCTGAGTTGGTCCGCGAACCCTTCGTCGTCCAGCGCAAGCCAGCCCTCGTCGATGATCAGCAGCGTAGGTTGCCCACCCAACCGATCGCCGATGCGGTGGAAGAGATAGGAGAGGACGGCGGGCGCTGCGCCGGTGCCGACGAGGCCCTCGATTTCAAATGCCTGGACATCGGCCGAACCGAGATGTTCGCTCTCGGCGTCGAGCAGCCGACCATACGGGCCGCCGACGCAATAAGGCCGTAGCGCCTGTTTCAGGTCGTTGGACTGGAGCAGCACGGCAAGGCCGGTGATGGTGCGTTCGCCGACCGGGGCGGAAGCAAGCGAAGTCAGCGCCGTCCAAATATGTTCCTTGACGTCCGGGGTGATCTGGATGTTCTCGCGCATCAGGATCGCGACGATCCAGTCCGCAGCCCAGGCGCGCTCGGAGGTCTGGTGAATACGAGCCAGCGGTTGCAGCGAGACGGAAGCCTCGGCCGCATCGGTCAGCTCGCCGCCAAGATCGTGCCAGTCCCCTTGCATGGCGAGAGCGCAGGCGCGGATGGACCCCCCGAAATCGAAGGCAAAGACCTGAGCGCGCGGATAGCGGCGAAACTGCAAGGCCATCAGCGCCAGCAGCACGGATTTGCCCGCGCCGGTCGGTCCGACGACGAGGGTATGGCCCACGTCGCCCACATGCAGGGAAAGCCGGAACGGCGTCGATCCCTCGGTCCTGCCGTAAAGCAGTGGGGGTGCGCCGAGATGATCGTCGCGTTCCGGCCCCGCCCACACGGCGGACGAAGGGACCATGTGGGCAAGGTTGAGCGTCGAGACCGGCGGCTGCCGGACATTGGCATAGGCATGTCCGGGCAGGCTGCCGAGCCAGGCGTCGACGGCATTGACCGTCTCGACCATGACGCTGAAATCGCGGGACTGGATGATCTTTTCGACCAGCCGCAGCTTTTCGTCGGCGCGGCGGGCATCCTCGTCCCAGACGGTGACGGTCGCCGTAACATAGGCCATCCCGGCCATGTCGGCGCCGAGTTCCTGCAAGGCCATGTCCGCGTCGGCGGCCTTGTTCGCCGCATCGGTATCCACGAGCGCAGATTGCTCGTTGGTCATCACCTCCTTGATGATCGCCGCGATGCTCTTGCGCTTGGCGAACCATTGCCGCCTGATCTTCGTCAGCAGCCGGGTCGCGTCGGTCTTGTCCATAAGGATGGCGCGGGTGGACCATCGGTAGGGAAAGGCCAGCCGGTTCATCTCGTCGAGCAGGCCGGGTGTGGTGGTGCCCGGAAAGCCGGTGATCGTCAGAAGCCGGAGATGTTGATTGCCCAGTCGGGGTTCCAGGCCGCCGGTCAGCGGCTGATCGGCCAGCAGCGCATCGAGATAGACCGGAGTTTCGGGCACGCGGACGCGATGCCGGTTGGTCGAAATCGTCGAGTGGAGGTAGGTCAGCGTGCCGGCGTCATCGAGCCATCGGCACTCGGGCATGAAGCCGTCGAGCAGCGCCAGCACGCGGTCGGTGCGGTCGATGAAGCCGCGCACCAGTTCCCAGGGGTTCACGCCCGAGGTCTCGCGCCCTTCATACAGCCAGGACTCGGAACGTGCGGCATCTTCGGCGGGCGGGAGCCACAGGAAGGTCAGGAAGTAGCCAGAGACGAAATGGCTGCCCTCCTCCTCGAAATCGGCCTTCCGCTCGGCATCGACCAGCGCCGAGGCTGGATCGGGGAAGCGGCTTGCGGGATAGCTTGCGGCTTCCGACCGCTGTGCTTCGACAAAGATGGCCCAGCCGGAGCCGAGACGGCGGAAGGCGTTGTTCAGCCGCCCGGCCACCGCGACCAGCTCGGCCGCGACGGCGGAATCCAGATCGGGACCACGGAACTTCGCCGTGCGCTGGAACGAGCCGTCCTTGTTCAGCACGACGCCGGAGCCGACCAGCGCCACCCAGGGAAGGTAGTCGGCAAGGCGGGAGGCGGTGCGACGGTATTCTGCGAGATTCATCATGGCTCGTGCCTCACACCGAAAGATGGCCGGGGATGCGAAGATGGCGGCGCGCGACCTCGACGAAGAGCGGATCGCGTTTGGCGGCCCAGACGGCGGCGATGTGACCGACGGCCCAGATCAGGATGCCTGCAAGCCATAGCTGAAGGCCGAGGCCGACGGCACCAGCCAGCGTGCCGTTGAGGATCGCGACGGATCGGGGCGCCCCGCCGAGCAGGATCGGCTCGGTCAGGGCGCGGTGAACCGGCACCGCGAAGCCCGGCACGGTATCGAGGGCCTCGAAGCTCACGGCCATCAGACCAGCGCCCCCCCGCCGAAGCTGAAGAACGACAGGAAGAAGCTCGATGCCGCGAAGGCGATGGAGATGCCGAAGACGANNAGACGATCTGGATCAGCCGCCGGAAACCGCCGCCGGTATCGCCGAAGGCCAGTGTCAGGCCCGTGACGATGATGATGATCACCGCCACGATTTTCGCCACTGGACCTTCGACGGATTCGAGGATGGATTGCAGCGGCGCCTCCCAGGGCATGGA
>JAGRLJ010000180.1:0-519 GCA_020441805.1 Rhizobiaceae bacterium
CATCCAATACCGATAAATCTTTCCCCCGGAGGGCGTATCCGGTATTAGCACAAGTTTCCCTTAGTTTTTCCGGAGTATTGGGTAGTTTCCCACGCGTTACTCACCCGTCTGCCGCTCCCCTTGCGGGGCGCTCGACTTGCATGTGTTAAGCCTGCCGCCAGCGTTCGTTCTGAGCCAGGATCAAACTCTCAAGTTGAGAAATTCGATCTTTTGGCTTTACTGTCTTTCGCTCGAAATTGACGAGAGTTATGTACACCAGAGATACGTCTCCGCATCCCCGACGATAATTCTCGTTTTCAAAACGTAGACACACCAAAGTATCTTCTTGGGCTTCAGGACCTAAATCCCTCATTCCCGCAGACACCCGCCGTCCACGTTTCTCTTTCTTCTTAACCAACAATGTCAAAAACCAGACGAAGAAAACCCCGTCTCCCAGACCCAACATCCCTGTCAAACCCGGGCTCAGAATTCCCACACAAATGCGGAAGAAACTGATATCTAGGTGCCAATCTAAAGGCC
>JAGRLJ010000180.1:746-3410 GCA_020441805.1 Rhizobiaceae bacterium
CGTCTCCGGAATTTCACATTTTCTCCCCGAATGTCGCCCAACCCGTCACGATCGCGCCACGCATGGGCGCACCGGTTTGACTTGGCGCGGGGATTGTTGCACTCATTTGGTCCGCCCGCAGGCGTCGTGGGAGAAATCCGTCATTCATGACCGATGAGAAGATCATACGCTCGATCGGCTCCGAGGCGCCGATCCTCGCCGAGGGCCGCCGGACACCCGACAGGCGCGAAGTGTCGTTGCGCTGGCTGTCGGGCACCTTTCTGACCGGCCTGACCGCATCGATCCTCATGGGCGTCGCGCTCTTCGCGGCGCTCGAGGGACGGCAGGTGCTGACCACGCCCGCCGAGGCCTCGGTCATCCCCCGGCGGGAAGCCGACGACAGGATCGTCGGCGCCGTCGTCAAGGGCAAGCGCCTCATCAGCTCGGCGATCGCCGCCAAGCCCGCCGACAAGTCGATAATGGAAGTACCGACGGTCGTGGTCGAGGGTGAAAGCCAGGTCGTCCGCAAGCGGCCCTTCGCGCATGTGAAGATGGCGCTCGCAGCGAATTACGCCACCGACCAGAGCTATCCCCGCTTCGATCCGCTCAATATCGTCTCGGAGGGCGAGCAGAATGTCGCCGCCGCGCCTTCTCCGGTCTTCTACGGCTCGGATGTCGATTCGGAGGTCGCGCTCAAGACCGAGGCCTTCCCGACGGATCACGCGCCCTTCGCGCTCGCCCCCTCCATGTCGCTCGACGAGGTCGAGGAGAATGTGCGGACCAACGGCTCGGTCCTGACGGAGGGAACGGCGCAGGTGGCGACGCTCTATTATGTCGATCCGCAGCGCTTCTCCGCCGACAGCGACGCGCTCGATCTCCTGTCGCGGGTCACCGCCCGGGTCGTCGAGGAGAATTCCAGCACCGCCCTGCCGACGAGCATCACGCCGACCACACCCGAATATGCCGACGACATCATTCCCGTGCGCAAGGCCGGCAAGCTCAGCGCCCTGATGGTGGCCTCGGGCTATGCCCGGAAGGAGTCCAAGGCGATCGAGGATTATTTCGCCCAGGCGCTCGGCCGCGACGAACTCGCCGACGGCGAGGTGCTGCGGCTGGGCATCATCCAGGAGGGCGAGAAGGCGCGGATCGTCCGGGCCAGCCTCTATAGCCGCAACACCCACCAGTTCACCGCCGCCATCGACGACAAGGGCAGGCTGGTGGCCGGCGTCGAGCCGCCGCTCCTGAGCGCGGTCGCGACCGCTTTCGAGGATGATGGCGTCCAGATCGCCGACAAGGGCGACCTGCCCCGGGTCTATGACGGCATCTACCGCGCGTCGCTATCCTATGGGCTCAGCAAGGAAATGACCGGCCGGCTGATCCGGCTGCTGGCGCCGACGGTCGACTTCCAGGCCCGGCTGAAGCCGACCGACACGCTCGAGGTCTTCTATTCGCTCGACGATATCGACGGCGAGGCGACGGAGGATTCGGAACTCCTCTATATCCGCGCCAGGTTCGGCGACAGCGACACGCGGCTCTACCGCTTCCAGAATCCCGACGACCTGTCGGTCGACTATTTCGATCCCGAGGGCAAGAACCCCAAGCGGTTCCTGATCCGCAACCCCCTGCCCGGCGGCATCTTCCGCTCCGGCTTCGGCATGCGGCGGCATCCGATTCTCGGCTATATGCGGATGCATACCGGCGTCGACTGGGCCGCGCCGCGCGGCACGCCGATCATCGCCGCCGGCGACGGCGTGGTGCTCAAGGCCGGCTGGGACAGGGGCGGTTACGGCAACCAGACACTGATCCAGCATCCGAACGGCTATGTCACCTCCTACAATCACCAGAGCGCCATCGCCAAGGGCGTCAAGGAAGGCGCCCGCGTCCGCCAGGGACAGGTGATCGGCTGGGTCGGCACGACCGGTCAATCGACGGGACCGCATCTGCATTACGAGGTCATCGTCAACGGCAACAAGGTCGATCCGCAACGCATCCGGCTCCCGGCCGGCAAGACGCTCAAGGGCGAGATGCTGGCCCGCTTCGAGGAGGAACGCAAGCGAATCGACGCGCTGCTCGGCACGCATGCGGATGTCAGGGTCGCCGAGACGCAATAGCCGTCCCTGCCATAACGGACCGGCCAGAACAGGAGAGCCGGCGGCATTGCCCGCCGCCGGCTTCGGATCGTCGTCCCCCGTCCTGTCAGGCCGCCTGCTGGTCGGCTTGGCTGGTATTGGCCGAGAAGACCAGACGGTCGGAACCGGCCGAGACCAGGATTTTCGAACCATCCGGAAAGTCGCCCGACAGGATGCGCTCGGAGAGCGGGTCCTGGACATAACGCTGGATCGCGCGCTTGAGCGGCCGGGCGCCATAGACCGGATCGTAGCCCTTGTCGGCCAGCCAGGCCCGTGCGTCGGCGCCGAGCTCCAGTGTGATCTTCCGCTCGGCAAGCAGCTTTTCGAGCCGTTCGAGCTGGATATCGACGATCGCGCCCATCTCCCGGCGATGCAGGCGATGGAACAGGATGATCTCGTCGACGCGGTTGAGGAATTCCGGCCGGAACGCCTGGCGGACCACGCCGAGCACCATTTCGCGAACGCTCTCGACCTCATCGTCCTCGCCGAGTTGGGTGAGGAATTCCGCGCCCAGATTGGACGTCATGATGATGATCGTGTTCTTGAAGTCCACGGT
>JAGRLJ010000181.1 GCA_020441805.1 Rhizobiaceae bacterium
TCGTTGAACAGCACCGTATCCTGCGGCACCATGCCGATCGCCGCGCGCAGGCTCTTCTGCGTCACGTCGCGCAGGTCCTGCCCGTCGATGGTGATGGCGCCCTGCTGGACGTCGTAGAAACGATAGAGCAGGCGCGACAGCGTCGATTTGCCCGCGCCGGAGGGGCCGACGACGGCGACCGTCCGGCCCGCCGGTATGTCGAAACTGATGCCCCTGAGGATGGGGCGCTGCGGATCATAGGCGAAGTGCACGTCCCGGAAGGAAACGGCCGCGGCGCTGACCGCAAGATCGCGGGCGCCCGGCGCGTCGGTGATTTCCGGGCTCGTGTCGAGCATGTCGAACATCTGCTCGATATTGGCCAGGCCCTGGCGAACCTCGCTATAGATGAAGCCCACCACGGCGAGAGGCGCCGAGAGTTGCATCAGCAGGACATTGATGAAGACGAAGTCGCCCACGGTCTGCGCGCCGTCCCGGACCGCCAGCGCCGACATCATCATCATCGCCGTCATGCCGAGGCTGAAGATCACGACCTGGCCGAAGTTCAGCAGGCCTTGCGAGGTCCAGACGCGTGTCGCCGATTTTTCATAAGCGGTCATCGACTGATCGAAGCGCCGCGCTTCCATTTCCTCATTGCCGAAATATTTGACGGTCTCGAAATTCAGGAGCGAATCGATCGCCTTGGCATTCGCCTCGGCGTCGGAGGCGTTCATGCTGCGGCGGATGTCGATGCGCCAGTCGCTGGCGCGGATCGTGAACCAGATATAGGCGACGATGGTCAGGATCGCCATGGCCAGATAGGCGGGGCCGTAGGTCCAGCCGAGTATGGCCGCCGTCAGCGCGAATTCGAAGATCGTCGGCAGGGTGTTGAGGATCACGAAGCGGACGATGGTCTCGATGCCCTTGGTGCCGCGCTCGATGACGCGCGTCAGGCCGCCTGTCCGGCGCTCGAGATGGAAGCGCAGCGAGAGCTGGTGGAGATGCCGGAAGGTGCGGAGCGAAAGCTGGCGGACGGCATATTGGCCGACGCTGGCGAAAAGCGTGTCGCGCAGCTGGTTGAAACCCGCCTGGACGATGCGCGCGATATTGTAGGCGGCCACCAGCGCCAGCACGGCGAGAGCGAAGGCCGCCGGGCCGTCTCCGGCGCTCTGGCCCGCGGCGAGCGCGTCGGTCGACCATTTGAAGAAATAGGGGATCGTCAGCAGGACGATCTTGGACAGGATGAGGAAGAGCGTCGCCCAGAGCACGCGTAGCTTCAGGTCCGTCCGCCCGCTCGGCCACATATAGGGCCAGAGATTGCGGACGGTCTGCACGATGCGGCCGGAATCGGCGGATACGGTCTTCGTCGGATGGGTCACGCAGGTCACCGCCAGTCGGGAAGCGGCGCGCCGAAGCGCCGCCCAAGAAGGGATAAGCGTTCGTGGATACAAGGGCAATCGCTTGCGGGCGAGTGAGGAAGGGGTGGTTGCCGCGCGCCGTGAAACTCCTGCCCATCTCCGTGCTTCCCGCTGGTCTCACCTGTTTGGGTGATTGACCGGCGACCCCGGCGCGCGTTTGTTCCCCCCTCAGAATTCAGGGGGAAGAGGTGAATGGAGAATATACGCCCAGTCCTGGCGCCGGTATTGCTGTTGCTGGCATCGGTGGTCGTTCACGGTTGCAGCACCACCAAGTCGATGACGATGGCCACGACGACACCCACGACCACCAGCGAAACCTCGGTTGCGGTCGTGCAGTCCAACCCGGCGAAGACGACGGCCGTCACCACCGCCGTGGTGACGACGCCCGAGGATGAGGCGGTCGCGCTCGCGCTGCGGCAGGAGGCGGAGGATTATCGCAAGCAGGTGGCCGAGGACATCGCGAAGGTCGCGATGGTGAAGGGCACGCGCTTCATGATCGACAAGGCGATGGACAAGGCTGGCGCCAACAATCCGCTCACCAAATTCGTCGTCAAGGCGGCGATGGACGACATGGAAAAACAGGCGGCGGCCGACATGAAGACCGCCGAGGGCGCCGCCGTCATGGATATCGCCTCCGTGGTCGGACGCGCCAGAACCAACAATGCCCGGCTCGGCAAGATGGTCGTGACGGTGAACCTCCTGGTCGACAAGCGCAGGAAGGACACGGTCAAGATCAAGCTCGCCTCCGCCGAGGAGAAGAAGCGTTTCGCCGCGCGGCTGGAGGCCGATGAGGCGCTGCTCGCCATGGCGCTGGCGGCAAGCGAACAGGAACTCGTCAAGATCCGCAAGGCCGGCGAGAAGGATGCCGGCAACAAGGAGCTGGCCGTCGAGCTCGAAACCACGCGCAAGCAGGGCCTCAAGATCAAGGAGGCCATGATCGTGGTGAAGAACATGAAGTCGATGACGCGCTGAGCCCGGGGCGATAGCGGCCCCCCGGCATTTGCCGCCTGCTTTGCCCAACGCCTCGTCCAGCCTTCAAGCCATGGTTCGCTTGCATGCCGGCGCCGGCTGGTTCATGACAGCGAAAACGGTGCGGGCTGGTCATGGCGAAGAGGAAAATTGCGATTATCGGCGGAGGGCCGGCGGGGTTGATGGCCGCCGATGCCCTCGCTTCGGCCGGCGCGGCGGTCACCGTCTACGACGCGATGCCGACGGTGGGGCGCAAATTCCTGCTGGCCGGCAAATCGGGCCTGAACATAACCCACGCCGAAGATTACGATCGTTTCCGGACGCGCTTTGGGCCGGCATCGGCGCGGCTGCGGCCGGCGCTCGATGCGTTTACGCCGGATGATGTGCGCAAATGGGCCGCCGGGCTCGGCACGGAGACATTCGTGGGCTCGTCCCGCCGCGTCTTTCCAAGGGTCATGAAAGCGTCGCCGCTTCTGCGCGCCTGGCTTCGTCATCTCGATGACCTGGGGGTGACGATCCGGACGCGGCATCGCTGGGCGGGCTTCGAGGGAGACGGATTGCGCATCGACGCGCCGTCCGGTCCGATGGCGATCCGCCCGGATGCGACCCTGCTCGCGCTTGGCGGGGCAAGCTGGCCCCGGCTCGGCGCCGATGCGGCATGGGTCGAATGGCTTGCGGGAAAGGGTGTCGCGATCGCGCCGTTCCGGCCCGCCAATTGCGGCTTCGACGTCGATTGGAGCCATGTCATGCGCGCGGGCTTTGCCGGTGCGCCGGTCAAGGGCGTGACCGCGACGTCGGCAGCCGGAACTTTCCCCGGCGAATTCGTGATTTCCCGGCACGGGATCGAGGGTAGTCTGGTCTATCACCATGCCGCCGCCCTTCGTGATGCGCTGGAGCGGGACGGCCGGGCCGCGCTCACGATCGACCTTGCACCCGGCCGCGGCCTGGAGCGCTTGGCGCGCGACCTCGCGCGGCAGGACCGGAAGGCGAGTTTTTCCAGTCGCCTGCGCAAGGGCGCGCGGCTCGAAGGAGTGAAGGTGGCCTTGCTCCGCGAACTGGCGCCAGCCTTGATGCCGGACGATCCGGATGTGCTCGCGCGCGGGATCAAGCGACTGGCGATTCCGCTCGTCCGGCCGCGTCCGATCGCCGAGGCGATCTCGTCCGCGGGCGGCGTCGCCTTCGACGGCGTGGACGATGGTTTCATGCTCAGGGCACTGCCCGGCCTGTTCGTCGCCGGCGAGATGCTCGACTGGGAAGCGCCGACCGGCGGCTATCTGCTCACGGCCTGTCTCGCGACGGGCCGGGCGGCCGCCCGGGGTATTCTCCACTGGCTGGAATCCTGAGGCGGCGAGCGGAATTTCCGCGAGAGAAAAAGCTTGGGCAGGGGCAATCCATCTGGCCGCCGGCGGTCGATGCGGTCGGCGTCCGCACCGTCGATGACTGTTACCCTGGCGACAGCGGCCGCGTTGCCGGCATGCGAAAGAGAAGGCAACGGCGTCACGTCGGAGAAGGGAATTTCCAATGTCGCATCTGCTCGTCCTCGCTTTCATCGCCGTCCTCGCTTTCGGCACCCAGCCGAGATTCATCGCGGCCCCCCGGCGCATTCCGCGCCAATGAACGCCTCCGGCATATTCGATGCCGGCATGTTCGGGTATCCTATGGCCTCTCGTTGAGGGGTCGAACGGAATGCCGGAAGGTGATCGCGCGCGCTTCATGGACAGGACGGATGCCGGCCGGCAACTCGCGGACAGGCTGGCGAGCAGGGCGTTTCACGATCCCGTAGTGCTGGCACTGCCGCGCGGCGGCGTGCCCGTCGGCCGTGAAATCGCCCTTCGCCTTCACGCGCCGCTCGATCTCCTGCTGGTGCGCAAGATCGGCGCGCCGCGGGAGAGCGAATATGCCATCGGCGCGGTGATGGAAGGATCACCCCTCCGGCGCGTCATCGATCCCGACGCGGTGCGTCATGCAAGGGCGACGGATGCCTATATCGAGGCGGAAACGAAGCGCCAGCTCGATATCATCGCACGCCAGCGGCCGCTCTATCTCGCGGGCCGGAAGCCGATGGAGCTTGCCGGCCGGGACGTCGTCGTCGCCGATGACGGCGTTGCCACGGGCAGCACGGTCCGCGTTGCGCTCCAGGGTCTGCGCGCCGCGGGGCCGGCTTCCATCCTGCTCGCCGTTCCGGTCGGGCCGCATGACGCCGTCGCCGGGCTCGCCGAGGAGTTCGATGGGGTCGTTTGCCTGCGGGAGCCGGTCGAATTCCGGTCGGTCGGCGATTTCTACGCCGATTTCACGCAGGTGACGGATGCCGAGGTCGTAGAGGCGCTGAATGTGCCGGAGAATGCCGCATCGAAACCCGGATAGCGTTTCGCGACCCTATCCGAGATACCGATCCTGGACGATGCGCTCCCTTCGCGTTGGCCGCGATATTCGGGCCTGTCCGCCGCGAGCCGGGGTGACATGCCCGCCATCGCGAAAGGTTCCGGCATGAAAAGGGCGCCACGCGGGCGCCCTTCATTGTCGTATGGTGCACGGCTCAGAACTTGAAGCCGATACCGAGAATCGCATTGTGCTGCTGGAAATCGACCTTGGTGCCGCTGATCTTCTCCCTGCCGAAATCGTTGAAGCGATATTCGGCGCGGGCGAAGATGCTGTCGGTGAATTTGTAGTCGACGCCGGCGCCCACCGTCCAGCCGTTCAGCATTTTCTCGCGGCTGTTGTTGTTGCCCGGCGGATCGACATAGCCGTTGGCGGCGGTCCAGCCGCCCGCGGCGTAGATCAGAGCGTCGTCGAAGGCATAGCCGAGGCGGACGCGCGCGCTGCCGCCCCAGTCGGTGCCTGCGTCGATACCGCCATATTTATGGCTGTTCCAGTCATATTTCAGATCGCCCTCGAGGCCGAAGACGATGTTGTTGTCGAGCTGGCGGTTCCAGCCGGCGAAGCCGCCGATCATGCCGCCCGTCGTGGTGTGGGTGCGATCGGTCACGCCGTTGTCGAGTCGACCGCGCAACCAGTTGGCGCCGCCATAGATGCCGAGATAGGCGCCATCCCAGGAATAGACCTGCGTCTGTTCGATCACGGCTTCCGGCGCCGAAGGCACCTGCTCGACGAGATCGGCGGCCATGGTCGTACCGGCCGTGCCCGCCAGCAGCGCGGAAACGAGGATTGTCCTGATCATTCACTTTACTCCTTCGATTTGTCCCAATCGAAATACTCCGGGATACCCCAAGTGCCGAAACAGCGAACGGCCCCTTTGGTTCCATTCCCCATAGGCGCAAAACACGGTCATTCCGTGGCACGCTCCGGCGGATGCGACCCCGCGCCGCATCGCGGGCTTGCGGGATCTTTACATGTCTCCCGCCGGAAATATCAGTATTATCAAATGGATAGGCGGTCGATGACGAGGCCGGCAAAGGCCGCCCACAATGCGGCGCGGATCGGATTTTCGGCGATCAGGTCTGCGGAGTTTTCCGTGACGCGGCGTTTGACATAGTGCTTGGCGGCCTCTTCCTCCGCCGCGGTCGTCCGATGGAGGGCGTCCTTTTCGCGGGCGCTGTCTGCGTTGGCCACGGTGTCGTCCTCTTTCCGGTTCCGCGTCCGGAACGCAGGCCCTTTCATCCGTTCCTAAAATCGGTCGCCACGTTCACAGATTTTGCAAAGTCGGCGATTATGTGCTCTGAGGCGACGAGGCGCGGCATGTCGCCGGCCGCAACCAGAAAGGTAGAAGCCCATGATCGAACCGATCGGAGTGTTGTTGTATGGTGATCACGATGACGATATCGCCGTCATCGTGGGGGACGAGCACGACGATGTCGAGTTCCGCTTCATCATGCTGGTTGGCGGCCGTACCGGCGAGACACTGAAATTTCAGCCGAGCGAGCGCATGAGCGTTGGCGAATTCTTCGAATCCATGGATGAAACCCCGGGCAATCCGAGCGAGGACGCGATTCTCCAGCTGCTCAAGCGCGAGGAAAACGCGGCGGTGCTGGTTGCGTTCGATGGCGAGCCGCGCACGTTCGATCTCGACGAAATCGGCTGAGCCAACTCGAACCGCGTCTTCCGGGGCGTCGCCGCAGACCGCGGCGCCCTTTCATTCCCCCGATAGTCGGCCGGCATTCCGCCGGTCGCGCCCGTTCAGCGCCATAGTCCCTTTTCCGTGATGATCCGCTTCATCGGGATGTCGTGGCGCTGCGGATGAATGGTCGGGATATGCTGGCTCGAATAGCCGACGCCGATAACCAGTGGCCGGCCGGTATGGGCGGCCAGCGTCCGGTCGTAAAAGCCGCCTCCATAGCCCAGGCGATAGAGCGACCGGTCGAAACCGACCACGGGCGAGATGACGATATCGGGCAGCATTTCCGGTCCCTCGGCCGGGATGGGAATGTTCCAGACGCCGCGGTCGAGCTTTTCGCCCGGCTTCCATGGCTTGAAGATCAGCGGTTTGCCTTTCTCGACGACGATCGGCAGAAGGCATGTCGCGCCGCGTTCGGTGGCTGTTCCGAGCCATTCCCGCAGATCCGGCTCGCCGCGGAACGGCCAGTAGAGGCTGATGGTCTTGCCGCCGATCTCGCCCAGTTCGCGGTCCAGCGCGGCGGCGATCGCCTTTCCATGGCCGGCGCGCGTCTCGGCCGGAATGGCCAGGCGGGCGGCGATCAGTTCTTCGCGGCGCGCCCGGCGCCAGGCGGCGACGCCTTCGGAGGGCGGTGGCGGCGCGAGGCCGGCATAGGCCGGATTGATCTCATGCAACATGCATGCGGGTGAGGAATATTCGGCGGATATGTCGTCTTCGTCGTCCGGCATGGCGGCCTCCGATTTCCGGGAAAGAAGACCAGAAGTCCGGACCCGAAGCAACGCCGACCCGCGTCATGCCGTGTCGCTTCGCGCAGGGCGCGCGGCATCGGCCTTCCCGCCATCACCGATATGTGAAGTCTTATGAGGGCGATTCCCGGCTTCCATCTTGGAAAAGCCGCGATAGGCACCCCATTTTTCCCTGAGGCGCTGTTACCTGGAGAATAGCCGGACCCTTGGAACCGGTTTAGCGTCGGAACAGTTGTTAACCGGACGCCGGGCGGTCACCGATCGCCGGCGCAGCCGGGGCCCGAGGAAAGGAGGCCGCCATGAGTGCATTGAATTCCGGTCTGCTTCTCGTCTCCGCCGTCGCGTCGGGCTCCGGCCTGAACACGCTTTCGCAGGAAGGTTTCCGGCTTCGCACGCCGAAGAAGATGAAGCGCCGCGCCAAGCGCGTCGATCCGGCCTATACGCCGCTTTCGCCGCGCAAGAAGGAGGAGCTCATGCAGAGCATCCTCCATGACGACTGGCACGAATAGGCCGGCTCGTCACGCCGCCTGTTCGAGGCCGCCGTGTCGGGTGAGATAGTTCACGATCTCGGCGACCCCGTCCCCCCGTTTCATGTCCGAGAAGATGAAAGGCTTGCCGTTCCGCACGCGGCCGGCATCGCGCTCCATGACGGTGAGATCGGCGCCCACGTGGGGCGCCAGGTCTTTCTTGTTGATGACCAGCAGATCCGACCGGGCAATGCCCGGCCCGCCCTTGCGCGGGATTTCCTCGCCCTGGCACACGGAAATGACATAGATGGTGAGGTCGGCGAGATCGGGCGAGAATGTCGCCGCCAGATTGTCGCCGCCGGATTCGATGAAGACGAGATCGAGGCCCGGAAATTTCCGGCTGAGCTCGGCGATGGCCGCGAGATTGATCGAGGCGTCCTCCCGGATGGCGGTGTGCGGGCAGCCGCCCGTCTCGACGCCGAGAATGCGGTCGGAGCCCAGCGCCTGCATGCGCACCAGGGCTTCGGCATCCTCTTTCGTATAGATATCGTTGGTGACGACGGCGAGGGAATAGCGGTCGCGCATCGCCTTGCAGAGCTTTTCCGTGAGCGCCGTCTTGCCGGAACCGACGGGGCCGCCGA
>JAGRLJ010000014.1 GCA_020441805.1 Rhizobiaceae bacterium
TCGTCGTTGCGCCAGCTTTCGATGGTCAGGGTCACGTCCTCGGCATGGGCCGCGCCGGAAAGGCCGGCGATGGCCGTGGCCACGAGAAGCGCCTGTTTGAATGCTCGGGTCATCTTATCATTCTCCCATTTTTAGCAATCGCCACTGCGGCTATGCTGGTTTCTGTCACGATCCTGACTTTGCCTTCTCCAGGGCATTGCGCAGGTTCTGGTTGCAGCTTTCGAGCAGCTTGCCGGCCGACGGAGCGTCTCCGGCGCCCGCCGCCAGCAGGACCGCAATCTTCACCGAACCGTCCGCCTTGTCGAGCAGAAGGCCGGCCTGTTCCACATCGGTTCCGGCGATGGCCGAGACCATGCGCCGCGCACGTTCGCGCAGCTTGGCATTGTCGGCCCTCAGATTCACCATGAAGCCGTCATGCACATGGCCGAGATGCACGGCCGTCAATGTCGATATCATGTTGAGCACGATCTTCTGTGCCGTGCCGGCGCCCATGCGTGTCGAGCCCGCGACCGCCTCCGGCGGCGTGGCGAGCAGCACGGCGACGTCGGCCGCCGCGAGAAGCGGCGTATCCGCGTTGTTGGCGATGGCGATGACAGCGGCGCCGCGCGCCCGGCCGGCCTCGGCGGCGTGCAATGTATAGGGCGTGGAGCCGGATGCCGAAACGCAGATCACGCAATCCTCCGGCGTGACCGAAAGCCCATCCATGTCCCGCGCCGCGAGTGCCGTATCGTCCTCGAAGCCACCGGCGAGCAGGCGCAGGCTTTCGGCGCCGCCGGCGATGAGGATGGGCGCCTGCTCCGGCGCGATGCCGAAGGTGCCCGGCAGTTCCAGCCCGTCCGACATCGCCATCAATCCGGAACTGCCGGCCCCGCAATAGACCAGCCGTCCTCCAGCGCGGAGTCTGTCGGCGGCAAGCCGGGCGGCGTCCGCGATCGCCGGAAGGGCGGCGCGTATGCTGTCGACGGCCGCCAGCTGTCCGTCCAGCAGCACGCGCAGGATCTCGGGCGCCGGCAATCCGTCCAACCCCTCCGCTTTGTCGTGGCGTGCTTCCGTCGTTGCTGCCATAGGTCTCCCCGTCCTTTGTGGTGATAATGCCAAAAAAATACCACTTGTCCAGTGGAATTTTATAAATATGTCATTTTCGTGTTGTCCACCTGCCGCGACCGCACAGAAAATCTATTTAAAACAAATAGATATAAAATTTCCGCTGGGAATCAAAAATTGCCCTTGGTTAATGGTATTTTTTTGGTATTGTATTTGTGAGGAGCGCGATATGTCGGATTTCTTGATTGGTATAGACGGGGGCGGCACGAGCTGCCGGGCGGCGGTGGCGACGGCCGACGGTATCGTCGTCGGCATGGCGAAGAGCGGTCCGGCCAATATCCTGACGGATATCGATGGCGCGCTCGGCAATATTGCGGCGGCGTCGCGGGGCGCCTTCATCAATGCCGGGCTCGATCCCTCAGGGATCACAAGGGCCAGGGCGCTGCTCGGCCTCGCCGGCTCCAATGTCGGCGATGTGTCGGAGCGGCTGACGGCGCGCCTGCCTTTCAGCCGTTCGGAGATCGTCTCGGACGGGCTGATCGCGCTCCAGGGCGCCTTCGGCGACGAGGACGGCGCCATTGCCGTCATCGGCACGGGAACCATGTATCTTTCGCGGCGGGGCGACGGCCTCCGGTCCTTCGGCGGCTGGGGCTTCATCGTCGCCGACCAGGGCAGCGGCGCGCGCCTCGGCCATGCCCTCTTGCAGGAATGCCTGCTGGCGAGCGACGGGATCCGACCCGGTTCGCCGCTCACCGCCGACGTGCTCGCCGAATTCGGCGACGACCCCTCCCGGCTCGTCGCCTTCGCCCGCTATGCCGCGCCGTCCGATTTCGGCCGCTATTCGCCGCGGATCTTCGCCGCGGCGAATTCCAGCGATCCCGTGGGCCTGAAAGTGTTGCGCGCGGGTGCGGCGGCCATCGACGAGACGCTCGATGCGATGGTCCGGGCCGGCGGGGAGCGGATCTGCCTTCTGGGCGGGCTTTCGGCGCATTATCCCGTCTGGCTGTCGGAGGCCAACCGGTCGCGCCTGGTCGCGGCGCGGGCGGATGCGCTTTCCGGCGCCGTGGCGCTCGCGGTGTCCCGTTTCGGAGGGAGGATGGCGTCATGACCTCCGTGTCCGCCTTTCTGGCTCCGGAAGACTTGCAGGCGTCGGGCAGCGGCCCGCTTTACGTCAAGCTCCAGCAGGCGCTGGAGGATGCGATCCATTCGGGCCGGCTGAAGGGCGGCGATGCGCTTCCGCCCGAACGCGATCTCGCCGAATATGCCAATATCAGCCGGGTCACGGTGCGCAAGGCGGTGGACGAACTGGTGCGCCAGGGCAAGCTGGTGCGCCGCCATGGTTCGGGCACCTTCGTCTCCAGGCCGATGGAAAAGGTCGAGCAGTCGCTTTCGCGCCTGACGTCCTTTACCGAGGACATGGCGCGGCGGGGTCTGTCGACGCGCGCCGAATGGCTCGAACGCGGCCTGTTCACGCCCTCGCCGGACGAGATGGTGATGCTGGGGCTGCCGGCCGGCGGAATGGTCGCCCGGCTCGGCCGCCTGCGTATCGCCGATGACAATCCGCTGGCGATCGAACGGGCCAGCATATCGGCCGAATTCCTGCCCGATCCGGAAAATGTCCACACCTCGCTCTATGCCGCGCTGGAGGCGCGGAACGTGCAGCCCGTTCGCGCCATCCAGCGCATCTCGGCGCGCACCGTGCGGGAGCACGAGGCGGACCTGCTCGATGTCGCGGCCGGTTCGGCCGGGCTCGCCATCGAGCGCATATCCTACCTGTCCTCGGGCAAGGTGGTCGAACTCACCCGGTCGCTCTACAGGGGCGACGCCTATGATTTCGTGGCCGAACTGACGCTCGGCTGACAGGGAGTACGATAATGACACAGACCCATATGCGTCGAGAGATCGACGAAATCCCCGATGCCTGCGCCCGGCTTCTCGACCGGTCCGGCGACGCGCTGAAGGCCGCCGGCGCGGCGCTCGCGGCCAAGGATCCCGCCTTCCTTTGCACCATCGCGCGCGGTTCGTCGGACCATGCGTCGCTCTTCATCAAATATGCGGTGGAACTGACGACGGGCAGGGCGGTGGCCTCGCTCGGTCCCTCGCTCGCATCGATCTACGGCGTCCGGCTCTCGCTCGCCCAGGCGGCGGTGCTGTCCGTTTCGCAATCCGGCCAGAGCCCCGACATCCTCGCGCTGGTGGAGTCGGCCGGCGAGGCCGGCGCGCTGACCGTCGCGCTCACCAATACGCCGTCCTCGCCGCTCTGGGAGAAGTCCCATGTCAAGATCGACATCGCGGCGGGACCGGAACTGGCCGTCGCCGCGACGAAGTCCTATGTCAATTCCGCCGTCGCCGGTCTGGCGATCCTGGCGGAATGGACAGGAAACGCCGAGCTTGGGCGCGCCGTCCGAAACCTGCCGGAGCATTTCCGCCAGGCGCTCGCGCTCGATTGGTCGCCCCTCTTCGCCGCGCTCGAAAATTCGGAATCGCTCTATGTCCTCGGCCGTGGACCGGCGCTCGCGATCGCGTCCGAGGCGGCGCTGAAGTTCAAGGAGACGGCGGATTATCACGCCGAGGCCTATTCCTCCGCCGAGGTCCTGCATGGACCGGTGGCGCTGGTCGACCGTTCCTTCCCGGTGCTGGCGCTCGCCGCGCGCGACGCGGCGGAGGAGAGCGTGTCGGCCATTGCCGAGAATATCGCCGGCCGCGGCGCGCCGACCTTCCTGACCTCGGATCGCGCCGGCAAGGCCACGCGCCTGCCCTTCGCGGCGACCGGCCATCCCGTGACCGACGCGCTTTGCCTCGTCGTGCCCTTCTACGGTTTCGTCGAGGCGCTTTCGCGCCGCCGCGGTTACGATCCCGACAAGCCCGCCGCGCTCAGCAAGGTGACGAAAACCCAATGACCCTTACCGCGATCACCGGAGGCCGCATCTTCGACGGCCGCGACTGGCACGACGGCAGGAGCCTGATTGTCGCGGATGGCCGGGTGACGGCCATCTCCGCCGGGATTCCGGCCGGCGCCCGGCAGGTCGATGCCGATGGCGCGCTGGTCGTTCCGGGTTTCATCGACCTCCAGGTCAATGGCGGCGGCGGCGTCATGTTCAACGACCATCCGACGCCGGAAGGCATCGCCCGGATCGCCCGGGCGCATGCGCGGTTCGGCACGACGAAGCTTCTGCCGACGCTGATCACCGACAATCGCGCGGTCACGGCCGAGGCGCGCAAGGCCGGCCGGGAAGCCGCCGCGCGCAACACGGCCGGCTTCCTCGGTATCCATCTCGAAGGTCCACATCTGTCCGTCTCGCGCAAGGGCGCGCACGACCCGGCGCTGATCCGGCCGATGGAGGCCGCCGACCTCGAGGCGCTCCTCGCCTATCGGCGGGAGGTGGGCCTGCTGCTGACGACGATTGCCACGGAAAACGTGTCGATCGATCAGGCCCGGGCACTCGCCGAGGGCGGCGTGACCGTGAGCCTCGGCCATACCGACACGACCTGCGTCGAAGCCCTCGATTATTTCGCCGCCGGCGTGCGGATGGCGACCCATCTCTTCAACGCGATGAGCCCGCTCGGCCACCGCGAGCCGGGCCTCGTCGGCGCCGCCATCCATGGCGGCTCCGCTTTCGCCGGCCTGATCGCCGACGGCTTCCATGTCGATCCCGTGTCGATGGGCGTCGCGCTCCGGGCCAAGCAGGGTCCGGGCAGGATCTTCATCGTCACCGACGCCATGTCCACCATCGGCACCGACGATGCCGGCCTCATGCTCAATGGCCGCCGCATCTTCCGCGAGGGCGGCCGGCTCACGCTCGCCGACGGCACATTGGCGGGCGCCGACATCGATATGCTGTCCTCGGTGCTCTTCGTGCATCGCAGGCTCGGCCTTCCCATCGAGGAGGCGATCCGCATGGCCTCGCTCTATCCGGCCGAAGCCATGGGCGTGGGCGATCGCCACGGACGCCTGCTGCCGGGCTACGCCGCCGATATCCTGTTGCTCGAACCCTCGCTCTCCATCCGGTCGGTCTTCATCGACGGCGCCGAGCTGGAATAGGTTCTCCGGCGCGCGCATCGAGACCGCGTCGCGGTCGTCCGTCGCTTCGCGGGCCGGAGCGGCCTGTCCGCGCCTGTCTCGGAACCAGCCTCCCAGGTGAAGCAAATCTGCCGCATGCCGCGAATAAATGCGCCGCCGAGAACGTCGGTCTCAGCACGGGGAGTGTCTTCGTCCGGCCCGAAGAGGCCGGCGTTCCCCGCGTCCGAGATAGGGGCGGGCGGTTCGATCGCTTCCGAGGGAGGTGGTTGACTCGCTCTTTCGATCGTTCGAAGCTGATTGCCGAAGATCACGCCGTCATTGGGAGCTGACTGCCATGCGCGTCTTTGTTCGTTTCTTCCTACTTGTTTCCGCTCTGCTTTTCTCCGTTGTCACCGCCAATGCCGCCGAGGGCGCGCGCAAGATCGTGACCGTGAAGGATGCGGACTATTTCGGCTTCGATCTTCGCACGGAGCAGGATGTCTCGCTCGAAAGATGCCAGGAGATCTGCATCGCCGACGAGGGCTGCAAGGCATTCACCTACAATACCAAGGCGCAATGGTGCTTCCTGAAATCGGATTTCAACAAGATGAATCCGTTTCCGGGCGCGGTGGCCGGCAAGATCGTCACGGAGGAGGTCGAGGCGGATATCGGCGCCGCGCCGGCGCTCGACTTGCTCAACGAATGGCAGGTCGGCGAGGCTGAGCGCTTCCGCGACAAGCTCGCGACCCCGAGCGGCTATGAGGGTATCGGCCTCGAAGCCGCCGTCACAATGGCGCGGCAGGCGGTGAATTCGGGCGTCATCGACAAGGCGATGGTGGCCTTCAGGGCCGCGCTGAAGCTCGATCCCGGCAATGCCGATCTCTGGATGGAGATGGCCGGCGCCGCTGCCCGCATCAACAACAATTACGACATCAACTCCCAGGGCCTGAACGCCGCCATCAACGGCTACGACCTGACCCGCACCAAGAGCGCGCGCGCCAGGTCGCTGGCGGTCCTCGCCAAGGCGCTCGAGAACAATTCCTATTACCGCGCCGGCATCAATGCCTATAAGGCGAGCCTCAAGCTGGTCGATGACGGCACGGTGCGCGTGGCCTATGAGGATCTCCGCGCCCGCCAGGGTTTCCGGGTGACCGGCAACACGATCGACAATGACAGCGCCAATCCGCGCGCCTGCGTCCAGTTCTCGGAAAACCTCGTCAAGTCGGGCGTCGATTACACCTCCTATGTGACGCTCGACGGCGCCGCGCCCAAGGCGCTCGAGGCCAAGGGCCAGCAGATCTGCGTCGAGGGCCTCACCCACGGCCAGCGCTACAAGATCGCGCTGCGCGAGGGGCTGCCCTCGTCGGTCGACGAGCCGCTGCAAGCCCAGGTCGATTTCGACATCTATGTGAAGGACCGCAGCCCGAGCGTCCGTTTCACCGGCGACAGCTTCGTGCTGCCCTCGACCGCCCGGCGCGGCATCCCGATCGTGTCGATCAATTCCGACAGCGCCGAACTGAAGCTCTATCGCATCGGCGATCGCAACATCACATCCCTGTTGCAGAACTCGCAGTTCCTGACACAGCTCGACGGCTATAATTCCTCGCGTATCGAGAGCCAGCAGGGCGAACTCGTCTGGCAGGGGTCGATCGACATCAAGTCGGAGCTCAACAAGGATGTCGTCACCTCCTTCCCGGTGGACGAAGCCCTGCCCGAGCGCAAGCCCGGCGTCTATGTGCTGACCGCCGTCTCGAAGCAGGCGACGGTCAGCAACTGGGAATCGAAGGCGACGCAATGGTTCGTCGTTTCCGATCTCGGCCTGTCCACCTATGCCGGCACCGACGGGCTCAACGTGTTCGTCCGCTCGCTGGCGACCGCCAAGCCGATCGGCGGCGTCAAGGTGACGCTGCTCGCCAAGAACAACGAGGTGCTCGGTTCCGCTACCAGCGATGCCGACGGCCGCGTCGTGCTCTCCGCCGGGCTGATGCGCGGCACGGCGGCGATGACGCCGGCGATCCTCACCGCCTCGGACGGCGCCAGGGACTATGTCTTCCTCGACATGACCCGGGCCGGCTTCGACCTGTCGGATCGCGGCGTCACCGGCCGTCCGGCGCCCGGCGCCATCGACGTGCTGGCCTGGACCGAACGCGGCATCTACCGCGTCGGGGAAACCGTGCATGTCGCGGCGCTCGCCCGCGATATCGCGGGCCGGGCGATCGAGAAGCTGCCGCTGACATTCGTCTTCACACGGCCCGACGGCGTCGAGGACCGGCGCATCGTCTCCGACGGCGGCAAGCTCGGCGGTCATGCCGTGGATCTCGCGCTGCTGGACACTGCGATGCGCGGGTCCTGGAATCTTGCGGTCTATACCGATCCCAAGCAGCCGGCGATCAGCAACGTGACTTTCCTGGTCGACGATTTCGTGCCCGACCGCACCGAATTCAAGATGACCAGCGCCCATGGCGCGATCGACATGGGGCAGCCCGAGGCGAT
Source organism: Rhizobiaceae bacterium (assembly GCA_020441805.1). Classification (GTDB taxonomy): domain Bacteria; phylum Pseudomonadota; class Alphaproteobacteria; order Rhizobiales; family Rhizobiaceae; genus Rhizobium_E. The sequence continues at coordinate 7,538 of JAGRLJ010000014.1, forward strand.
CGCCGTGGAAGGCCGCTATCTCTATGGCGCGCCGGCGGCCGGTCTCGAACTCGAAGGCGACGTGGTGATCAAGCCGACCCGGCTGCGCGACGCCTACAAGGGCTATGTCTTCGGACTTGTCGATGAGGAGGCCTCCGACGGTACGACGGTCGCGCTCGAAAATCTCGAGCCGCTCGACGATGAGGGCAAGACCAGCTTCGACGTCGTGCTGCCCGACCTGCCGTCGACCACGCAGTTCCTCGACGCCAGGCTCACGGTCCGCATGACGGAGGCCGGCGGCCGGGCCGTCGAGCGCTCGATCACGCTTCCCGTCAATTCGGGCAACCGGATGATCGGCATCAAGCCGGAATTCCAGGGCGATCTCGCCGAGAATTCGATCGGCAATTTCCACGTCATCGGACTCGACCGCGCCGGCGCCAAGGTGCCGATGACCGGCCTGACCTGGCGGCTCCTCAGCATCGAGCGCCAGTATCAGTGGTATCGCGACGGCGGCACCTGGCGCTATGAACCGATCGCCTCCACCAAGCAGGTCGCCGACGGCAAGCTGGACCTGACCGCCGATGGCGGCAAGATCTCGGTGCCGGTCACCTGGGGCCGCTATCGCCTCGAAATCGAATCGGCCGACAATGACGGTCCCACCTCCAGCGTCGAATTCGATGCCGGCTGGTATGTCGAGGCGACCTCGACGGAGACGCCGGACGGGCTGGAAATCGCCCTCGACAAGGAAAGCTACAAGCCGGGCGACATCGCGAGGCTGAAAATCTCGCCGCGCTTCGAGGGCGAGGCGCTGATCAATGTCGGCACCGAAAGCGTGCTGGTCAGCAAGACCGCGTCTATCTCCAAGGACGGCGGCGTGGTGGAGATTCCGGTCACCGAGGAACTCGGGGCCGGGGCCTATATCACCGCGACGCTCTTCCGGCCGGGCGACGCCCAGGAAAGCCGGATGCCGATGCGCGCCATCGGTGTGAAATGGCTCGACGTCGATCCGGGCGACCGCAAGCTGGCGCTCAGCCTCGACGCGCCCGAACAGACTTTGCCGCGCAAGCCGCTGGAAGTCGGCATCACCGTCGCCGGCGCGGGTGCGAATGAGGAAGCCTATGTCACGCTCGCCGCGGTCGATGTCGGCATCCTCAACCTCACCCGCTACGAGCCGCCGAAGCCCGAGGGCTGGTATTTCGGCCAGCGCATGCTCGGCCTTGAGATCCGCGATCTCTACGGTCGCCTCATCGACGGTTCGCTCGGTGTGACCGGCCGGCTGCGGACGGGCGGCGACGGCGGCGAGACCGCGCTCAACGGCAACCCGCCGACCGAAAAGCTCGTCGCCTTCTTCGAAGGGCCGGTGAAGCTCGACGCCGACGGCAAGGCCGTGGTCAGCTTCGATATTCCGCAGTTCAACGGCACGGCCCGGCTGATGGCGGTGGCCTGGACGAAGTCGGGCATCGGCAGCACGGTCAAGGATGTCGTGATCCGCGATCCGGTCGTCGTGACCGCGAGCCTGCCGAAGTTCATGGCGCCGGGAGACCAGGCGCGACTCCGGCTCGACATCGCCAATACCGACCTGCCGGAAGGCGACTACACGGTGAGCCTGTCGGCCAATCCGTCCGTCTCCATCGTTCCGGACATGGCTGGCAAGACCGTGCATCTCGCCAAGGGCGGAAAGACGGACCTGACCGTGCCGATCCAGGGCGGCGTGCCCGGCGACGGTGTCATCGACGTCAAGCTCGAAGGTCCGGACGGCCTGTCGCTCACCCAGGCGCTCAACCTCACGGTCCGCCCGGCGACGCTGCCGCTGACCGAGCGGCGCCTGGTGCGGCTCGAACCCGGCCGCAATCTGGTCATCGACAGCCAGCTCTTCGCCGACAGCATCATGGAGGGCGCGTCCGTAAGCCTCAACATGACGCGCTCGCCCGCCTTCGACGTGCCGGCGCTGCTGATGACGCTCGACCGCTACCCCTATGGCTGCACCGAGCAGACGACGAGTCGCGCGCTGCCGCTGCTCTACCTCTCGGAGCTCTCGGCCCTGTCCGGCCTCCGGGATGACGGCGAGACGCGCAAGCGCGTGCAGGATGCGATCTATCGCGTTCTCGCCAACCAGTCGTCCTCCGGCAGTTTCGGCCTCTGGTCGCCGGGCTCCGGCGACATGTGGCTCGACGCCTATGTCACCGACTTCCTGACCCGTGCCCGCGAGCAGAAGTTCGACGTGCCGGAACAGGCGCTGGTGCAGGCGCTCGACAATCTCGAAAACCAGCTCGGCTACGACAACAACGTGGCGACGCGGGGCAATGAGATGGCCTATGCGCTCTATGTCCTGGCGCGAAACCGCCGTGCCGCGATCAGCGACCTGCGCTACTATGCCGACACGATGCTGAACCAGTTCCCGACGGAGCTGGCGCGCGCCCATGTCGCCGCGGCCCTCGCGCTCTACGGCGATCGCGAACGTTCCGAGCAGATCTTCGCCAGCGCGGCCTCGATGTCGAGCCTGCTGGTGAATGTCAGCCTCGCCCGTTCCGACTACGGTTCGGCGCTCCGCGACAATGCCGCGATCCTGGCGCTCGCCGCCGAGAGCCGTCCGCAGAGCCAGGCCGTGCCCGAACTCGCCAAGCTGGTGGCGCGCGAATGGGAAGGCAAGACGTGGCTCTCGACGCAGGAGCAGGCCTGGATGGTGCTCGCGGCCCGCGCGCTCAAGGACGGCGACCAGGATATCAAGGTTACCGTCAACGACGTCGCCCACCAGGGCGGCTTCCGGACCCGGGTGACGGGCGAGCAGTTGCTCGATACCCCGCTCAAGGTGGTCAATACCGCCGCCGATCCGGTCACGGCGGTGCTGACCTCGGTCGCCTCGCCCAGGAACCCGCTCACCGCGGGCGGCGACGGCTTCGAGATCAGCCGCGCCTATTACACGCTGGACGGCGAGGAGGCCAATGTCAGTGAAGTGACCCAGAACGAGCGCTATGTGGTCGTGCTCAAGGTCAAGCCGAAGAACGACCTCCAGACGCGGATGATGGTGACGGACCTGCTGCCGGCGGGCTTCGAGATCGACAATCCGGGCCTGGTCAACAGCGCGAGCCTGGGCAATTTCGACTGGCTGCCGGAGACGGAGGCGGCGCATCTCGAATTCCGCTACGACCGCTTCCTGGCCGCGATCGATCGCTATCCCGGCGACATGAGCGAGGTGACCCTGGCCTATGTCGTGCGGGCGGTGACCCCCGGCACCTACGAGCATCCGGCCGCGAGCGTCGAGGACATGTATCGTCCCGAACTCTATGCCCGCAGCGCCGCCGGCAAGATGAAGGTGGTGGCGCCATAAGGCGCCGCTCCCCAGGGGACCGGCAATGGCGATGCTACGGACATTCTCCATCCTGACCGTGGTCCAGGCGGCGCTCGCCGCCGGGATCACCTGGGCCATCGCCTGGGCCGACCGGGCCTATCCGCCGCCGCTCGACCGGGCGGCGGTCGCCTCCCGAGAAGTGCTGGATTCGAACGGCGCCCTTCTGCGCGCCTTCACCACGCCGGACAGCAAATGGCGACTCGCCGTCACCGCCGGGGATGTCGATCCGCAATTCGTCAGGATGCTGATCGCCTATGAGGACCAGCGCTTCGCCGAACATCGCGGCGTCGACCTCTGGGCCATCGGCCGCGCCGGCTGGCAGCTTGCGACCCATGGCCGGATCGTGTCCGGCGGTTCGACGCTCTCGATGCAGGTCGCCCGGCTGATCGAGCCGCGCGAGGGCCGATCCTTTACCTCGAAATTCCTGCAAATGGCGCGGGCGGTGCAGATCGAGCGCCGCCTGTCGAAGGCCGAGATCCTCGATCTCTATCTCAACCTCGCGCCCTATGGCGGCAATATCGAGGGTGTCCGCGCCGCGAGCCTCGCCTATTTCGGCAAGGAGCCCAGGCGGCTGTCGGTTGCAGAATCGGCCTTGCTCGTCGCCCTGCCGCAATTGCCGGAACGCCGGCGGCCCGACCGCTATCGCCACAACGCCGAGGCGGCACGCGAGCGTGTCCTGAAGCGCCTGGCGGTGGAACGCGTGGTCGGCGACGGCGAGGCGGAGCGCGCGCTTGTTTTCCCGGTGGCCCACGAACGCAAGGCGCTGCCCGCCCTCGCCCCGCATTTGTCGGAGGCGGCGCTGCGCAAATGGCCGGACCGGACGACGCACAAGACGACCCTGCGCCGCGAGGTGCAGCAGGCGCTGGAGCAGGTGGCGCGCGAGGCTTCGAGGAAGCTCGGCGCCAAGCTCTCCGTCGCCATTATCATGGCCGACGCCAGGACCGGCGATATTATCGGCGAAGTCGGCTCGGCCGACTATTTCGATGCGAGCCGTTCGGGCTGGATCGACATGACGCGCCAGTATCGTTCGCCGGGTTCGACGCTCAAGCCCTTCATCTACGGACTGGGCTTCGAGGAAGGCATGATCGCGCAGGAAACCATCATCGAGGACCGGCCGGCCGACTTCTTCGGCTATCGTCCGCGGAATTTCGACATGTCCTACCAGGGCGACGTCACCATCCGGCGGGCGCTGCAACTGAGCCTCAACGTGCCGGCGGTGAAGATCCTCGACACGGTCGGGCCGGCTAAGCTTCTGATCCGCCTGCGCCGCGCCGATGTCAGGCTGGTGCTGCCGACCAACGAGACGCCGGGACTCGCCATCGCGCTCGGCGGCGCGGGCGTCACCCTCAAGGATCTCGTCCAGCTTTATGCCGGTCTCGCCAATCGCGGCAAGCCGATCCGGCTCGGCGACGGCGTTCACGAGAAGCCGGGATCGATCGATGGCCCGTCGCTGCTCGATGCGGCCGCCGCATGGCAGGTTTCCGACATCCTGTCAGGCGTCAGGCCGCCCCTGGGCGCCGTCGACATGGGGATCGCCTATAAGACCGGCACCAGCTACGGCTATCGCGACGCATGGTCGGTCGGCTTCGACGGCCGGCATGTGATCGGCGTCTGGATCGGCCGGGCCGATAACGGCGCCATTCCGGGCCTGAGCGGCTACAAATCCGCCGCACCCATTCTGTTCGAGGCCTTCCGACGGTCGGGCGTCGCCATCGAGGCGAGGCCGCGCGCGCCGGCCGGTGCCCTCCGGCTGGCCGAATCGGAACTGCCGGTCAGCCTCAAGCGCTTCGCCCATACCCGTTCGGGCCTGATCGCGATCAATGCGCGGGAATCGGCGCCGCGGATCGTCTATCCGCCGCAGGGCGCGGAGGTCGAGGTGGGACTTTCCTCCGGCGATCCGATGCCGCTCGCGCTGAAGCTCCAGGGTGGGCGCCCACCTTTCCGATGGCTCGCCAACGGGGTGGCGCTGCCCGATTCGACCCGCAAGCGCAGTTATGACTGGCGTCCGGACGGCGCCGGCTTCTCGACGCTGACCGTTATCGACGCGGATGGCAGGGCGGCCAGCGTCCGGGTCTTCCTGAACTGATATTCGTCAAGGCTTGGCGGATGGGGCCGCTTGCCGCTATGCTCCCTTCCGGCGGTTTGGCGTGGCAGCGGTTGGAATGGATTGCACGGTCGGCACCTGGGATTTCGAATTGAGCACCGGCCTGCTGGCCGTCCACGCGGGCGGGGAGACGGCCGCTCGCCTCGGCCTGCCGGGCGATCCGGTTCGCGCCGCCGATGTCGGGAGCCGTCTGCATCCGGACGATGCCGAAGGGCTGGCGGCGGCCGTCGGTGCGATGGATGACGGCCGTCCGGCCCTGCGGCGTGTCGTGCGCATCGCCGGCGGCGCGGATGGCTGGATCTGGATCGAGGTGACGGGCCGCAGGAGCGCCGACGGAAGGTGGCTCTCCGGCATATGGGCGGACGTGACCGGAGACAGGAAGGCGCTCGCGCGCAAGGACGAGGCGGTCGCCCGTGTCCATCAGTTCGCCGCCGCCGCCTCCCACGACCTGATCGGTCCGTTGCGGCACATCGCCATGTATGGCGATCTCCTGATCGGCGATTTCGGCGCGGCCGCGACGCCGGAACAGCGCCAGATGCTCCAGGCGATCGCGGACAAGGCCCGGTCCCTCCAGGTTTTGACCAAGCGCCTGATCGCCTTTTCCACCGACGCCTCCACGCCCGTCTTCGTGGCCGTGCCGCTCGACCGGGCCCTCGGAAATGTCCGCGAAAGGCTCTCGGCGGAGATCGCGGCCTCCGGCGCCTCGGTGGCGGCGGAGGCCTTGCCCGCGGTCGCCGGCGATCCCCTGCTGATCGAGAAGGTTTTTGAGAACCTTCTGCGCAACGCGCTCGAATGGTCGCCCGGACGACAGCCCGAGATCACGGTCGCGGCGCGCGACGACGGACACGCCGTCACCGTGACCGTCGCCGACAAGGGATGCGGGATCGATCCGCGCTATGCCACGCGGATCTTCGACGCCTTCTGGAGCCTGCCGCGTCCGGGGGGCGTAAAAGGCGCCGGCCTCGGCCTGGCGGCCTGCAAGACCATCCTGTCCGCGCTCGGCGGCGATGTCGCGCTCCTGTCCAGTTCGCCGGCCGGAACGGCCTTCGCGGTCGTCCTGCCGAGCGCGCGCTGATCAGCGCAGGTCCTCGCGCCACGCCTCCGGGATATCGTATGTGACATATTCGCTGATGATATGCCGGAGCGCGTGATAGTCGATCTCGTCCTTGCCGATGCGGAAATCGACGCCAAACTCCTGGAATTCCTGGAAATAGGCGTCGGAAATATCCGATGAGATCACCCCGATCGGGCCGGTATAGCCCGCCTCGCGCAGTCTCGGCACCGTTTCTCGGAAGTCGTTGTTCGGCAGCAGGCGATTGTCGACCAGGATCAACTGGTAGCGCTCCGCCAGCGCGCGTTCGACCGCCTCGTCGATCGATTGCGCGAAATCGGGATCGATGTCGTAATCCGGCGACGACGTCATCTTCTGTTGCAGCACCTTGAATTCAAGGAGCTCGTCATCGACCATCAGGATCCTGATCCTCTCGTCCGCCATGCTTTCGTCAGCCCCCATCTCGTCCATTCCCCGTTTCTTCTCTCCCCCGCGCCGCCGCGAAAGATCGGGAGGTCCCGCATTCCCCGACGCATTCCGGACGATGCGTCAGGCGACGATCCCACGCCTCACCGCGATCGCTATCATGTGAACGCGGTTGACGGCATTGAGTTTCCGCGCCGACGAGGTGATATGCGAGATCACCGTATGTTCGGAGAGGCCCAGGATGATGGCGATCTCGGCGGATGTCTTGCCCTCGCTCGTCCAGCGCACCACCTCGATCTCGCGGGGCGTCAATTGCGCCGCGGAGTCCCCGGTCAGGATCTTTTCGTGGAAACGGGAAAAGATCCGCATGCTGTCGAGCATCAGTTCGGCGAGTTCGCGACGGCCGGGCGCGGCGCGGCGGCCGTCGAGCAGGAACCAGTAGCGCTTGAGATCCGTGCTGTGCAGCGGCAGCACCAGAAGACAGTGATCCGTCGTCGGCGCCGCCTCGCCGCTTCGGGTCGAGAGCGAGAGCCCGGAGGTGAACGGCGTCGCCATGCTCAGCATGCGGGCGAGAACGGTGCCCTTGTCCTCGGAGAGCGCCCGCGCCACCGCTGGCTTCTCATGGTCGGGAAGGGATGTCAGGTGAAAGCTCGATGTCGGGTCGAAGCGCGCGCCGCGTTCCACCTGTCGGGCCAGCAGGAAATGCTCGAAGCCGGACGTGCGGCAGATGGACTTGAAGAGCCTGAAAAAATCCGTCCGGTTTATGGCCCGGTCCATTTCGGGTCCGGCATGAAGCGGTATTTCCATGAACTGATTCATTCTGGAGTCTCTTGGTCTGCGCCGCCGGCCCGGCCTCCTCGCCCGATGTTCCGCCAGTCACAACCCAGTATAGTGGAAAAAAATGATAATTGACAGCAAATCGGAGGCTCCGGGTTGCATTCCACAGTTCTTCTCCCAAAAACTTGGGATTTTCATGCGATATGGAAGAGGCTAACAAGAAAACAACGGAATTGACTTGAGCCGGACGGGACGGGAACCAGGGTTCGGCGCGCGATGCGGCGGCAACGATATTCTGTTTGCGGACCTGTCTCTGCGTCTCCGTAAGATCTCGAACCACGGCCTGAAGACCTCGTGAGCGATCGCGAGAGCGGCCGTGGTCCGTGTCGAGAGGGCCGGCTTGCTGCTTCCATCGGGGTAAACGGAGGCGGAACTGGATTGGCGGGTCCATGAGCCGGCCCTCTCAATTCCGATGCCGCTTCGCGGCGCGGCGGTTTGCCTTCCGGATCGTCCATCTCCTCCCAGGCGATCCGGTGGTCTGGATTGCCAACCGATCCGGACATTGGGAGGGCTGGTCTGCGCGTCTCCTTCTGTAACGTCCCGGCACGATGTCCGGGTCATTCCAGCCCTCCTTTTTCTCCCTTCGCCTCGCCGGTCACCCCGAGACGGGGCCGGTTTCGCCGTCGTCGAGCACGATGGCGGCGCAAAGCGCGAGATCGAGAGGCTTGGACAGGAAATGCCGCGCTCCCGCGCCTGCCGCCGCCTGCCGCTCCGCGAGATCGTCGCCGCCGCTGCATATGGCCAGCACGACATCCGCCATCGCCGGATTGTCGCGGATGAGCCGCAGCAATTCCGGGCCGTCCATGATCGGCATATAGTGATCGGCGACCAGCAGGCATGGCAGCTTTTCCCGCCGCGCGATGCGCCGGTTCATGTCCAGGATCGCGGCAAAGCCGGTTCCGAAGGATTTCATGGTAAACGGATAACCGCCCCGTTCGAAGCTCATCCGTGCGAATAGCCGGTCGTCGGGGCTGTCATCGACATAGAAGATTTCGGTGGCCGTCGAAGTCATGATGCGTCACAGGAATTCCATGGCCGGGCTGCCCGGCAAAGACTTGAAATGACACGATACCGATTCTAGGAGTCGTGTGCTTTTTTCTTCGGGCTTTGATAGATATCAAGATTATCCGAAGGTGCAAAGCCATGGCGGTCGAGGCGGATCGCCCGTGGCCATGCCGGGAGGGAAAACTGGCCGGAGGCGAGCGGTGAGGGGGACGGAAGCGAGCGACGGGACGACTGCGGCGGTGAGGTTGGCCGGGCCGGCCACCCTGCCGGCCGACATCCGTCTCCCCGTGGCGCGCGGCATCGGCGCGGCGGCAATGCTCGCCGCGCTGGTTTCGAGCGCCTCGGGCGGTGCGCCGGGCGCTTCGGTCTGCTTCGTTCTGTGCGGCTTGAGCCTCGTGCTCGGCCTCGCCGGCCGGCGGGGCGCAACCTATGGCGCGGGCGCGGCCGCCCTGGCGGCCGGCGTCGTCGCGGGCCTTCAGCTCCTCCTCTACCTCTTTGCCATGCCCGCGTCGCCCGCCGCGCAGGCGATCCATGCCGCGACCGGCGGGCCGATGGCGCTCGGCACGGCGACCGGCCTGTTCGTCTTCGGCCTTTCCCAGGCGGCGGTCTGCCTTCTGCCGGGCCGGCCGAGCGCCCTGATCCTGCTGGGAGGAGGGCTCGTCGCGTCGGGGATCGGGCTTTGCGGCCTTGCCGGCTACGCGCTGGGCTTCGACGCGGTCCAGGAATGGCGCGGTTCGCCCGCCATGAGGCTGGAGGGCGCGCTCGGCCTCTGGCTTCTCGGCGCCGGCCACCTCACCGTCGCGCGGCATCCCGTCCTGCAACAATCCCGGCGGCTACCCTTCATCGTCGCGGCGCTCGCCACGCCGGTCGGCCTGTTCTTCGACCTGACGACGCCGCCCTATATCGGCGCCAGCTTCATCTACATCCCCTTCGTGCTGAGCGCGGCCTGGTTCTCGGATCGCCGGGTGGCCTTCGTCTTCGCGGCCGTCTGTGCGCTCTTCACGCTGCTCGGCTACGAGGCCAAGATCCAGCATCTCGACAGCGAGCAGCAGCGCCTTCTGTCGCGCATGCTGGGCATCGGCACCGATTTCATCGTTGCCGGGCTGATCTATGTCTTCAAGCGGGCCACCGAGCAGAACGAGCGGGTGCGGATGCGCTTCGACGCGCTGATGGACAATTCGCCCGACGCGGTGGTGACGATCGACGCGCGCGGCACGATCCGCCAGTTCAATCCGGCGGCGGAACGCCTCTTCGGTCATGCCGAGGCGGATGCCGTCGGCCAGAACGTCAAGATGCTGATGCCGGAACCCTATCATTCCGCCCATGACGGCTATCTTGACCATCATGCCCGGACCGGCGAGAAGCACATTATCGGCACGATCCGCGAGGTGAACGGCAAGCGCCGCGACGGGACGGTCTTCCCGCTCGACCTGTCGATCTCGGAGCTTCCCTCGGAGGATCGGAAGGAATTCGTCGGTGTCCTGCGCGACCTGTCCGTCCGCAAGCGGCAGGAAGAGAATCTGCGCGATGCCATCGACCGGCTGGCCGCCTATGCGGCGGATCTCGAGCGCTCCAACCGGGAGCTGGACGATTTCGCCTATATCGCCTCGCATGACCTCAAGGAGCCGCTGCGCGGCATTCACAATCATTCGCGCTTCCTGCTCGAGGACTATGAGGACCGGCTCGACGCAGATGGAAAGCGCCGCCTCGACCGGCTCGTCCATCTTTCCCAGCGCATGGAGAAGCTGGTCAACGAACTGCTCTATTTCTCCCGCATCGGCCGCCTGGAACTCGCCTTTCGCCCCACCGACATCGCCGCCGTCCTGCGCGACGTCGTCTCGACGCTGGAACCGCTGATCGAGGAGAAGGGAGGCGCGGTCGTGCCGGTCGGCGAACTGCCGGAGGTGACCTGCGATTCGGTGCGGGTCGCCGAAATATTCCGCAATCTCATTGTCAACGCCTTGAAATACAACGACAAGGCGGAGAAGCGGATCGAGATCGGGTTTCTGGCCGCGCATCCGGACGAAACCGGACAGGACCGGACGGGCGTCTATTTCGTGCGCGATGATGGTAAAGGCATTGCGCAGGAATTCCATGAGGATATCTTCAGGATGTTCAAGCGGCTGGAGCGGAGCGACGATGACGGCGGGACGGGAGCGGGGCTGACCTTCGTGCGCAAGATCGTGCAGCGGCATGGCGGCCATGTCTGGCTCGAATCCGAGCCCGGCGCGGGAACGACGTTCTTCTTCACCCTGGCTTCGGAGCAGTCATGACAGTCCAGTACGATCACGGCCAGCCGATCCTTCTGATCGACGACAACGATGACGATGTCGAGGCCACGCTTCGCGCCTTCAAGCGCACGAACTTCAAGAACACGGTGATGCGGGCGGCGACTGGCGCCGAGGGTCTCGCCATGCTGCGCGAGCGTCGCGTCATGCCGGGACTTATCCTGCTCGATCTCAACATGCCCGGACTCGACGGCCGCCGGGTGCTTGCGATCCTCAAGGGCGACAACGATCTGAAACGCATCCCCGTCGTCATCCTGACGACATCCGCCGACGAGCGGGACATCGAGGAATGCTACCAGCTCGGCGCCAATACCTACATCCAGAAGCCGGTGGATCTCGATGGGCTCTTCGCGGCGGTGCAACGGCTGAAGGATTACTGGTTCGAGATCGCTCTCCTGCCCAGGGAGTCCTGAATGGCGCCGCTCCGCGTCCTCATCATCGATGACAGCGAGGACGATCGGGAGGCATTCAGACGCATGCTCACGCATGGTTTGCCGGCGGCCTACGATGTCGTCGAGGCGGCATCGGGAGAGGAGGGCGTACGGTCCTGCCTCGCATTCTCGCCGGATTGCATCCTGCTCGATTACTCGCTGCCGGGCCGCAACGGCGTGGCGGTGCTGGAGGAAATCCGGAAGTCCCGTCCCTTCGCGGCGGCCGTCATGCTGACCGGCCATGGCAGCGAAATGGTGGCGGTCGATGTGATGAAGGCCGGCGCGCAGGATTACTTCACCAAGGATTCGGTGTCGCGCGACGCCTTGCGCCGGGCGATCGCCAATGCCGTGGACAGGCAGCGGCTCGCCGCGCGGCTCGATCAGCATCGCCAGTCGCTCGAGATCTTCAGCCGCGCCATGGCGCACGACCTCAAGGAGCCGCTGCGGACGATCCGCTCCTTCGGCGGCCTCGTGCGCGCTTCCGGCGCGCTTTCGGACGACGACCGGCGGCTGATGGACAACGTGCTTCGTGCCGCCGGCAATATGGAGGAACTGATCGCCGCCATCACACGCTACACCCGTGTCGAGAGCCAGGGGTGGATCGACTGCAAGCCGGTGCCGATGGCCGAGGTGTTGCGGCAGGTGCGCGCCAATCTCCTTCGCCAGATCGAGGCGACCGGGGCCGTCATCGAGGCGCGCGACCTGGAAACCGTCGAGGGCGACGGGCCGCTGCTCGTGCAATTGCTGCAAAATCTCGTTTCCAACGCGATTCGCTATGCGGCCGGCCGGCGGCCGGCGATTGATGTTTCCATGGCGAGGGGGGAGGACGTCGTCGAGTTCAGGGTCGCCGACAACGGGCCGGGCGTTCCGGAGGATTTTCGTGAGGACATATTCAGGCCCTTCAAGAGGCTTGTCGGCCGGGAAATCGAAGGCTCCGGCCTCGGCCTGGCCATCTGTCGCCGGATCGCCGAGCTGCATGGCGCGACAATCCGCTGCGATGCCGCTCCGAAGGGCGGCGCGCTGTTCGTGCTCTGCTTTCCGGTGAGCCGATAGCGACGGCGCGTCGCGGCTCAGATCACCGCGCGGACCAGGCGGATCCGCCGGAACGCCGCTGCCAGAACGAAGGACAGGGTCGTGCCCAGGACCGTCAGCAGCAGGAATTTGACGGGTGAGGGCAGCGGAATCGGCTCCATGAGAAGCGCCGTGGCCACGAGGACCGGCGGATGCAGGATGAAGACGCCGTAGCTCTGGCGGGCAAGATAGGTCCACCGCCTGTCCGGCATGTTCCAGCGAAGCACCGCATACCAGAGCGATCCGGCGATGACGCCCCATGCGGCGACGGGTTCCCAGAAGGCCTGGAACAGGGAAAGGAACGAGAAGCCGGAGCCGAGATCCACGCCATGGGCTCGGCTCGCCATCAGCACGAGGGCAAACAGCGGCACGCCGACCGCAAGCGCGACGAGCCAGGGCAGGGCATGGCGCCTCTTGATCCGTTCCAGCCAGCCGTGACGCTCCCCGACGCAACCGGCGACGAACAGGAAAGCCGAAGCGGCGAGAGAACCGATCTCGAAGCCCGGAATCCCGATATCCCTGGGCGCCAGCCACCGTATGGCGAGCGCCGCCAGCCCGACGCCGAACGCGGCCGCAAACCAGGTGAATCGCGGCGGAACCGGCAGCCGCGGCCGTGGGCGGATGGGAACGAAGCGCCGCCGGGCGATGTAGGCGAGGGAGAAGACGAGCAGCGCAAGAACGAACCACATCGGCCCGACGACGAAACGCGGATGCGTGACCAGCGCAATCCAATGGCTGAGGCCGCCGAAACCGCGCGCCTCGGCGATCGCCACGGTCAGCGGCCCGATGACGAGCCCGAAGACCAGTATCGGTACGCCGAGCCGCAGCAGGCGGTCGCGGCTATAGGCGGCGCGGCCCTTGCGGTCGTAGGACACCGGCGTCAGGTAGCCGGCGATCAGGAAGAAATAGCCGATCACGAAGGCCTGGGCGAGGGCGGCGAACACCGTGAGGCCGAAGGCGGCGGGCGTGTCGCCGGGTGAAAGCCTGACGAACCATTGGCCGCTCGCGCCGTAGGTGATTGCGCTGTGATGCGCGATGACGAGGATGGTCAGGATGACCCTGATCCGATCCAGGAAATATGCCCGCATTCTTTCCGTCCCTGGGAATCCGGCGGCAATCTAGAGTGTTTCCGGCTCGAATAGAAGCGCTGGGGCGGGGCAGGTTTTCGTTCCGGGTGGAAAAATCCGATGTCGTCGGCGCGATCGGAGAGGAAGGATGGTTCAACCAAAGCTCTGGCGTGGTTCGCGGTGGCGCCGGGCCAGGTCCTGCTCGGCGAGCAGCGCGGAAAGCGCCTCCGCCGCCATGGGCTTTCCGAACAGATATCCCTGGAGTTCGTCGCAGCCGCAGTCGAGCAGGACATGCGCCTGTGTTTCGCGCTCGACGCCCTCGGCCGTGACCGGAATGCCGAGCGAGCGGGCGAGGGCGGTCGTCGCTTCGAGCAGGCTGCGCGCGGCGTCGCCCTCGTCGATGCCCGAGACCATCGAGCGGTCGATCTTCAAACGGTCGAAGCCGAACTGGCGCAGATAGCCGATGCTGGAGAAGCCGGAGCCGAAGTCGTCGAGCGCGATTCGGACGCCGAGCGCCTTCAGGCGTTCGATCGACTGGCGGGCCCGCTGCGGGTTCTGGATGAGATAACCCTCGGTGAGCTCGAATGTAAGCCGCGATGGATCGATACCCGCCTCGTCCAGGATGGCGGCCACCTGGCTAGCGAAGGAGGGGTTGCGAAGCTGGACCGGCGAGATGTTGACGGCGATGCCGATATCGGGCCAGGCGCCGGCGCGCGCGCAGACGGTTCTGAGGACGAAGAGGCCGAGCGGCTCGATCAGGCCGGTCTTCTCGGCGACCGGAATGAAGACATCCGGAGCGACCGGCCGGCCGCCGGACCGGTTCCAGCGAACCAGCGCCTCCGACCCGACGATGTCCAGGCTCGACGCGGCGACGACGGGCTGGAAGACCACGCCGAGTTCCTCCTTCTCGATCGCCTTGCGCAACTCGCCTTCGAGCGAAAGGATCGTCTCGCGATCTATATCCATCGACGTATCGTAGACGAAGGCCCGGCCCCGGCCGCTCTCCTTCGACTTGTACATGGCGATATCCGCGCGCCGCACGACCTCCTCCCCGGAAGTCGTGCCGATCTGCGAGGAGGCGATGCCGATCGAGGTTCCGACCGTGACGATGCGCTCGCCGATCTGGAAGGGTTCGTCGAAGAAATTCAGCACGGTCGCCGCCAGGGACTGCGCCGCCGCGTCGCAATTCTTCCGCACGAAGGCGATCGCGAATTCGTCGCCGCCGACCCGGGCCAGGACGGCGCCCTCGGGTATCAGGCAGCGAAAGCCGGCCGAAACGCTGCGGATGAGGTCGTCGCCGCAGCCATGGCCGTAGGCGTCGTTGACTTCCTTGAAGCCGTCGAGATCGAGATAGAGCAGCGCCACGTCGGACTTCGTGTCCTTCGCCTCGCCGATCATGCTTGCGAGCGACTTGAACAGCCCGGCCCGATTGAGAAGTCCGCTCAGCCGGTCCGTCAGCGCGAGCTGCCTGGCCGCTTCCTCGTCCGATTTGAGGCGCCGCATCTCGATGAAGCCGATGGTGAAGATCGCCGCCAGCAGGAAGCCGAACAGGCCCATCGCGGTGAAGAGCTTGTTTCGGATCTCGGAATAGGAAACGTCGCCGGGCGCCCGGGACGGCCAGGCGAGCTTGCCCAGGACTCTGCCTGCCGGGTCCCAGATCGCCACGTAGTTGGCGTCGGCGTGATCGGGCGCGGCAAGATGCAATCCCTTGATCACATAGGTGTCGCCGAGCGCCTTCACCTTGCCGTCGAGATGGCGGGCGAAGACGAGGTAACGCCGGTTCCCGGCAGGCTGGTCGAGCGCGCCGGATTTCATGCGGATCAACGCCACGCCGGCCGCGGCGATGCCTTTTCGCGTGCGGACGAAGCCGCGCGCCTCGGGTATCGCCCGGTTCGGAGACTTGGCTTCCTCGAGCAGGCGCCAGAAGGAAGGATCGAAGAAATCCTGCGGCGGAATCGTCTGCGGCCGACCGTCCTGGTAGGCGAGGATCGCCTTGCCCTCGTTGTCGAGGACGAGCGTGACGTCGAACAGGGCGCTGTTGTCGGACATGTCGCCGAGATTGGAGATCATCCAGGCCGTGTCGTCGGCATAGACATTCGCCACCGCGTCGTCCCAGGCCGCATAGTCGTTGAGCGTGGCGCCGAGTTGTGTGAGGAAGGTCTTGAGGGCGCCGGCCGTCGTCTGGCGCGAACGGTCGTCGTCCAACTGGTTGGCATGGCGCGAGACTTCGCCGATGGCGGTCAGCACCGTACCGCCGGCGACCATCACGATGATGAGCACCGAAAGCAGCAAGCACAAAATTGCCGTGCGCCGGCTGAGCCGGCCAACTCCCCTGCGCATCAAACCCCTGGCTCTCGCAATGTTGACACTCTTTCCGAAATGCATTGAGGAACGTTTAACGGGAAGATGTCGCCGGAACCGAAACGACCGCCTGGGGTTGTGGCCGGCGGTTCTCGGATTGCCGGGGGCGCCGGCCGGGATGCCGCCGCCCGGATATCGTGAATATGCTTGTATCGCCCGCGTCGGAGCGGCATGGTTATCGGGGGCATCGTGAACGAAAGTGAAGACGCCATGCGCAGCGACCCTTTCGACCTCGAGCGTTTCGTCCTCGCCCAGGCGACGGTCTACGACATCGCGCTGGCCGAGCTGATCGGCGGTCGGAAACTCACGCACTGGATGTGGTTCATCTTTCCGCAGGCGCGCGGTCTGGGGCGGTCGGGCACGGCGCATCGTTTCGGGATCGATTCACTCGACGAGGCGCGCGCCTATCTCGACCATCCCACCCTCGGACACCGGCTGCTCGAATGCGTGGCCGCCGCGCTCGATTGCGGCGAGACATCGCTCCGGCGGATTTTCGGCTCGCCCGACGACATGAAATTCCGCTCGTCCATGACACTCTTTTCCCTCGCGGCGGGTCGCGGCGACAGCCTGTTCGACAGGGCGCTCGACATCTTCTGCGAGGGACGCAGGGACGAGAGGACCCTGGCGCTGATGATGCCGCCGTCCTGATCGGTTCCGGCGGTGCTCGACGTCTCGCCGTCGATGCCGGCGCGCGACGGTCGAATCATGTCCAGCCCTTCGTGGCGGGTCGTTCGGGATCAGAATCGCCGGCTCAGGAAGGGCGATCCGGCGAGCCCGAACCGCAGCGGCTCGGCGACGGCCTTGGTTATGCCGATCCTCGGCCCGACGAGAATCGCGCCGTCTCCGCGCGCATCGAGCAGACGGAACGGCGGCGCGAAGAGCGACCGGCCGTCGTCGTCGCGGGTGACACCGAGCGCGGCGCAGAGCCGGCCGGGACCGGAGCAGAGCAATTTGGGGGCGAGCCCGCTCCGGCGCCGGGCCATTTCGGGCAGGCCGGACATCGGGGCGAGCGCCCGGATCAGCACGGCCGAGCCCGGCATGCAGACGAAGTTCAGGCACCAATGCATGCCGTAGATCCGGTAGACATAGGCCGTACCCGGCGCGCCGAACATGGCGGCGTTGCGCGATGTCCGGCCGTGAAAGCTGTGGGAGGCGGGATCCTCGGGATGATAGGCCTCGGTTTCGACGATCGTTCCGCCGATGTCCTCCCGGAGCAGCGTCACGCCGATCAGGTCGCGCGCCACCGCCTCGGCCGGTCGTGCGAAGAAATCCGGATCGAGCCGGGGTGTCGGAACGGGGCGGCTGGCTGCGTCGGGATCGTGCTTCATGCGGGCATCCTTCCGTTGGATCGCGGTGTCGAGCAAGTCCCTGTTCAAACGAATCGACGGGGACGTCAGCATGATTCCAGCTCAGTGGGCCATGATCGGCGGCAGGACAGCCATGTTTCGGATTTGGCCGCTTTCGCGGTATGAAGATTCGAGCCGGCCCGATTGTTCCGGCTCCGGCGGTGCGGTTTGCGCGCGTGCATGCCATAATCCGCCCGCAAGTATGTCGAAATCTCGCCGCCCTGCTGACGTATCAGCGGGAAAAACCCTTGATCGCGGAGTTGACCAAAGTGACGGATATTACGGTAAAACTGGACCCGGAGACCGGCGCGGCGACGATCGAGCTGCGCGGCGCCCAGGTGGCGGAATCCCGCTTCCGGTTGCGTGACAATGCCACCGAGAAGTTCCTGACCCGCCGGGGCTGGTCGAAGACGCCGTCCTTCCTGCCGGTGGAAGCGATCACGGCCGCCGATTTCACCGCGCTGGCGCTCGATTCCGAACTTGCCCGCCGCATCATGCCGGGCATGAAGCTGACGCTCGAACAGCCGACGTCCAATATTTTCGCCAATCTCGATTGGCCCGGGGCGGCGGTCGAGGAGCCGGAGGAAAAGGAGGAGGAGTCCGGGTCGGACGAAAAGGCTGCCGACGCCGAGGAGACGGAGGCCGAAGCCGATGCGGTCGCGCCGTCGTCCGAGGAATCCGCGGCGGAGGACGAAATCCCCAGGCGGGACGCGGCCGAGCCGGACGCCGAACCTGCAAACGATGAGCCAGAGCCGGTCGAGACGGACGCGGCGGCGCCGGACCCTGAACCCGTGAGCGACGAGCCGGAATCGGCCGGGCCGGAACCGGTCGAGGCGGACGCGGCGGTGCCGGACGACAGCGCCGATACCGCTCCCGACGCGGGCGTGGAGGATGCGCCGGCCAAATCCGCCGACGATGCCGACGAGACGAAGAATTCCGTATCCGAGGACGCCGAGCCGATATCGCTCGAGCCGGCCATCCGCGACGAGGCGATCGCGCCCTACCATGTCGTCTCGCCGGCCGCCGCGTCGAAGGATGCCGCCGCATCCGACGCCGGGGATGCTTCGGACGATGAGGAAGATGACGAGGCGGGCCTGCCCTGGGGCAAGCTCGTGGCTGCGGCGCTGGCCTGCATGCTGCTGGGATCGGTGCTGACCTATTTCTGGCAGAGCTCGGCCTATGACAACGAGTTGCGCACCGCGATGCGCGCCGTCGAGGCGCAGCGCGACAAGGACAAGGCCGATTTCGAGCAGCGCCTCGCCGCCGCGACGGCCGATGCCGGCAAGACGACGTCCGAGACTGTCACCGCCGCCAATGCCAAGGTGGCGGACCTGACCGGCCAGACCCAGGCCCTGACGAAGGACCGCGACGAGGCGCTTGTCGAGGTTTCCGAGCAGCAGGCCAAGGTGAAGACGCTGGAGGAACGGCTGTCCACCGCCCAGGGCGAGATCGAGAGCCTCAAAGCCGCGGCCGAGGCGGGCGCAACGGAACAGACGGCCGTCTTCAACCGGCGCATCGACGCGCTCGGCAAGGACCTGGAGGCCGCCCGGACAGAGCTCGAAAAGAGCCGCGCCGATCTCTCTGCCCGGGACCAGACGATCGCCAAGGCCGGCGATGAGCTCAAGACGGCGCGCGACGAGATCGCCGCCCTGCGCAAATCGGCCGAAGACCAGCAGGCGGCGAAGAGCGAGGAGGTCGAAAACCGGATCGGCGCGCTGTCGGAACAGCTCGACAAGGCGGTGCAGGATCTTGCCTCGCGCGACGAGGCGCTGCGCGACGTCCAGGCAAAGCTCTCCGTCGCCAATGTGCAGATCGAGGCGCTGAAACAGGTTGCCGGCAAGGCCACCGAGGCCGATCTGGAACGCTCGACGCTGGCCGACCGGATCACCGCGCTCACTGAGCAGGTCGACAAGGCCGACAGGGAACTGGCGGCCAGGGACGCGGAGCTCAAGCAGGTCAAGACCAGCCTCGATGCCGCCAATGCGCTGCTCGCGGCCAGGACCGAGGGCGACCGGGATTCCGGAACGCCGGCGAAGCAGCCGGCGCCGCGGGATGACGCGACCGTGAGCCGCCTGGAACAGGAGCGCGACCTCTATGCCGAGGAACTGAAGGCCATGACCGAAAGCTTCAACACGCTCAAGGCCGAACGTGATCGCCTCGCCGAGGCCGCCGGCAATGCCGAACAGCAGAACGCCAGTCTCCAGACGGATTCGAGGACATCGGGAAGCCGCGCGATCTGGGGAGCCACGGCGATCGACCAGACCGGCGCGATCTATTCGCTCCAGAACCAGATTTCCGAAAAGACAGCGAGTGAAAACGTCGTCGCGCTTTGCCGGGGCAAGTCCAATGGCCGCTGCGAGCCGCTCCGTACTTATTCGAACGGCTGCTTCAGCCTGGCGCGGATCGCGGGCGAGGGCCCGCGCAACGACAATTTCGGCTTCGCGGTCGATAAGGACTGGAAGGCCGCCGAGAGCGCGGCGATTCGGCAGTGCAAGCAGCTCGGCGCCGATTGCAACGTGCGATTCACCGCCTGCTCGCCGGACGTTCTTTCCAGGCCCACGGCGAATTGACGGTCAGGCTTGGCGAAGCGCAACCGGTGGGAACAAATCGGCCCTCCCAAACGTTATGTGATCGATGTATGATATGCACGTCGCGTTCGGGAGGAAATCCGATGCAAGGCCAGTACTGGAAGAAATCCGTGCTTCTCGATTTCGCCAGCGGCGGCGGGATGCGGACGGTGAC
>JAGRLJ010000182.1 GCA_020441805.1 Rhizobiaceae bacterium
CAGAACACCTTCATGACCGCGATCAAGGCCTCGGAAAAGGGTGCCTATGATTATCTTCCCAAACCCTTCGACCTCACGGAGCTGATCGCGATCGTCGGCCGCGCGCTTTCGGAGCCCCGGCGCAAGCCCGCGCGGCAGGATGAGGACACGCAGGACGGCATGCCGCTGGTCGGCCGCTCGGCGGCGATGCAGGAAATCTACCGCGTGCTGGCCCGGCTGATGCAGACCGACCTGACGTTGATGATCACCGGGGAATCCGGCACCGGCAAGGAGCTGGTGGCACGGGCGCTGCACGACTACGGCAAGCGCCGCAACGGTCCTTTCGTCGCCATCAACATGGCGGCCATTCCGCGCGACCTGATCGAATCCGAACTGTTTGGCCATGAAAAGGGCGCCTTCACCGGCGCCCAGGCGCGCTCCACCGGCCGCTTCGAGCAGGCGGAGGGTGGAACGCTCTTCCTCGACGAGATCGGCGACATGCCGATGGAGGCGCAGACCCGTCTGCTCCGCGTCTTGCAGCAGGGCGAATATACCACCGTCGGCGGCCGGACCCCGATCCGCACCGATGTCCGCATCGTCGCGGCCACCAACAAGGACCTGAAACAGGCGATCAACCAGGGCCTGTTCCGCGAGGATCTCTATTACCGGCTGAATGTCGTGCCGCTCCGTCTGCCGCCGCTCCGCGAGCGGGCCGAGGACATCGCCGATCTCGTGCGGCACTTCGTGTCGATGACCGAACGGGAGGGCATGGCGCCGAAGCGCTTCGACAACGAGGCGCTGGAGGTGATGAAGACTTATCCCTGGCCCGGCAATGTGCGCGAGCTCGAGAATTTCGTCCGCCGCCTGACGGCGCTCTACCCCCAAGATGTCATCACCCGCGAGATCGCCGATTCGGAACTGAAGCCGGATATCGCCGCGAGCCCGGCGGAGAAAGGCGTGGTGCGCGCCGGACCGATGTCGATCGCCCAGGCCGTCGAAGAGAATATGCGCTCTTATTTCGCCGAGTTCGGCGATGCGCTGCCGCCGTCCGGCCTTTACGAGCGCGTATTGGCGGAAATGGAATATCCGCTGATTCTGGCGGCGCTGACCGCGACCCGCGGCAACCAGATCCGCGCCGCGGATCTCCTCGGCCTCAACCGCAACACATTGCGCAAGAAGATCCGGGAACTGGGTGTTACCGTGTACCGCTCGTCGCGGATGGCTTGACTTTACCGCAAGGTCCGTTGCATTTTCGCCACAATGCGTTGCTCTATGGCAACGCATTGTTCGTTTGAAGGCTTTGCGATTCCGCGGCGTTCCTGCCTTTCGCCTCACCCCGCCTTCGATCCGGCAATCAGAAAGATGGGCTCACCCGATGTCCGTGTGGCGCGGGTGAGGAGAGAGCGGACGACGGATGACCGACCAGGGTGACGACACGTCAACGAGGAATTTCGACCGTCGCGGCATCTCGACGACGACGGGCATCGCCGTCGCCGGCGGCGCGCTGGTGGCAGCGCTGGCGACGCTTGCGGTCCTGCTCGGCTTCACGCCCATCCAGCCCGTCGATCACGTCGTGGTCGCCTCGGTCGTCGTCAATGCGCTGTTCGTCATCGCGCTTCTGGCGCTAGTGGGCTACGAGATCTACCGGCTGTTCAAGGCGCGTGCGCGCGGCCGCGCGGCCGCGCGGCTGCATATCCGCATCGTTTCCCTCTTCTCGATCGTCGCGATCGCTCCGGCCATCCTAGTCGCCATCATCGCCTCCATCACCCTCAATGCCGGCCTCGATCGCTGGTTCGGCCAGCGCACCCAGGAGATCGTCAATTCCTCGATCAACGTGGCGCGCGCCTATGTGCGGGAAAATGCCAGCTATCTTCAGGGCCAGACGATCTCCATGGCCAACGACCTCGACCGCAATCGCCAGCTCTATGCGCTCGATCCGAACGGTTTCGTCGACCTGATGACCCGGCAGGCCAAGGGCAGGGGCATGCTCGGCGCCTTCATCGTCAACAGCGAGGGCGCAGTCCAGATCAAGGCCGATATCGCCACGGCCTCGCCCTTGCCCAACGTTCCGAAGGACGCGTTGGCCGCCGCCGTCGCGGGCCGGCCGACGCTCATTCCGCCCGGCACCACCAATCTCGTCGGCGCCATCATCAATCTCGGCGAGATCGACGGCTTCCTCTATACGATCCGCGCGGTCGATCCCGGCGTCATGTCCTCGCTCAATCTGATGGAGGACAATGCCAGCGAATACAAGGCGATGGAGGAGGGGCGCATCTCCACCCAGCTTGCCTTCGCCATCATCTATCTCGGTTTCGCGCTTATCGTCCTGCTGGCCGCGATCTGGGCCGCGATCGCGGTTGCGGACCGCATCGTCCGGCCGATCCGGCTGCTGATCAACGCCGCGGACAATGTCGCGGGCGGCAATCTCAATGTCATCGTGCCGGTGCGCGCCGTGGATGGCGACGTCGGCAGCCTGTCGCGCACCTTCAACAAGATGATCTCCGAAATCCGCTCGCAGCGCGACGAGATCCTGGTGGCCAAGGACGAGGTGGACGATCGCCGCCGCTTCATCGAGGCTGTGCTGTCGGGCGTGACCGCCGCTGTCATCGGCGTCGACGAGGACCAGACGATCAACATCGCCAATCCCTCGACGCAGGACCTGCTCGGCCTGACGCCGGAGGAGATGCTCGGCAGGAAGCTGCCGGACGTCTCTCCGGAAATCGACGCCGTCCTGACGGAGGCCGCGTCGCGCTATCGCAGCGATTTCCGCCGGCAGGTCAGTATTCTGCACGGCGGCAAGGAACGGACGCTGAATGTGCAGGTGACACGCGAGGAATCGCATGCCGGCCAGGAAAGCTACGTCATCACGATCGACGACATTACCGATCTCGTCATCGCCCAGCGCTTCACGGCCTGGGCCGACGTGGCCCGCCGCATCGCCCACGAGATCAAGAACCCGCTGACGCCGATCACGCTCTCGGCCGAACGTCTCAAGCGCCGCTACGGCCGGCAGATCAACGAGGACGACCGCGCGGTGTTCGACCAATGCACGGACACCATCGTGCGACAGGTCGAGGATATCGGCCGGATGGTCGACGAATTTTCCTCCTTCGCGCGGATGCCGAAGCCCTCGATGGAGCAGGCCGACCTGCGGCAGATCCTCAAGGACACCGTGTTCCTCCGGGAGATGGGCAACAACCATGTCCGGTTCATCCGCGACTGGGGCGACGCGCCGCTCATCGGCGCGTTCGATGCGCGCATGCTCGGACAGGCTTTCTCGAACCTCGTCAAGAATGCGGAGGAAGCGATCGAGGCCATTCCCTCCGGCGAGCGGCGCGACGAACCGAGGATCATGGTGCGCGCCTACGAGGATCCGGTCCATGATCGGTTGATCGTGGACGTCATCGACAATGGCAAGGGGCTGCCGCAGGAAAACCGTCACCGGATCCTGGAGCCCTACATGACGATGCGGGAAAAGGGCACCGGGCTGGGCCTGCCGANNGTCAAGAAGATCATCGAGGAACATGGCGGGCAACTCGAACTGCATGACGCGCCGCCGGATTTCGACAATGGCAAGGGCGCGATGATCCGCATTCTCCTGCCCAAGGGAGTGGATGGCGCCGCCGCGCTCAAGACTGTGAAGGTAGAGGCAGATGGCATCTGATATTCTGATCGTCGACGACGAAGTTGACATTCGCGAGATCGTGTCCGGCATTCTCTCCGACGAAGGCCACGAGACGCGCACCGCCCATGATAGCGACAGCGCGCTGGCGTCCATTTCGGACCGCGTCCCGCGCCTGGTCTTCCTCGATGTCTGGATGCAGGGCAGCCGGCTCGACGGGCTCGGCCTGCTCGACGAGATCAAGAGCCGGCATCCCGAATTGCCGGTGGTGGTGATATCGGGCCACGGCAATATCGAGATGGCGGTGAACGCGATCCGCCGCGGCGCCTTCGATTTCATCGAGAAGCCGTTCAAGGCCGACCGGCTGATCCTGATCGCCGAACGGGCGCTCGAAAATTCCCAGCTCAAGCGCGAGGTGCGCGATCTCAAGCGCCGGGCGGGCGACACCGCGGATCTGATCGGCACCTCGGTCGCCGTCTCGCAGCTTCGCCAGACCATCGACAAGGTCGCGCCCACCAACAGCCGCGTGATGATCTTCGGGCCGTCCGGATCGGGCAAGGAGCTGGTCGCCCGGCTGATCCATAAGAAATCCAGCCGCGCCGAAGGACCCTTCGTGGCGCTCAACGCGGCGACGATCACGCCAGAGCGCATGGAGATCGCGCTATTCGGAACCGAGGGTTCGCCCGGCCAGCCGCGCAAGACCGGTGCGCTGGAGGAGGCCCATCGCGGCATCCTCTATCTCGACGAGATCGGCGAGATGCCGCGGGAGACCCAGAACAAGATCCTGCGCGTGCTTGTCGAGCAGCAGTTCGAGCGCGTTGGCGGCTCGAAGCGTGTGAAGGTGGATGTTCGCATCATCTCGTCCACCGCCTACAATCTCGAAAGGATGATCGAGGAGAACCGTTTCCGGGAGGATCTCTTTCATCGGCTTGCCGTCGTTCCCGTCAAGGTGCCGCCGCTCTCGGAGCGGCGAGAGGACATTCCCTTCCTCGTGGACACGTTCATGCGCCAGATCTGCGACCATGCCGGCATCCGCGCCCGCAAGATCGGCGACGATGCGCTCGCCATCCTTCAGGCGCATGACTGGCCGGGCAATCTGCGGCAGTTGCGCAACAATATCGAACGACTCCTGATTCTCGCCCAGTCGGATGGCCGCGACAGCCCGATCACCGCCGACATGCTGCCGGCGGATGTGCTCGATACGATGCCGAAGGTCTCCTCGACCGGCGATCAGCACATCATGACGCTGCCGCTGCGGGAGGCGCGGGAAATGTTCGAGCGCGATTACCTGATCGCCCAGATCAATCGCTTCGGCGGTAATATTTCGCGGACCGCGGAGTTTGTCGGCATGGAGCGGTCGGCATTGCACCGCAAGCTCAAGACGCTCGGTGTTTGACAGCAGGAAGCCAGCGCGATGACCCGAATTGCCTATGTCAACGGCCGCTATCTCCGCCATGCCGAGGCCTGCATCCATGTCGAGGATCGCGGCTATCAGTTCGCCGACGGCGTCTACGAGGTCTGCGAGGTGCGCCACGGCATGATCGTAGACCTGACCCGGCATCTGGATCGCCTGGGACGTTCGCTCTCCGAGATCCGGATCGACTGGCCGATGCATCGCCCGGCGCTGGCGCGGGTCATCCGCGAGGTGTTGAGGCGCAATCGCGTGCGAAACGGGCTCTTCTACCTTCAGGTCACGCGCGGTGTCGCCCGGCGCGATCACGTCTTTCCGGCGCCGGGGACCCGGCCTTCGATCGTGGTGACGGCGAAGAACGTCGATCCGGCCGTCATAGCGGCGAAGAATGCCAAGGGAATCAAGGCAATCACCGCGCCGGACAATCGCTGGGACCGGGTCGATATCAAGACGGTGGGCCTTTTGCCGAATGCGCTGGCCCGCCAGCAGGCCAGGGAGGCCGGCGCGCAGGAGGCGATCTATGTCGATGCGAAGGGTATCGTGAAAGAGGGGGCTGCCACCAATGTCTGGATGGTCGATCAGGACGGCACCTTGCTGACCCGTCCCGCCGCGCACGGAATTCTCAGGGGTATCACCCGCACGACGCTCATGGATGTGGCCAAGACGCTCGGCATCCCGCTTCGCGAGGAGGAATTCACCGTCGAAAGAATGCTCGGTGCGCGGGAAGTTTTCATAACCGCCGCAACCAGCATCTGCTTTCCCGTCGTGGAAATCGACGGTAGAACCATCGCCAACGGGCATCCGGGAAGCGTGTCGCAAAAAATCCGCGAAGCCTTTTTCGACATTGCGGAAAAGACATCTATTTGGTAGCAATCACCCGGATGGACGAGCGACGAGGGATCGCCCGACCGGGAGGTATCAACGATAATCCGGCAAAATACGCCGGCAATAACGTAAAGACGCGGCGGGGCACATGGCTGAACGTTCTCAGAATCTGCAGGATCTATTTCTCAATACTGTCCGCAAGCAGAAGATTTCTCTCACGATCTTTTTGATCAACGGCGTCAAGTTGACGGGCGTGGTCACTTCTTTCGACAATTTCTGCGTCCTGCTACGCCGTGACGGCCATTCACAGTTGGTCTACAAGCACGCCATCTCGACGATCATGCCGGGCTCGCCCGTCCAGATGTTCGAAAACGAGGACACGGCTGGCTGATCGGACCACGATCGAGCCGACGGGATTTCTGCCGGAGAGCGGATAGCCTCAGCCGGGCTGCCGTGCACCGGTCATCGGAGTGACGACCATCGACGACCATGACATGACGCAGGATTCGCTCTCGCCGGATACTGGACGGCAACGCGATGAGATGCGGGCCGTCGTGGTCGTGCCGGTGCTCAAGACGGGTGACGTCACGACCATCCGCACGCCGGAGGGTCGGCTGGAGGAGGCCGTCGGTCTTGCTCATGCCATCGATCTCGACATCACCGCCGGCGAAATCGTCATGGTCGCCCAGCCACGCCCGGCAACCTTGATTGGCATCGGCAAGATCGAGGAGATCGGGCAAAAGCTTGCCGAAGGCCATGCCGGCCTGGTCATTGTCGATCATCCGCTCACGCCAGTGCAGCAGCGCAATCTCGAAAAGGCCTGGAACGCCAAGGTCATCGACCGGACCGGCCTCATTCTCGAAATCTTCGGCCGCCGCGCCTCGACAAAGGAAGGCTCGCTCCAGGTCGAGCTCGCTCATCTCAATTACCAGAAGGGCCGACTGGTCCGAAGCTGGACCCATCTCGAGCGTCAGCGTGGCGGTGCGGGCTTCCTCGGCGGTCCCGGTGAAACCCAGATCGAGGCGGACCGCCGAATCCTTCAGGAAAAGATCGTGCGGCTCGAGCGCGAACTGGAGCAGGTGCGCCGGACCCGGCAATTGCACCGGGCCAAGCGCAAGAAGGTGCCGCATCCGATCGTGGCGCTCGCAGGTTATACCAATGCCGGCAAGTCGACCTTGTTCAACCGGCTGACCGGCGCCGGGGTCCTGGCCGAGGACATGCTGTTTGCGACGCTCGATCCGACGCTCCGGCGCATCAAACTGCCGCATGGCCGCATGATCATCCTGTCCGACACGGTCGGTTTCATCTCCGACCTGCCGACCCATCTCGTCGCCGCCTTCCGCGCGACGCTGGAGGAGGTGCTGGAAGCCGATCTGATCCTGCATGTCAGGGACATGTCGGATCCGGACAATGCCGCGCAGGCGGCGGATGTTCTGCGAATCCTCGGAGAACTGGGTATCGACGAAGGCGATCGCGAGCGCCGCATCGTCGATGTCTGGAACAAGATCGACCGGCTGGAGCCAGAGGCGCGCGAGGCCCTGCTGGCCAAGGCGGCGGTCAATCCCAATACGATCGCGGTGTCGGCGGTGACCGGCGAAGGAGTCGAACGGCTTCTCTCCCTGGTCGGCGAGCGGCTTTCCGGTGTGATGACCGAGGCAACCGTCGTTCTTCCGGTGGACAAGCTCTCGATGCTGCCCTGGTTCTACGAGCATGCCGTCATCGACGCCCGCGAGGATCGCGAGGACGGTTCGGTCAGCCTCGACGTGCGCCTGTCCGAAGCCGAATCGATCGAGATGGAGCGCCGGCTCGGACTCGGCAATCCGGGTCAGAAACTGCCCTGGGAAGACTGATCGCCTCACATCATCGTCCGGATCGCTCCGCGCAAGCATTGCCGGCTATATGATTGCTGCCGAGATCGCGATGGCGAGGCCCGTCGCGCGTCGCCGGTCCGTCGTATCGCGGGGCGAAGATCGCATGCAGATTTACAATATGATCGTCCTGGCGCTGCTGGCCGCGGTCTATTTTCTTTTCCTGATCACGCTGCTCCATTGGCGGCACCGCATCGGCATCGGCGTCTTCATCACCGTGCTCGGCACGATGCATTTCATGGAGACCTATCTGGCATCCGCCTTCTATGTTCATGTGCCGATGGCGACCATATCGCCCGGTTCGGCCGTGCTTTTCGCCGGAAAGCTGCTGATGGTGCTGCTGCTCTACGTGAAGGAGGATGCGGCGACGGTGCGGCAACTCATCTACGGCCTGCTGGTCGGAAATGTGATGATCTTCGTGCTGGGTCAGGTGCTCAATCTTCAGATCGCTCCGGTCACGGCGGACGGCGCGCCTGCCGACGAGCGTTTGCTGCGCGAGCTCGGCATCCTGATGATGTGGGGCACCAGCCTGCTCTATATCGATTCCATCGCCATCATTCTTCTTTATGAACGGCTCGGTGGGCTGCTCGGGCGCGGCACGCTGCCGCGCTTCTTTCTCGCCGGCGCCATGGTGCTGACCTTCGACCAGATCGGCTTTTTTGGCCTGCTGCACTGGGTCACCGATGCGCCGCCCAGCGTCTTCTGGGGCGGGCTCGCCGCGAAGATGGTCATGAATGCGCTTTTCGTCGCGATGACCGGGCTCTACCTGCATTTCTTCCGGTCGAACGTTCCCGTCATGGCTTCGAAGGGCATCGGCGACATCTTCAACGATCTCACCTATCGTGAAAAATACCAGGATCTCCTGGCGCGGACCGGACGGGATGCGTTGACCGGCGTTCTCGACCGCGGGCGGCTGGAGTTCGATGGCCCCGAACTGGTGCGCGAGGCGCTGCGGCAGGGGCAGGGCGCGAGCCTGATGATTCTCGATGCCGACCGCTTCAAGGAGATCAACGACCGCCATGGCCATCTCAAGGGAGACGAGGTTCTCAGGGACATCGCTTCGGCCTTAAATGGCAGTTTACGAAGAAACGACCGCGTCTATCGCTTCGGCGGTGAGGAATTCGTGGTGATCTGCCGTGACCTCGGTCCCGGCCCGGCCTGTGAGGCCGCCGAGCGCATGCGCGGCCGGATCGGCGCGATCGCGACGCTGGGCGAGGGGCGCACCGTGACGGTCAGTATCGGTGTCGCAACGGCTCCCGAGGACGGGACCACCCTGCTGGAACTGATCGCCGTCGCCGACCGCCGGCTCTACCGGGCCAAGGCGGAGGGGCGGAACCGGGTCGTTGGCGACTGATCAGCGCCGTTTCGCCTCCTGCCAAAGCGCTTCCATGCGTTCAAGCGTCGCCTCTTCGAGAGATTCGCCATTCGCTTCGAGCGCGGTTTCGATATGGGAGAACCGGCGGCGGAACTTGGTGTTGGTGCCGCGCAGCGCCATTTCCGGCTCGACGCCGACATGGCGGCCGATATTGACGGCAGCGAAGATCAGATCACCCAGTTCGTCCGCGATCCTGGCCCTGTCGCCCGACTTCAGCGCATCGCGGAATTCGCCGATTTCCTCCTCGATCTTGTCGAGGATGGGTTCGGGCTCGGACCAGTCGAAGCCGACCTTCGCCGCCTGCTGCTGGAGCTTGAGCGCTTCGACGAGCGCGGGCAGCGCGCGCGGCACGCCGCCCAGATGGCCAGTCTTGAAATCCTCGGCGATGCCGCGCCGGGCGCGGCGCTCCGCCCGTTCCCGCTTTTCCTCGGCCTTGATCTCGTCCCACTGCTTCTTGACCTTGGCCGGATCGTCGGCATCCGAGCT
This sequence comes from Rhizobiaceae bacterium, assembly GCA_020441805.1. Taxonomy (GTDB): domain Bacteria; phylum Pseudomonadota; class Alphaproteobacteria; order Rhizobiales; family Rhizobiaceae; genus Rhizobium_E. The sequence continues at coordinate 9,567 of JAGRLJ010000182.1, forward strand.
GCCGAAGACATGCGGATGGCGCCGGATCATCTTGGCGGTGATCGCCTCAACCACGTCGCCGAAGGCGAATTCGCCCTGCTCCTCCGCGATGCGGGCATGGAAGACCACCTGTAGCAGAAGGTCGCCCAGCTCGTCGCGCAGGTCGTCGATATCGCCGCGCTCAATGGCGTCGGCCACCTCGTAGGCCTCCTCGATCGTATAGGGCTTGATCGACTGGAAATCCTGTTCGAGGTCCCATGGGCAGCCGGTCACCGGCATTCGCAGGGCCGTCATGATCTCCAGGAGGCGGTCGATGTCCTTGGCGGGCTTCATGGTCAGCTCAGCGGAATATCGTTGCCGGCCTTGGAGGCCTGGTAGGTTTGCGACAGCTCGACATAGTTCGCCTTGATCCCGTCGAATCGGCTCGCATATTCGGCGCGCTGGCCGCTGTCGACCGATACCAGCATGTCCGACATCCAGACCGAGTTCCAGAACGCATTCTGGCGCCGATAACCACCGGGTTCCAGCCCGAATACTTCCCGGAGGATCTTGAGGTCATGCGGAATGGCGAAGGCGTCGCGGCTGTCCTCATGGCTGAAGAAATAGAAGAAATTGTCGAAGCCGGCCCAGGTGATCGCCGACATGCACATGGTGCAGGGCTCATGCGTCGAGAGGAAGATGAGATCCCTCGTATCCGGCCGTTCGCCAATTTCGTAGAAGCGCTTGAGCGTATGGACCTCGCCATGCCAGAGCGGGTTTTCCGTCTCGTTGTTGGTCTCCGCCAGGACGAGCGACAGATCGGACTTGCGCAGCAGCGCCGCCCCGAACACCTTGTTGCCTTCGGACACGCCGCGCGTCGTCAGCGGAATGATGTCGTTCTCCATCACCGAAAGCAGGCGCGAGAGCAGGGTGGCGGGGTCGTGGCTGAAATACATGGGCGCTCCGGAGGTTTCGGCCCGACCTTAACGGCTGGCATGTATCCTTGGGAAGCGTTTGCACCGCAACACGCACAGATTATTCGGGAGGATATTTCCGGCGAGCGTAGAGGACGCGGAGGATCTGGATTTCGTTCAATCGCATCGTCGATGCGGTAGATCGAGACCAGCGGTGTGTCGCCGAACCCAAAAACAGAATGCTCCCATTCGCGAATTATCGAGCAAAAGAATATATTTGCGACCGGAAGCCAAGATTCATCTTGCTTCAAATTACCCATCCGCTCTGGCATTAGTGCAGGCTGTGCAAACAGGATTTGACATGCCCGATCCGGATAACCAGCTCAGCACGTTTCCCGCCTTCATCCGCGTGGAAGGGAAAGCGGCCGTCGTCGTCGGCAATGGCGACGAGGCGCTGGCGAAGCTCAGCCTGCTGCTCAACACGCGCGCGGAGATCGCGCTGATCGCCGATGCGCCCGCGGCGGCGCTGGCGTCCTTCATCGGCCGGAACGGCATCCGGCATGTGGCCCGGCCGTTCGACGGCGCCCTGCTCGATGGCGCAACGCTCGTCTTCGCCGCGACCGGCGACCACGCCCGGGACCGGGCGATCGTGGCCGCCGCCCGCGCGCGGAAGATCCCGGCCAATGCCGTGGACCAGCCCGACCATTGCGATTTTTTCACGCCGGCCATCGTCAACCGCGCGCCGGTGGCGGTCGCGATCGGTACCGAGGGCGCAGGCCCCGTTCTTTCGCAGATGATCCGCGCCCAGGTCGATCAATTGCTTTCGCCCTCGCTCGGCCGCCTGGCGCGCCTTGCGGATCTCTATCGTGGCGCGGTCGACAGCCTGCTGCCGCGCGGCGTGACCCGCCGCGTCTTCTGGCGCCGTTTCTTTTCCGGGGCGGTCGCCGACGCGGTGAATGCCGGGCAGGTGGCCGAAGCGGAGCGCGAGGCGGCCCGGCTTCTCGACACGATGGAAAGGGTCGAGGGCCATGTCTGGCTGGTCGGCGCCGGTCCGGGTTCGGAGGATCTCCTGACGTTGCGCGCCCATCGGGCCATGATGGAGGCTGACGCCATCGTCTACGACGCGCTCGTTCCCGCCGAAGTCGTCGCCATGGGCCGCCGCGACGCCGAGCGCTTTCCGGTGGGCAAGCGCAAGGGTTGCCATTCGAAATCGCAGGATGAGATCAACGACCTTCTCGTGACGCTCGGCCGCGCGGGCAAGCGCGTCGTGCGGCTCAAATCCGGCGATCCGCTGGTCTATGGCCGCGCCGCCGAGGAGATGCAGGCGTTACGGACCGCCGGGATTTCCTACGAGGTCGTGCCCGGCATCACCGCGGCTTTCGCCGCCGCGGCGGATTTCGAGCTGCCGCTGACCTTGCGCGGCGTCGCCTCGTCGCTGATCTTCACCACCGGCCATGACCTGACCGGTGAAACGCTTCCCGACTGGGCGAGCCTTGCCGTGTCCGGCGCGACCATCGCGGTCTATATGGGCCGCACCGTCGCCGCGTCCGTCGCGGGCCGCCTGATGCAGGCCGGCCTGCCGCCCGAGACCACCGTGGCCGTGATCGAGAATGCCAGCCGCCGCGACAGGCGCCTGTTGCATGGCGTGCTGCATGAACTGCCGGGCCTGGAGGTCCGCGACGATCTCGGCGGGCCGGTCATGGTCATTATCGGCGATGCCGTCGCCGGCGCCAATTTCGATACATCCGAGCCCCTGGCCGCCCGTCGGCCGGCGGTCCTGGAAAAAGCTGAAATTTCCGGAGTTTGAAATGTCCACCGCTTATGTGCTCACCGCCAACCGGCTGACCGATGGCATTGCCGTCTGGTACGATCGCGACAGCAAATGGAACGAATGGATCGGCCGCTCCATCGTCGCCAATACCAAGGAAGAGGCCGAGCGCCTTGAAGCGGTCGGCAAGAAGTCCTATGCCGATAACGAGGTTCTGGACGTCAATCTCGTCGAGGTGGAGGAAATCGAGGGCCAGATCAGGCCGCTCCGGCTCCGCGAACGCATCCGGGCGGAAGGCCCCACCATCGAATATATGATATGATCGACCGGCCAGCCGTCGATTTCGAGCCAAGCACGTCGTGCCCGAGGAATTTGTGAATGTACCGTTACGATGAATTCGATCATGCCTTTGTGAACGGCCGCGTGGCGCAGTTTCGCGATCAGGTCGAGCGACGCCTTGTCGGCGAGCTTGCCGAGGAGGCGTTCCGTCCGCTCCGGCTGATGAACGGCGTCTATCTCCAGCTCCATGCCTATATGCTGCGCGTCGCCATTCCCTATGGCACGCTGAACGCGAAGCAGATGCGGATGCTGGCCCATATCGCCCGCAAATACGACCGGGGCTACGGCCATTTCACCACGCGGCAGAACATCCAGTACAACTGGCCGAAGCTCTCCGACACGCCGGATATTCTGGCGGAGCTTGCCACCGTCGAGATGCATGCCATCCAGACCTCGGGCAACTGCATCCGCAACGTGACCGCCGATCATTTCGCCGGTGCGGCGGCGGACGAGGCGGCCGATCCGCGTCCCTATGCCGAGATCCTGCGCCAATGGTCGTCGGTCCATCCGGAATTCTCCTTCCTGCCGCGCAAGTTCAAGATCGCCGTGACGGGCGCCAAGGACGACCGCGCCGCGATCCAGGTCCATGACATCGGGCTGCATCTGAAGAGGAATGAGAAGGGCGAGATCGGCTTCGACGTCTATGTCGGAGGCGGGCAGGGCCGCACGCCGATGGTGGCCAAGAAGATCCGCGACTTCCTGCCGGAAGAGGATCTGCTCAGCTACATCACCGCGATCATGCGCGTGTACAATCTCCATGGCCGCCGCGACAACAAGTACAAGGC
>JAGRLJ010000183.1 GCA_020441805.1 Rhizobiaceae bacterium
TCCTCGACATGGCCTTCGACGAGGATCGCGCAAGGGCGAGGAAGGATCACGCCGCCGAAAACCTCGCGACCATCCGAAAGCTCGCACTCTATGTCCTCAAGACAGCAAGGCCGGACATCTCGATCCGACGAAAAAGAAAGCGGTCAGGATGGTCCGACGAATTCGCAAAAACCGTCATCGCCCAAATGCGATAGCCCTGTATTGGCGCCCGACATCTCTTGCATTGGCAGGGGAAACCTGCTAGTCAGGCGCCATTCCACTCGAAGGACGACGGTTTTTCGTTGTTTTTCAACGAGATGGGCGTGTAGCTCAGCGGGAGAGCACTTCGTTCACACCGAAGGGGTCCACAGTTCGATCCTGTGCACGCCCACCATCCATCTTATCTATCTATGATTGACAATAGAGAAACGGAAATGGCCTTTATATTTCCGTGGCTTGGAGAGTATCTTCTCTGCTCGAGTGGACGTTTTGGCGGCCGCCGTCCGAGATTCCTACACGTTATGGTACTCAGTCTCTGTAGGGCCACTGACCTGAGCCCCATTTTCCCTCCAGTCCTCGGGAGAGCCTTGGGTTTTCAATCCGGCCTCATGCGGCCTGTTTTTCCATAGCCATTTTCATTGCGAACTCGCTTGGAGTGATGTTGCCCAGCGATGAGTGGGGTCTATTCCTGCTGTAATCCTCCTTCCATTCGGTGATGTCGGCGCGGGCCTGAGTGAGCTTCTTCAGGTTCATGACAATCCCCTGACGATTGAGCATGACGTGGATACGGCGATAACCGAAGCGCCGGCGCTCCGACGCCACCTGGACACCTCGAAATACCTTCGCCCTTTGGCGTCTTTCGTGATTCACTCCGGCTTGCGTGATTTGCGGGGAACGGATGATGGGCGGGCAGCCAGGCTTTTGGGATTTGGACGAGCGTTACGAGCGGCTGAGTGCGGCCGGCGATCCGCTGGAGAAGTTCAGCGCGATCATCCCGTGGACTGTCTTCGAGAAGCCGCTGGCCAAGGCCCTGAAGCGGTCTGATGGGTCGAAAGGCGGGCGTCCGCCATATCCGGCGGTGCTGATGTTCAAGATCCTGGTGCTGCAGGCATTGTATAATACCAACCGTCATTGATCAGAACCCTTGGGCCCATTCTCTGCGCCCGATGGACATGATGTTCCATGGCTGCGTCTGCAGTTTTCGCCAGGCGTTGCAGCAGTGCTCGACAATATCGTCGTAGGACCTGAAGACGCGGTTTGAGAGCCAGTTGTCGCGCATGAAGTGCCAGAGATTTTCGACAGGGTTGAGCTCCGGCGATTTCGGCGGCAGTGGCAGGATAGTGATGTTTTCGGGAACGCTGAGATTGTTCGACATGTGCCATCCCGCCTGGTCCATGACGAGGATGGCGTGGGCATTGTTCGCGACGTTGCGGGATATCTCGATGAGGTGCTGGTTCATGGCATGGGTGTCGCACCACGGCATGACGAGGGCGGCCGCCTTGCCGTACTTTGGGCAGATCGCGCCGAAGATGTAGGCCGAGCGGGTGCGTTGGTCGTGTGGCGCGGATGGCCTTGATCCCCGCTTGGCCCAGCGGCGGGTTATCTTGTTCTTCTGGCCTATTCGCGCTTCGTCCTGGAACCAGACTTCGATCACTTTGCCCTTGGCGGAACCAGCGGCGATTTCTGCCACAGTGGCGGGGAAGTTTTTTTAAATGCCTCGGCCGCTGCAACATCCTGCGCATGATGCCTGGGGCGAGCGGAGAGTTTGCGGTAGCCCATCGCGCGCACCTCGCGGCCCAGGGTCTCCTCACTCACCGATACTCGGAACTCTTCCCAAATCCACTGCGCCAGATCGCACAGTCGCCACCGGCCGACGCCGTCCAGATACGGCGTCGGCCCGCGATCTATGGCTTGCGCCAAAGCGACACGCTGTTCATCGTTCAACAGCGAAGGCTTGCCTGGAGCCTTGCCGTTGACCAGGCCGTCAGGACCGCGTGCGTTGAACCGCACGACCCAGTCGCGCACGATCTGAACCGTCACACTGCCAAGCCGGGCCGCATCGGTGCGTGAGCCGCCATCATAGATCGATGCCAGCGAAAGAAGACGCCGAGCCTGGTCGGCATCCTTCGTTTGCCGAGCCAAACGACGCAACCCATCCCCGTCATAGTCTGACCGCAACGAAATCGCCGAACTCATCGTTAACTCCCTGTTTGCGCCATCGATTCAGATTCGTCGGCTTTTGGGAAGCCCGAGAGTCAGCCTCAGTGACGATTGGTATNNCCACGGGTCCGGCCAGTTGGTCAAACCTTATAGCGCACAGCATCCACAAACAAGCGGAATGCCGGCGACGCGTGTCGCCTGCTTGGATAATAGAGGTGGTAGCCAGGCAACGGTGGCGTGTTCTCGCCGAGGACCCTGATCAAGCGGCCATCCGCAATGTGGGCCGCGACCTGGTCGAGCGGTATATAGGCGATCCCAAGGCCACCCACCGCGGCGTCCAGGATCAAGTCCAACGTGTTGAAGACGAGCGGCCCCTCGACATGAACCCGGACTTCGCGCTTGCCTTCGACCAACCGCCACGCGTTCAGAACCCCGGTGGTTGGAAGGCGTAGATTGATCGCCCGATGCTCGACGAGCTTGTCCGGGTTGGATGGAGCCGGGATTTTTTCGAAATATGCTGGGGAGCCGACGATGGCCATGGGTATGTCAGGGCTCATCCGAACCGCGATCATGTCCTTGGCCACCTGTTCGCCCAGCCTGACCCCGGCATCGAAACGATCCGCGACGACATCTACCAAACCGTAGTCGACGACCACCTCGACAGTGATATCGGGATAGCGCCCCAACAATTTGGTGAGAGCCGGACGAATGATGGTCTTTGCCGCATGCTCGACAGAAGTGATGCGGATTGTACCTCCGGGACTATCGCGGAATTCCCCGAGGTCGGCGATGCGCTCGTCGAGATCGCGCAACATCGGCTGAAGTGTCTGAACGATCCGCTCTCCCGCCTCGGTCGGGGCTACACTTCGTGTCGTGCGCACCAGCAGGCGCACACCAAGCCTTTCCTCGAGCCGCCGCACGATCCCGCTCAGAGCCGATTGCGAAAGCCCCAACTTGAGCGCCGCGCGCGTGAAGTTCCGCTCCTCCGCCACCGTGACGAAAGCCGTTAGGTCGGCCATTTCCTCGCGCTTCATTCATCACCTCGCTGATAGGTTCAAGCATATCTCTATCATAGAGTGATGAATTAGGAGGAGCTATATTTCCTGTCATCAACCCTGGCGCACACGAAAGCCAGACATTCCAAGAGGAGATGACAATGCAAAAGATCAGCTTCACCAACTCGAACAATCCGACGATCACCATGTCGGCGGTCATCAATTTTCCCGCAGGCTTCAGCGAGAACCGCAGCTACCCCGCCGTCGTCGTGTCGCATCCGGGTGGCGGCGTGAAGGAGCAAACCGCCGGTTCATACGCCCGCAAGCTCGCAGAGGCTGGGTTCGTCACGATCGCCTACGACGCCTCCTATCAGGGCGAAAGCGGTGGCGAACCGCGCCAGCTGGAAAATCCCCACATCCGAACCGAAGACGTCAGCGCTGTCATCGACTACCTGACGACGCTGCCGTACATTGACCAGAACCGCATCGGCGCGATGGGCATCTGTGCCGGAGCAGGTTACACTGCCAACGCTGCCATTCAGGATCGTCGGATCAAGGCGGTCGGCACGGTCAGCGCCGTCAACATCGGTTCGATGTTCCGGAACGGCTGGGAGAACAACGTCAAAGACATCGACGCCCTCCCTTACATCGAGGCGGGGTCCAACGCCCGCACCACCGATGCCGCCAGCGCCCAGAAATCTCAGATGCCGCTCGCTCCGCTCAAGGAGGCCGATGCCCCGAACGAAGAACTGCGCCAGGCATGGGAATATTACCACACCCCGCGCGCCGAATACCCCACTGCTCCCGGTTTCGCGACGCTGCGCAGCCTGAACCAGATCATCACCTATGACGCGTATCACATGGCCGAGGTCTACCTGACGCAGCCGCTCCAGATCGTCGCGGGGAGCAAGGCCGGCAGCAAATGGATGAGCGACGATCTCCTTCGGCGTGCCGCTTCCTCGGACAAGCAACTCCACGTCGTCGAGGGTGCGAACCACATGGAGCTGTACGACGGCGAGAAGTACGTCGATGAGGCGGTCTCGGTCCTGGCACCTTTCTTCCAGACGAAGTTGTCTGCCGGCGCCATGACCAGGCAAGCCGCCGAATAACGGAATTGCGGAACCGACGAGCGCAAAGCGCGCCAGATGAACAGGAGAGTCACATGAAAACCGTGAACATTCGCAATCCCGGAATGTACTGGGACATCGCCGCCAACATTCACTTCCCGCCCGACTTCGACGCCGGGAACCGCTATCCGGCTGTGGTTTCGAACCATCCCATCGGTAGCTGCAAGGAGCAGACATCGGGCAATGTCTACGGCGCGGCGCTGGCAAAGGCTGGCTTCGTCGTCATCGTTCCGGATGCCAGCTTCCAGGGCGACAGCGGCGGTCAACCACGCTGGATCGAAGACCCCGAGCAGCGGGTGAAGGACTATCGCGATGTCATCGATTACGCCCAGTCCTTGCCCTATGTCGACGCCAACAGGATCGGCATCCTCGGCATCTGCGGTGGCGGCGGCTACTCCATCAAAGCCACCATCATCGACAAGCGCATCAAGGCGCTGGTCAGCATCACCGGCGTCAACTTCGGACGCCTGATGCGGGAAGGCTTCAGCAACTTTGACCCGGTCGGAGCGCTCGAAGGAATGGCCGCGCAGCGCACCGCCGAGAACGGCGGAGCGGAAGAGAACATCAACATCTTCCTGCCCGCCAGCGTCGATGAGGGCAAAGCGGCTGGCATCAAGGACATCGATGTGCTGGAGGCAACCGACTATTACCGCGACCGGTGCCCGGCCCCGGGATCGGGTACGCGGATGTTGGTCTCGCATGCCGCGCCGGCCATCGCGTGGGATGCTTTCGCCTTCGCCGAAACGCTGCTGACGCAGCCGATGATGGTGGTGTTTGGCGACAGGCCCGGAGGCTTCGGTGCCTATCGTGACAGCATGGAGATCTACGGTCGCGCCGCCTCCAAGAACAAGGAACTGGTCGTCGTCGACGGCTGGTCGCATTACGACCTCTACGACAATCCTGTTCCGACCGGCATCGCGCTGGACCGCGTCATTCCCTTCCTCAAATCGCACCTTGGCGAAGTCGCAGTCTCCTCATTGGCCCAAGCCGCCGAGTAACGCTCGGGCGGACACGGCCACCAAATGGGGGCCGTGTCCGCCTGCACCTTCACAGTAGGGAAAATCCGATGAGCAAAGTTCTTGGCTGTGTGGACGGATCGCCGCATGAAGAGCGGTGGGGATTCCTCTGAGAGGATTTGACTGATTCATGGAGAGCCGACTGATTTGGAGGTCGGCGATGTCTACGAAGATGACGGAGAAGGATTGGGCGGCAGCGCTGGATGTGTTTCGGGCCTCGCTTCCGCGTCGTGGCGACAAAGGCCGTGATGACCGGTTATTTTTGGAAGCGATGCACTATTTTTCGGTCCACAACATCTCCTGGTTCGCGGTATGGAAAATTTACTCCTAGCGCGCCCAGCGGGGCGCGATCGCCCGATGACGCCAGGGCGTCGCGAGTATTTCTATGCCGAGCACCAGCAGGAAGGATCCGACGCCGACCGCCGTCAGCAGAAGAACTGCGGCATAGACGCCGGCCGTGTCCATCTGGGCGTTGGCAGCCAGCAGATAAGTGCCGAGACCCCGCTCGGAGGATGCCGTCCATTCGCCGATGACCGCGCCGGTCACCGCATAGGTGGCGCCGATCTTCAGGCCCGAGAACAGCGGTCCCACACAGGCCGGCAGCTTGACGATCAGAAACGTGCGCAAGCCGCCGCCACCCATGAGACGGGCGAGATTGAGCGCGTCCCGGTCGATGGCGGAGAGTCCGTCGAGCACGCTCACCACCACCGGGAAAAAGACGATCCAGGCGACGATGATGAGCTTGGGAACGATGCCGAAGCCGAAGATGATCACCAGAGGTGCGGCGATCGCCACGATAGGCACCGCCTGGGAGACGATCATCGCCGGCACGACCAGCATCCGGACGACCCTGAACTGTCCCATCAGCAGGGCCAGCAGGAAACCGAACGAGGCGCCCAGCACATAGCCGACGCTGGTCTCGAGCAAGGTCTGTTTCAGAAGCTTACCGTAGAGCGGCCAGTTTTCGTGCAGCGTCGAGAACGCCACGCCGGGCGGGGGGATAATATAGGCCGGCAGGCCGGTGACGACGATCACCCCCTGCCATGCGATGAGAATGAGGAGCAGAGCGCCGATCCAGATGAACACTTTCTTGCCGGGACCGACCAGCCAGCCAAGCCTGCGATCATCCATGATCGGAATCCTTCCCATAGAGGTGCCTCATGATTCGGCGCTTCAGCTCCACGAAGGTCGGGGTTGTCAGGCTGTCGAAATCGCGCGGTCTCGGCAGGTCCACCTCAAGTATCTCCGCGATACGCCCTGGCCGCGGCGTCATGACGACGATGCGGCTGGCGAGGAAGATGGCTTCGTCCACGTCATGCGTCACGAACAGGACCGTGACGCCGAGGTCGCGCCATATTTCCAAAATCCACTGTTGCATTCCCAGCCGCGTCTGGGCATCGAGCGCCCCGAAAGGCTCGTCCAGCAGCATGATCGGGCGGCCGGCGGCGACGGTCCGCATCATGGCCACGCGCTGCCGCATGCCGCCGGAAAGAGTATGAGGGTAGTGGTTGAGAAAATCCCCAAGCCCATATTTCCGGGCGAGTTCGCGCGCCTGCTCTTTGTCGGCGTCCCGCGTGCCACGGGTAAGGGCCGCGGCCAGCGTTATGTTGCCCAGCACCGTTCGCCAGGGAAGCAGAAGGTCCTTCTGCAACATGTATCCGACATGGCCGGGCTTCTCGTTAACATTCGCTCCGTCGATGTGAATGTTGCCGGATGTCGCTTTCTGCAATCCGGCCACGATATTGAACAGCGTGCTCTTGCCGCATCCGGACGCGCCAAGAATGCAGACGAACTCGCCGGCCTCGACAGTCAGGTTGATCTCGTGAAGGGCCTGAATATCGCCGAACCGGCAGGAGAGGTTCTCGATCCGCAATTTGGGAAGCTGGCCCGAGGCCGGGGACGGTTCCGATCGGTCGACAGTTGCTTTACGAACTGGCACTGCGTTCTCTCATCAATTCCGGGTCCTGCACTGATCGGGGCAGAGGAACAGCGCGAGCACCAAATTGTTAGAGCGCAAGAAAGAGAAGCGCCATAAGGCAATTCAAAACCAGTGATTAGTTTTTCCTGACACAAGATATAAAATACAATAAAATAAGCAGGCAATCAAAATATTCGATTGCCAATTTCGATCTATAGTAGACGAATAGAATTTATTCCCGGAACCTGTTCTTGGCGTGTCTTACGACTTTTCCACGCCGATATAGTTCATCGATGCCGGCTCCTGACATGTGACCAACTCCAGGCAGAATCCAACCTGGATTCGATTATCCTGCGGAGACCAGCGAAAACCGCCGTCACCGCTATTGCCCTCGCCTTTCAGCTATTCCTCCGTGAGATTCATAACATTCTTCTTGTTGAAATTATTTCACGCGGTCCTTGCGGTCAAGTTCCATCGATGACCGGAGCCCCCGGGAATGGGCCATGCTGCAAGCCGCCGAGGCAAACCGTTCAACAATCCGGGAAAAGATAGCAGCATCGGCCGCCGGGCGGAAGCGGGCAACACATACCGGCCGAACCGCGACTTGAACGGGATCGGCCATGACGATCGGGAAGACAGACATTGTCTTGCCCGCCATCCTTGACAGCCTCGAACGATCGAAACCGACAAATGTCAAAACGCGACATGCGCCGGCAATGGCAATGGCCATGTATCGGAGAAGCTCCTCTTCGAACGGCCATCGCTGACATGCACCGCCCGGCACCTGTCGATCGCCGTTTTGATTTCCCGGACGAGGTCTTTTACCGACTGTGAATCCAGTTGGGCGCCGGAGAGGGAAAAGCGTAGAACCGTGTGATTGCGCCAGTCCGCCGTTTTCAGAAAATACCGGTTGGTCGCGTTCAGTTCATCACAAACGCGCTGGGTGAGCCTATCCCGTCCCGTCTGGTCATCCTCCGCCAGACCAAAGCTGGCCGTGACCTGGTTCAGGACCACGTCATGCTCGATTCGCGCCTCCGGCAGAGCGGACAGTTCCGACGCCAGATCCCTGGCGGTCGAACAATGCGCGCGCACCATATTCGTTATCCCGTCGCGGCCGAGCGTCTGCAAGACGGCCCAAACGGCAAATCCTCTCGCGCGTCGGGACAGTTCAGGCCCGAAATGATTGGGATTGCGTCCATCTGTGGATTCGCTCGGCAGATAGCCGGCTGTAATATCCATCGCCCGGCGATGCGCATCCCTGTCCGCGACGATGGCAAATCCGCAATCGTAGGGAACCTGCAACCACTTGTGGCCATCGACGGACCAGGAATCCGCCAGCTCGGCGCCATGCACGAGATGCGACAATTCCGGAACCGTGCGCGCCCAGAGGCCGAATGCCCCGTCAATATGCAGCCAGGCGCCATGACGATGGGCGATGTCGGCAATTTCCGACAGGGAATCGAAGGCGCCGGTATTGATATGTCCCGCCTGGGCGATGACAATTGCCGGACCGTCCGCACCTTTCATGGCGCTCTCCAGCCTGGCGGTATCGAGCCTGCCATTTCGGTCGGCGGGAATCCTGCGAAAATTGGCTTCGCCGAAGCCGAGATAGCGCAGCGCGGCGAAGATGGTCGAATGGGCCTCAGCGCCGAGAAAAACGGTGGTCTTCGGCGCGCGCGCAAGGCCATGTTGAGGCAGATCGTAGCCCACGCGCCGCAAGACTTCGTTCCGGGCGGCCGCGAGACATACAAATCCCGCCATGGTCGCGCCGGTCACGAGGCCGATGGAGGCCGATGCCGGCAGGCCGAGGAGGTCCAGAAGCCATCGCTCGACGGCTTCTTCGGCGACCGCCGCCGCGGGCGAGGCCTGGTAGATGCCGGCATTCTGCCCCCAGAGCGCGGTCAGCCAATCCGCCGCGATACCCGCCGGGTGTGAACCGCCGATAACCCAGGCCAGAAAGCCCTCGCGCGTGCTGCCCACCAATCCGGGCTCCGCCGCGGCGATCAAATCATGAATGACGTCGAGCGGCGGTCGTCCGCTTTTCGACAGATCGACCGCGAATGCCGCGCGCAACTGTTCGGCATTTCTGGACGGATGAAGCGGCCTCTCGGCATCGCATCCGTATTTGGCGTATCGGGCGACGGCCTCATACAGGGATGCGGTATCGTCCGGGTGCAGTTTTTGCATCGCCATCTTTCTCTCCATCACCGTGCATGAAGCCATTTGGGCAAAAACGAATAGGCGTCGGGCAATCCGGTCGCCTTGAAGGCTACGCCATTGGCGTTCAGCATCTTTTGCAGGTCGCCGGAATTGAAGGCGTCGAATGTTTCGGTTGCGCCGCCGACATGGGCGCCGCCCACAAAGATCTGGGGAATGGTGGGCGCGCCGGTGACCTGGCGCAGCGCGGCGCGGATATCGCCACCCCAATCGTCTTTCTGGTAGGAAACCGAATCCAGATCGACCGAGCGGTAATCAATGCCGGCGGCGGCGAAGAGCCGTCTCACGGACCAACAGAATTCGCACCATTCCAGGGCGAACAAAACCACCGGTTCGGATTGGTTCGACGTGACCGCTTCCACGAACTGAAGCGCCTTCCGGGTCGGCTCGACCATTTTGACCGCGGGGGCCGGCGCCGGCTTCGCCTTGACGTCGAACCGGTAATTGGGTGTCGATCGCGCGATTTCGAGTTCCTCGGCATCCATATTCTCCGCGACACCTTCAAAAAGCGGCGTCGACATATAGCGCTCGCCGGTATCGGGCAACATCGCGAGAATACGCGACCCATCCGGCGCGGTTTCGGCGACCTTCAGCGCCGCGGCGAACGTCGCTCCGGCGCTGATGCCGCAGAATATGCCTTCTTTTCTCGCCAAGTCGCGGGCGCATTCAAGGGCATGTCCCCCGGCGACAGGTTGGAAACCGTCGATATAATTCGCATCAAGCGCGTCCTCCGCCAGTTTGGCGATGAAGTCCGGCGACCAGCCCTGCATCAGATGCGGACGGAACCCGGGATGGCTTGCGGCGACACTGCCGTCGGGGTTGCGGCTTTGACGGATGCCGGTTGCCAGCAGGGGTGAATTGTCCGGTTCGGCGACGACTATCTTTGTGTTCGGGCTTCGTGACCGAAAGGCGCGGGAGACACCTTTCAGCGTACCGCCCGTGCCAAAGCCGGAAATCCAGTAGTCGGGGCCCGAACCGCCGAATGCGGACAATATCTCTTCCGCCGTGGTTTCGGAGTGGATATTGGCATTGGCCTCGTTCTCGAACTGGCGACAGAGGAACCAGCCATGTTCGCGCGCCAGTTCCTCGGCCTTTGCAGCCATTCCGGTGCCCTTTTCCGACGCGGGCGTCAGGATGACTTTCGCGCCGAGAAACCGTATGAGCTTCCGGCGCTCGATGCTGAAGCTTTCCGCCATGACGATGACGAGCGGGTAGCCCTTTTGCGCGCAGACCATGGCAAGCCCGATACCGGTATTGCCGGAGGTCGCCTCGATGACGGTTTGCCCGGGCTTCAGGCTGCCGTCCCGCTCCGCCGCTTCGATAACGGCGAGGGCCAGACGATCCTTGACCGACCCCATGGGGTTGAAGGCCTCGAGCTTGACGTAGAGCTCCACATTTTTCGGACCCAGATTGTTGACGCGAACGATCGGCGTGTTCCCGATTGTCGAGAGAATGGAGGAGTGAATTGCAGTCATCTCTATATCCCACAATAGGTGTTGCGGCGTGGTCGGCGCGAAAACCACTCCCGCGCCTGCCTTGATGAATGCACTCTAGGCGCTCGGCCATTGGACTGCTTGAGCCGGACTTGAAGAAAGTCTGAGGATTGTATGGGGATGCCCGTCTCCCAGCCACGGATCGGCCGTGGAATCGTGTCGCCGTCACGGCTGCTTTCTTGAAAAATCAATAATATTCAGATGCTTGAACATTGTGAACAATATCCGCGAGGACAGGCGTCGTCCGAACGCGCAATGGCCAAGGACGAGAGGTTTCGGACCGTGCTCCCCGATATTCGCCAGAGATTTCCCGAGGATCGCCCAAGTACGCATTCGCGGCATCCGGCAAATAGGGATCAACGGCGCATCACCGGATGCAGCCGCATGAAACCCTTCAAATAGACCCGCTGGCCGTATCGAAACCCGACGGCCGGCGACGTGCCAAAGGATCTCGATAATGTCTCAGCCCACCTCCTGGATGGAAACCCGGGTCGCGAACACCGCCACCAATGCCGCCGAAACGGAAATCGTCGCCCTGTCGAACGGGAATTTCGTCGTGATCTGGCGAGCGACGGAAAATACCGGCATCGCCATTTCCGACGGCCACGATATTGTCGGTCAGCTTTTTAATCCCATTGGCGAGCCCATCGGCTCCGAGTTTCTGGTCGCTGCCGGCACCGAACGCAATGTGGGAAACTTCGACCTCGCCGCCGACGCTTCAGGCGGCTTTCACATCGTATACGAAGCCGATGCGGAGTTCGGCGCATCGATCGAACACAAGGCCGTCTCGTTCAAGGTCAACGGATCGCCCGTCATCGGCGCTGCCGATACCGTTGTCACGGACAGCCCGGCCGTCAAGAACGGCGATCCCCATCTGGTGATGCTCGAAGACGGCAGCCTGCAAATCCACTACCAGGCGGTGTCTTCAGGCTCGGTCGCGTCTTATGTGAAGACGTATGATCAAGGCACGGCGAGCGGCACGTTCACCACAATTCAAACGGTCAATGGCGGAGGGCTTGTCGACGGGGAACAGGCGCTTGCGGCGGCCCAGCTCAAGAACGGCAATGTCGTGGTCATAGCGCATACGCCGGACATCAGCAGCAACGCGCATGACGGCCTCTTCATGCGCCTGATTGCGCCGGATGGTTCGGGACTCACCAATTACGCGACCAGCCTGCCCGGGACGACCGCCTCGATCGCTCCGGACCTCCAGCCCGACGTGGCCGCGCAGGGCGATGGCTTCGTCGTCGTCTGGCAATCTGCCGTGAACGGCGACAAAGACGTCGTCTTCCTCAGATTTGACGCCAATGGCGCGCCAAAGACCAGCGAGCCGATGGTTTTGGACGACCAGTCCCTGTCGGACAATGCGTCCTCGCCGCGGGTTGCCACGCTGGACGATGACAGTTTCGTCATTACATGGGTCGAGGTGAACAATCTCAACCAGACCACCGTGCGGGGTCAGCACTATACGGCGGCGGGCACTCCGGACGGCGACGTATTCGCGATCGAGGCTCCCGGCTCCGGCCAGACCAACAGCGACCCCAGCGTCGAGATCCTCGCGGATGGCCGCATCATCGTCGGTTTCGTCAAGGAGGACACATCGGGCAATGAAACCGCGCGGTTCGCCATCTATGACGTCCGCCAGCCAACGATCGACGGTATCGACGGCCGGAAGGACGTGCTGACGGCGCTCTATCAATCGTCGACCGTGCGTGGCGACGGCGCAAACGGCAATTCGGGCATAGGCGGCGACGATGTGCTCTATGCGTTCGGCGACGCCGATTCTCTCTTCGGCCAGAAGGGCGACGACATGCTCTTCTCCGGCGATGGCAACGACATGCTTGACGGCGGCAGGGGCAAGGACACGGCCTCTTTCGCCTTTCAGCGCCAAGCCCTGACGATCGATCTTGAACATGGCACCGCCAAGGACATCGACGGCACGGTCGATTTCGCGACCATGGTTCGTATCGAGAATGCGATCGGAACGGACTTCGACGACGAACTCTATGGCAACGACAGGTCCAATGTGCTCCGGGGCGGCGCAGGCAGCGACACGCTCTATGGCGGAGAGGGCAAGGACAAGCTGGCGGGCGGCGACGATGGCGACAAGCTGATCGTCCGGTTCGGAAACGACGTCCTCCTCGGCCAGCGCGGCGACGACATTTTCCGGCTGGATGGCAATGGATCCAGCACCGGCGCAACGAATGGCCATTTTGTCATCAAGGGCGGCCAGGGTCACGACACGCTCGTTGTTTCGGAGGCTTTCGGCCGGGGCGTGGTGATCGATCTCGAAGCCGGAATGCTGACCTCGAACATATCCGGCCGCAGTACGGTCAAGGGCATCGAAGCCGTCGCGACCAGCCGTTTCGACACGGTCGTCCGTGGCGACGACGCCTATAACATTCTCTCCGGCGCCGCCGGCGACGATCGGCTTTTCGGCCGTGGCAGCGGCGATGTTCTCGACGGTGGCGGCGGCAACGACTTGCTCAATGGTGGCGACGGCGCCGACTATATCTTCGGCGACGATGGCAACGACCGGCTGATCGGCGGCCGGGAAACCGACACGCTTGCTGGCGAAGCCGGAAATGACACCATAAGAGGTGGCGACGGCGACGATGTCATCATGGGCGGTATTGGCGACGACATCCTGGATGGCGGCAAAGGCCGGGACACGGCAGATTTCTTCGGTGCGACCGGTGGTATCCGGGTGGATCTCAACAGGCAACGTCAGAACATCGGCGCCGACCAGGGGACCGACACCCTAAGATCCATTGAAGTCGTCGGAGGCGCCGGTTTCGCGGACGACCTGCGCGGCAATGAAAAGAACAACATTCTGATCGGCCGGGCTGGCGACGACAGGCTTGTGGGCGGCGGCGGCAAGGATCGGCTCGACGGCGGCAACGATGACGATGTCCTGCTCGGCGGTGCGTCGAACGATACGCTCATTGGCGGCGCAGGCCACGATCGGCTGGATGGCGGCAGGGATAACGATATTCTCGAGGGCGAGTCGGGCGACGACATTCTTGCCGGTGGGACAGGCAGGGACCATATCAGCGGCGGCACGGGCAACGACTACCTGTTCGGTGGCGGATTTGGCGGCGCGGGCGACGGGACGGCAGACAGTTTCTTCTTCGCCTCCGGCTACGGAACCGACACGATCGGCGATTTCGAAACGGGTATCGACCAGGTTGTGCTCCACGATTTTGCCCTGACGGCGGCTGAAGTTCTGGCGCTTGGCGTCGACACGGCTGATGGTGCGCGTTTTGAATTGTCGGCGGATTCCACCCTGCTCTTTGAAGGCCTGACCGTCTCGCAACTGAGCGAGAGCGATTTCCACATCTAGGCGGTCCTCCCGAACGCCGAGACCAATGCGCCCGGCCTTAATTGCCGGGCGTTTTCTCCCTGGGCGGCCGCCGGCTTTCCGAGCGCTATGGCGGCGATGGCCAGGAGGGCGGCGGCGATGAACAACAGCGCCCGACCGAATTGGCGCCGTTCGAACGAGGAACGGACCGCCTGCACCGACTGCAATGCGTAATAGCCGAGAAACGCCTTCGAGGCATAGGCGATGATCTCGTAGATATTGGCGCTCCACGTTATCCCGATCGCCATGAGCGCCGTCACCAGATTGCCGACATTGACCGACAACCGGCTCTTCGTCGTTTCGGAAAGCAGCCCGCCCGCACCGTTCATATCGGCAACCGCCGCGGACGATTGCGACGCGAGTGCGGTGATGATGAGAAGCGGCGCCACGGCTCCGCCGAGCGGGCGCAGCATGTCGATGATCGCGGTTTCGCCACCTGTCGCGGGCAGGTCCTCCTGGAAAAGAAACGTCACCAGAGACACGAATATTATGTAGATGGCGCTCGATATCCACTGCGCGTGACGCATCGTTCGAATGCGCGTTTCGCTATCGTATTCATTGCCCAGATACCGGGACGTCTCAAAGCCCTGTACGAGGATGACCAGGCCGAGCAGAACCTGAAGCGACGTGAAACCCTGCTCCACTGCGGGAGGCGGACCGGCCCTGGGGGTGCCTGCCGCAAAGAACACGAGCACCACGACCAGTCCGGATATGATGGAGAGTTTCAGGCCGACCGCGCCGACCTCAAAGCGCTCGAGCGCCCGCAATCCGCCGGACAGTCCGAGCAGGCCCGCGCCGGCGATGGCCGCCGTGGCGACAGCCTGGATGGCAAATCTGCTTTCGACGCCAAAGATACGCAGCCCAAAGGCAGCGAAGAGATTCAGATAATACGCGACCGATACGAAATAGGCGAGCGAGAGCATGAAATCGGAGGCGCGCTCAATCAAGGCCCCGGCCTTCGGCAGCCCGCTCAGGCGCGGTTCGACATAACGGATGTTGTAGCGTATGACCGCGCCGTAAAGATAGCCGATCGCGCAGAGTGCGAGCATCGCCATCCAGGCGGCATTGCCGAACGTGCCCGCCAGGATCGGCGCGACCACGAGAAAGCCCGAACCGATGATCGAAGCCAACGGGGTGACGGTGGCGCGCCAGGGCCGCGAATGCAGAACGCGGGGATAGAAGAACAGGCAGGCGGCCAGGGCCGAAACAAGAACGAGTCCGATATTGCTAGTCACGCTGTTCGCTCCGGCCGCGCCCGTTCGGGCGGCGGCTTATGGCGCGCCCTTCCAGAGCGCGAGGTTGCGAACCTATATTGGGAAAGGCTGGCTCCAGGCAATCGGCATCTTGTAGCCAGAGACTCCGGGGCCGACATGTCTACGGATTTCCAAATCGCTTGAAATCCGGATCTCCGCGCCGAAGGAGGCTTCGGGACAACGGGAGCGATATCGTCGCGGACAAGCGATGCGGCTGGTCCAAGGCGGTTCGAGACGGCATGTGGAGATTGACGGAGTGCCGGCTCAGCCTATTGTCGCTGCCGATCGGGCGCCTCCGAACTCAACATTGCATGCCGCACCTCCCGCTCGCTCCCGTCGAAGCGCTCGATCACCTGCTGGCAATAAGGGTTGTATCGATAGACTTCTTGAAAGAGCTGCCCATCGTGCCGCACGGAATCCACCGCGTCCATCAGGAAACCGAACGAGACCGTATCGATATCGGTCCGTTCAAATCCGCCGCGCGCAATCACCTGGCCGACATAATGCGTCAGGAAAAGCGTTTCCGCGAGATCCTTGTCGTGCGCGTCGGCGGTTCTTTCGATAATCGAGAAGCCCACCGCACGGAGTTTCCGACACAGCGCCGAATATTGCGACGGCGCCAGGCTGTGCCCGGTGACAACGATCCGAAAGCCGGTCACATCGCCGTCGCGCTTGGCGTAGCTTTCCGGCCCGAACATGGGATGCATCGCAATGAATGCACCGTCGGGACGCGCCGACCGCAGCAAATCCATCGTGTATTTCTTGACCGTGGCGATATCGACGACGACGCCATCCGGCTTCAAGTGACTGCCGATCTCCGCCAGTGTCGCCGCATAGGCGCTCGTCGGCACAGCCAGCACGACCGCGTCGCAGACGGCCGTTTCTTCGACGGAGAAGAACAGCTGACCGTCGGCTGCCCGACCCGTCGAATGGATCTTCAATTCGACCTCCGGCACATAGCGCCGCGCGAGCGCGTGGAGGAATGCGCCGAAATGACCGTAGCCGATAAGGCCGATGGAGAGAGGCATGTGTCCTTCCCGTGCTGATGAGCAACCGCGAAGGCGACGATGCACGCTTCGCTCCGCCGGATTATGCGCAAATGTCCTCGGATGGAACCGGAAAACGACCGCCGGGCGTTGCCCGGCGCGCATTCCGTTCCGATGTCCCGGCCGCCGGGAAGCGCCTGGAAAACGCGTCCTCTTCGCACAGGGCCTGCGCATATGGCGCGGCACAATGCGTCGTTTACGCGTTGATTTTCAACTGCGGTTCGACCAATTGCGCGTCGCGCAGCGCCAGATACCAGGGATCCGCGGCCAGGGCGCGGTCCACGACATCGGCAACGACCTCTTCGGGTTCATCGCTCTTGACCGTGATCCCGACGCGTGTGGCCAGCGGCGCCGCGCTTCGATCGGTAAGCCCGAACAGCGCGGCATCGTCGAAATCCATCGCAACCTCCACATCGACCTTTTCGAAGGAAAGGCCCTCCCTGGCGGCCATCATCTTGATGGCGATGGCGACACAGCCGACAACCGCTGCCCGGGCGAAGAAGCCCGGCGGCGGGCCGGACGCATCGCCCCCCATGCCGAGCCCCATGTCTATCGTCGCCTTGAACTTGCCCTGTTCAACGTGACAGGCAAGCCCCTCGGTCACGCTTCCGGTCGCGATCAGAGTCGACTGCGCCGCCGATAGATCGGCACGCATTCTATCCATGACAGCGGTCTGCTGCACGCGGATAAGCCGGTCCCGCTCCGATTGCGGCCTGGCGTTATTTTCCATTGGTCCGGTCTTTGTCATCACAATCTCCTAGCCGGCCTTGCGCCGCGATGTCTGGTCGAGAATTTGGGCGATTTCGGTCGCATCGCGGCCCGCGCCGCCGATCAGGGATGAATCGCGGCGACGCATGAAGGGCAGGCCGAGTGCGTAGAGGTTGGGTGCGACCGCACCCTTGTCGTGGATCAGCCGGCCCTTGCGGTCGAGAACCGGAAGATCGAGCCAGCTGTAGTCCGGGACATAGCCGGTGGCCCACACGATGGTCCTGAACCGGCCTGAGCCGAGCGCCTCCGAAAGCCGGGGCGCCCGGGGAACCCTGGTCGGCGCAAATCGTTCCGCCGGAACCGGGAGCGCAAGTCCGCGCTCGGAAATCCATGCATCGATCGTGTCGAGCAGGCGGTTCATTTTCAGGTCGGACAGCATGCAATGGTTGGCGAGGGATCCGGAAAACAGCGCCGCGCCATCCTGTATCGAGGCGAGCCGGCCCACGATTTCCACCCCCTGATCCTGAAGGCTGTTCAGGTCCAGGAACCGCTCCGCCGCCGATCCGATCAACTGGAAGGAGGGCACCCGGCGGGCGCGGTCGATATCCGCGACGAGGGAAGCCGGTTGCGCATGAAGTCCGGTCCGGTCCATCCAGAGCTGGATGTCATGCCCGCGATAAAAGCGCGGCACCCGGATATGTTCGCCGATACTGAGCGTCACCTCGTGTCCTGCCGCCGAGATCTCGGACGCCAGTTGAACGCCGCTGGCGGAACCGCCGACAACCAGCACGCCGCCGGGCGCGATCTGCTGCGGATTTTTGTAGTCATGCGCGGTGATCTGCCGGATACCGGCGGAAATTTCCCTTGCGAAAGGGGGCATATAGGGTCTGCTGTTGACACCCGAGGCCAGGATCAGCGACCGGCAATACCAGTCGCCGCGATTGGTTCGCACCTCATAGCCATTCCCCGCGGCGCGAACCGAAGAGACCTCGCAACGCTCCTCGACCGGCGCTCCGATGCTCCGGGCATAATCGCGGAGTCCGGCGGCGAAATCCTCCGCTGTCGCAAACCCGTCCGGCGCGGCCACATTGGGAAGCCCGCCCGGCAGATCATTCTGCCAATTGGGCGTGAGAAGACGGAGACTGTCCCAGCGCTGGTTGCGCCAGGCATTGGCAATTTCCGCTTTCTCGAGAACCACATGCCCAATGCCCTGTCGAGACAGGCAATGGCTCATGGCCAGACCTGCCTGGCCGGCTCCGATCACCAATGTCGATATGCTGCGCATCGTTCAGCCCTCGACCATCGGCAACCGGCCGGACCCGTGCGGGACCTGTCCCGCCGGCTTGAACCGAAATGGCGTTTCAATGTCGAAATTGCTCACGTCCATTGCCTGGCGAAAGCCTCGGGAACGAGCGACATGCGGCGCATGGTGAACCATTTTTCTTCATCCTTGTCCGGGAGCCGACGCCACCCGATCGCACAAGGCGAGATCGGACGGCATCGGGCAGCATTCAGGCGGCACTCAGGCAACGCTCACGTGAACGTTGGTGGGGTTGGTCAGAATGTCGAACACCGCCGAGCGCTTCTGCGCCTGGGCGACCAGCGCGTTGATTTCGGCCGCCGAAGCATCGGCGTCGATTTCGAAACGAACGCGAATGGAGGAAAAGCCGTTGCGAATGTCCGGGTCCATGCCGAGAATTCCTCGCACGTCGACATCGCCCTCGGCGCTGGCGCGCGCCGAGCGGATCTGGATGCCTCGATGCTGCGCGACCGAGGCAAGTCCGCCCGTCAGACAGCTTGCGAGCGCGGCGAGAACGATTTCGGGCGGCGTCGGCGCGCGATCGGACGCAGCGAAGACCTCCGGATGATCGGACGCGATCATGTAGTTCTGCTTGCGCTCGTGGCTCTGGCCGAGCCCGAAATAGCTGCCGATGCTGTTTTGGCTGTAGGTGCCATCCACCCAGTCGCAGGTGCTCTGGAATGTGAACTGTGCGGCTTCGGGCATCTGTTCGAAGGCGCCGCGGGCACCCATGAGCGCCTCCGTGTTGACGCCGTTGGAGACGGTGCCGGTCTGCTGGTTCTGGTTCATGTGCTTGATCCTCTTTGTCGGGTTTCGAAGCGGAACTTTCCGCTGGTTGGCTGGCCTCTGCGTTCGGCCTGACAATGACCCTAGAGCCCGGCACGGTTGCGCGCTTGAGCGGTTTTGAGTATTTTTTGAGGGAAGCATGTGTTTTCGCGGGGCTGGCGGTTTGCAATATCGGTTTGACGGATTCACGCTCGACTACAAGCGCGGGGAATTGCGCGACGGCGAACAGGGCGTCGAAATAGAACCGCGTGCCTTTGCAGTTCTTTGCTACTTTGTCGAAAACCAGGGTCTGCTGATCAGCAAGGACGAACTGATCGAGAAAATCTGGGACGGGCGCTTCATCTCCGATGCCGCCGTCTCAACCGCCATCAAGTCGGTGCGCAAGGCGTTTGGTGACGATGGCACCAATCAGAAATACATTCGGACGGTCCATGGACGGGGTTTCCGTTTTGTCGGCGATGTACAGATCGCCGTGGCGAATCCGTCGGTTCCTGCTTCCGTCCTGATTGAAGAGAGCACCCCAACGGAGGCGCAGGATCGCCGTGGCGAGCAACCGTCCATTGCCGTTCTGCCTTTTGGGTATCTTTCCAGCGACGAGAAATTTGCCTCGATCGCCGATGCAATCCCGGGTGAGATTATCTCCACACTTTCTCGCTTGCGGTGGTTGAAAGTCATATCCCGCGGATCCAGCTTCCGGTTTCGCACTGCTGTGCAAGACTATTCGGTGCTTCGCCAGGCACTTGGCGCCTCCTACATCCTCACCGGGGATGTGGAGTTGCTGGGCGGACAACTTGGTCTGTCGGTCGATCTCGTCGACAGCCGGTCCGGTCAAGTCGTCTGGAGCGACCGCCGAACCGGGCCGATCGAGGACCTTCACGCAGTTCGCGACGAACTGGTGATACTCGTGGCCTCCGCGATGGAGCTTCATGTCCCGCAGCACGAGGCGGCGCTCGCCAGGCTGCGAAATCCCGACTCGCTCGATGCCTGGAGCTTCTATCATACCGGGCTTCAACACATGTTTCGATTCAACAAGACCGACAACGCTCTTGCGGAAGGCTATCTCAAGCGCGCAACGGAATTGGATCCGAATTTCGCTCGTGCCTTTGCGGCCCGGTCTTTCACGAGTTTTCAGGCGGCATTCCTCCGCTATCATGACGATCGAAGCATGGCGATCGATGCAGCGCAGCGCTTTGCGGAAAAGAGCCTCGAACTCGATCCGATGGACCCGTTCGGCAATTTCAATTTTGGCCGTTCGCATTGGTTGCGGCTCGATCCGGCCGCTGGACAGACATGGATCGAGAGGTCGATCAATCTCAGCCCGAGTTTTGCGCAGGGCTACTACGCCCACGGCTGGGCAGACGTCATGGCCGGTGACGGCGCGTCGGCACTGGTAAATGTCGAGCAAGCAATCTCGCTGAGCCCGCTCGACCCATTCCTGTATGCGATGCAATCCTGCAAAGGGATGGCGAACATGCAGGTCGGGAAAATGGCTGAGGCCCAGAACTGGGCGGTCCTCGGTGCTCAGCAGCCCGGCGCGCATTATCTGATCAAGGCGATCGCAGCGGCCATCTCCCATATGAACGGAGACGCCGCCGCCGCCAGACGCTGGTATGAATACAGCCTGCAAATGAATCCGAACGCGACGGTCCGAAGCTTCTTTGTGGCGTTTCCGTTTGCCGACGAGGGCGTGCGGTCGCAGTTCCACAGGGCGCTGTTGGCACTGGGTTATCCTGAAACGGATTGAGGCTGCTGGCGCATCGTTCCCCGGGAACGATGGAATGCGCTGCGGGACCGCCGGATTTACGCCCTTGGGCGGGCCGCGTCGTGATCGATCGTCCGGCATACCTCCGTGTCGGGCGCCGCGCTCTCCGATTTGATGACGGGACCGAGATCGCGAAAAGCGGAAAGGGATGCGTCGCGGCACCTTTCTTTCCACCGGTCCAAACCCCTGGCGGCGCTTTCAACACTTTCCGATGGATCGGCGCCTGCACGAAACAGAAATTTCAAAAAATGATATTGCGAAGGAAATTGGAATGGATCATACATGCTGGCAAAGATGTGGGATCCGCTGACATGCAACAAGCTGACATTATCATGACGTGCATTTGCGACTATGCCGGCCAGGTGCGCGGGAAAGGCGTTCTGCTTTCCGACCTGGAGAAACGCAAGCGACGGGGCGTGGGCCTCGCCCCGACGAATCTGATGATCACCGCCTTCGGCCAGATCGTGGAAACGCCGTGGGGACCGCGAGGCGAACTGCTGATCATGCCGGCCGCAGAGACGGAAGTCCGTGTCGCCTTCGACGGTGAACGGCCGGATGAGCGCTTCATCCTCGGCAGCCTTCACGAACTGGACGGCGCGCCCTGGTCATGCTGCCCGCGAAGCTGGCTCGCCCGGGGCCTGGAAGCGCTGGAGGCCGAATTCGGCCTGCGCCTCAATGCCGCCTTCGAACACGAATTCCACTATTCCGGCGCGGAGCCGCGCCTGGGGGATGCCTATTCCCTCGATTCCATGCGCCTCCAGGGTTCCTTCGCGCAGAGCGTGGTCCATGCCTTGCAGGTCAACGATATCGAACCCGAAATGGTGCTGCCGGAATATGGTCCGCAGCAATTCGAGGTGACCTGTGCCCCGGCCGTCGGCATCAAGGCCGCCGACCGCGCGGTCGCGCTGCGCGAGATCGTGCGCGCGGTCGCGCGCGCCCATGGTCGGAAGGCGACCTTCTCGCCGGTCATGGGCTTCGGCCTGGTGGGCAACGGCGTCCATATCCATTACAGCCTCCAGGACAGCCATGGCCGGCCGGTCACCTATGACGCCGCGCGGCCTTGCGCCATGTCGGAGGCCGCCGCCCGCTTCACCGCGGGCATTCTCGATGCCATGCCGAGCTTCGTCGCGCTGACCGCGCCGTCGGCGATTTCCTACGAGCGCCTTCAGCCCAACCGGTGGAGCGCGAGCTACAACAATCTCGCCGACAAGGATCGCGAGGCCGGCGTGCGTATCTGCCCGCTGCCTTCGGTGGGCGGTGCGGACCCGGCCAAGGGGTTCAACATGGAATATCGCGCCGCCGATGCGGCTGCCTCGCCCTATCTGGCGCTGGGCGCGCTGGTCTGGGCCGGCCTCGACGGCCTGCGCCGGGGGCTGGAACTGCCGGAGCCCACCAGCGGCGATCCGGGCGAGATGAGCGAGGAGGCCCGGCGCAAGGCGGGACTTCGCC
Source organism: Rhizobiaceae bacterium (assembly GCA_020441805.1). Lineage (GTDB taxonomy): Bacteria > Pseudomonadota > Alphaproteobacteria > Rhizobiales > Rhizobiaceae > Rhizobium_E. The sequence continues at coordinate 22,571 of JAGRLJ010000183.1, forward strand.
GTCTTCCTGCCTCGCTGGAGGCCGCGCTCGACGAATTCGAGAAGGACCCGCGCATCGAGCAATGGATGGGCCGCGAGTTCCGCGACGCCTATCTGATGCACAAGCGCAGCGAACTCCGCCTGCTTGCCGACATCGATCCCGAGGAACAGGTGCGCCGCTATGCTGAAGTCTACTGAGGCGGTTGCGCTATTGGGGCCGGACGATCCGTCCCCTGTGCTGACCGGCCGGCCCGGCGGGGCCTCGCCGCTGCTTCTTGCCTGCGATCACGCCGGAAACCGCGTTCCGCGGCGGCTCGGCTCGATGGGGCTCGCCGAGGACGACCTGGAGGACCATATCGGCATCGATATCGGCATCTATGCCACCTCGTCCTGGATGGCGCATTATCTCGACGCGCCGCTGATCGGACAGGCCTATTCACGCCTTGTCGTCGATTGCAACCGCCGCCCGAACACGCCGACATCCATGCCCGAGGTCAGCGACGGCCGCGCCGTGCCGGCAAACCGGGACCTGTCGGCGGCCGACAGGCAGGCGCGGGTGACGGAGATTTTCGAGCCCTATCATGCCGCCCTCGCCCGGCTGATCGACGAGCGCCGCGCTTTTCTCGGCCGGGCTCCGGTCCTGTGCGCCATGCACAGTTTCACGCGCGTCTATGGCGGCGTGAAGCGCGATTGGGATATCGGCGTGATCCATGGCCCGGACAGGGATATCGCCGACCGGCTGCTGTCGTCGCTCTCGGAGACCGGGAGCCTGCGCATCGGCCGCAACGTTCCCTATACGATCGATTTCGCCGGCGACTACACGATCCCCCACCATGCGGAGGTTCCGGGCCTGCCCTATGTGGAGATCGAGATCTGCCAGGACCTGATCTCGACCTGCCGCCAGCAACGCCGGATGGCGGCGCTGCTGGCCGATGCATTCAGGCGGGCGGTCGTGCCGGCCTATTCCGGAGACTGAGGCGATGACGCCCACCGACCCGCGCAAGCGACCCATCGACCCCGCCCGAACGGCGCTGCTCGTCATCGACGTGCAGAACGCCACGTTCCATGACGGGCTGTCCGGGACGGAACCCTATTTCCACGGCCGCGCGCGCGACACCAGCATTCCCAATATCGCCACCCTGCTCGCGGCGGCGCGGCGCTGCGGGATCGAATGCATCTACACCGTCATGGAAAGCCTGACGCTCGACGGCCGAGACCGGAGCCTCGACTACAAGCTGAGCGGCTTCAACATTCCCAGGGGCTCGGCGGACGCCGCGGTCGTGGCGGCGGTGGCGCCCTGCGGCGACGAGATCGTCCTGCCGAAAAGCTCGTCGAGCCTCTTCAACTCGACGATGTTCGACTATGTGCTGCGCAATCTCGGCATCGACACAGTGCTCGTCACCGGCTTCCTGACCGACCAATGCGTCGACCATACGCTGCGGGACGGCGCCGACCGCGGCTATATCATGGTCTGCATCGAGGACGCCTGCGCCACCAAAAGTCCCGAGCGGCATGCCAATGCGCTCGCTGCCTTCGCCGGCTATTGCCGCCTGGCCTCCACCACGGAAATCTGCTCCGAGCTCGCGGGTCTCGCGAAAGCGCGCGCGGAATCAGACTGACAATTGCCGGTAGAGGGTATCCACCCGCCCGGTATGTTCCTCCGTGACGGGGCCAAGCCGTTCGGCCAGCAGCGCCACAAGCGCCTCCACGCACAGGATCGGGGCCAGCGCCGAGTCGTAGATCGAGGGGCTGGCGACCGGAAGCGCCAGCACATGCTGCGCCCGCTTCGCGCAGGGCGATTGCCATTTGTCGGTGATGACCACCAGCGTCGCCCCGGCATCGGCGGCGAGGCCCGCGAAATTGACGATATTCTCCTGATAGCGCCGGAAATCGAAGACGATCACCACGTCGCGCTTGCGGATCTCCAGAAGCGCATGCACCAGGGCGCGCTCGTCGTCCTCGATATGACGCACATTCGAACGGAGGTTCGACAGGCCGTAGCAGAACAGCTCCGCGATGGACCGGCTGAAACGCCCGCCGACCACCGAGATCGAAATCCGGGTATTTTCCAGCAGGCGCTCGATCGCCTCGAATTCCGGCGTCGGGACGAGATCCGCCGTCTGCCGCATCAGCATGGCGCTCCAATCGGCATAGCGGGCAAGCATGTCGCTGCCGCCGAGACGCTCGTCGGCGGCCCGGTAGCGGGCCAGCGGCGATTCCAGCGTGGCGTTGAGCTCGTGCCGCAAGGCCTCCTGGAATTCCGGATAGCCTGTGAAGCCCAGCTTGGCGATGAAGCGCAGGATCGTGGCCCCGCTCGCCGAGGCGCGCCGGCCGAGCTCGGCGACGGTTTCCAGTCCGCGCGTCGGGGAATCCGCGACCAGGACGCGGGCGATCTGCCGTTCCTTGCGGGTGAGATGGGTCTGGTGCCTGGCGATCCGGGTGGCGATCGTCTCCACCAGTCCGTCGGGCGGATCGCAGGGTCCGGCTTGCCGCGGCTCTGTTTGGCCAGGGGCGGTCTCACGGCTCTGGCCGCGCTTTCCGTTTTTCTCCATTAATGGATCATCCGTTTCATAATTTGAGTTGCAACGTCGAAATGAAATCTGTATTCCTTTTTTCCGAAGTCGGAAATCCCCCATAGCCCGAGGAAAGAGATCCGTGCCATCACAGGAAGCGTCAACCACGCCCATACTCGATGTCGAGGACGTCAGCCACCACTATGGTGGTGTCGTGGCGTTGGACGGCGTTTCCGTCAAGGTGCGGGAAGGCGAGTTCCTGACCCTTCTCGGCTCCAGCGGCTCGGGCAAATCGACGCTGCTGCGCATCGTCGCCGGGCTCGAAATGCCGACGCGCGTGCGCAGGCTCACCATAGCCGGGCGCGACGTCACCGCCGTTCCCGCCAACCATCGCAACGTCACCACGGTCTTCCAGCATTACGGCCTGTTTCCGCATATGAGCGTGGGCCGGAACGTGGAATATGGGCTGAAGGTGCGCGGCATGCCAGCCCGCGAGCGCCGGCAGAAAGCCGAGGCCATGCTCGACATCGTCAAGCTGGCGGGCTTCTACGATCGCGGCGTGCAGCAGATGAGCGGCGGCCAGAAACAGCGCGTGGCGCTGGCGCGCAGCATGGTGCTCGAACCGGAAATCCTGCTGCTCGACGAACCGCTCGGCGCGCTCGACGAGAAATTGCGCATCGACATGCAGATCGAGCTCCTGGTGATCCAGCGCCGTCTCGGCATGACCTTCATCTATGTGACGCATAGCCAGGAGGAAGCGCTGACGATGAGCGACCGCATCCTCCTGATGAATCGCGGCAAGATCGCCCAGGAGGGGCGGCCGGTCGATCTCTTCGACAGGCCCAACAGCCTGTTCTCCGCCGAATTCATGGGCATGGAAAACATCCTTCCCGCCCGCGTTTCGGCCGTTCACGGCGACCGGGTCGAGATCGACATGGCCGGCAGCCTCTTCCGCGGCGTCTGGACGGCGCAGCGCCCGCCCGAACCGGGCGCGACCGTGATGGCGGCGATCCGCGCCGAAAAGATCCGGCTCGCGCGCGACGGCGAAACCGGCGTCAACCTCGTGGACGCGAAGCTGGAGAACCGCGCCTACAAGGGAAAATATCTCGATGTGTCCGGCTCTTCGCCCATCGGCGACCTGCGGCTGAAACTTTGGGAGAACGCCGCGCTCGGCGACCGGTTGCGCCTGCGGCTCGGCGAAGAGGACCTCGTGATCCTGCCCGCCTGATCGATTGAATTGCAAGCTACAGCAAGAAGGGGAATGACATGAAGCTTTCGAATGCAGATCGCGGCGTCGCGCGCCGCACCTTTCTCAAGGGACTGGCGACGGTCGCCACAGTGCCGCTCGCGGCCCCCTTCGTGGGCCGCAGCGCATTTGCCGCGGGCGAAACCGTCCGGGTCATGGGTGTTTCCACCTGCGCCCTTCAGGACTGGAGCTCCTTCGAGAGCGATACCGGCCTGAAGATGGATTTCGTCGGCGTCAACAGCGATCCGGGCGTCTATATGCAGGAAGTCGTCGCCAATTCCGCCGGCGATGATTTCGATCTTTTCGTCTTCGACGGCGGCATCGAGGACCGCCTCGGCGCCAGCGGCCATTTCCAGGCGCTCGATCCCTCGCGGCTGACATTGTGGGACCAGGTCTCGGCCGACGTGAAGTCGAGCCCGCTGCTGTCCGGCGAGGACAAGACGCAGTACGGCGCGCCTATCGTCTTCAACGCCGATTCCTTCGGTTACGTGGCGGATGCCGTCCCGGATGCGGAACCGCTGTCCTGGGGACTGGTCTTCGACAACGAGGCCATGCTCGGCAAGGTCGCGGTCGAGGATACCTGGCTGACCACCATGCCGAACGCCGCGCTCTATCTCATGGGCAAGGGCGAGACCATCGCCGACCCGTCCAACATGACGCCGGAGGAGGCCAAGAAGGTCGCCGACTTCCTCATCGAGCGCAAGAAAGCCGGCCAGTTCCGCGCCTTCTGGCATTCCTACGAGGAATCCGTCGATCTGCTGGGCAATGGCGAAGTGCAGATCCAGCAATGCTGGGAGCCGGTCATCAAGCAGTTGCAGCGCGACGGCAAGCCGGTGAAATATGCCTCCGTCAAGGAAGGTTATTCCAAGTGGATGATCGGCGCCTACCTGCCGTCCCAGGCTTCCGGCGACCGGCTGGACCGCGCCTACAAGACGATCGACTGGTTCCTCGGCGGCCACTATGGCGCGCTGATGGCGATCCAGCAGGGCTACGCCACCTCCAATCCGCAGGCCGCCCTCGAATATGCCAAGACGGCGGGCCTCGACGCCGAAGAGGTCAAGGCGATCGAACTGAACATCGACAAGGTCGAGAAGAAGATGGCGCTGCCCTTCTACTGGCAGAATTCGTCGCCGACCCATGTCAAGGCGATCGAAGCCGAGTGGCAGCGCTTCAAGCAGGCATGATTTCGACAGGGGCGGCTCATGGGCCGCCCCGCTCAACGTGACGGGACGACGGGCAATGCAACGGGCAAACATCTTCAGGGCGCCGCAATCGGTCGGGCCGGACGGTCTCGCCGGCTTCATGCTGTTCTGGTCGCTGATCGTCGTCCTGCCGCTGGCGGCGCTCCTGTTCTGGTCGCTGTTTCCGCTGGAGAATTTCAAGATCGCCTGGCAGCCGTCGCTCGACGCCTATCGGGATCTGCTCGCCTCCGGCCGCTGGGAGGTGACGGTGCGCACCTTGCGCATCGCCGTCATCGTCACCCTGATCGAACTCGCCATCGGCTTTCCCTTCGCCTTGTGGCTCGCCAAGGGCACGCAGTCCACGGCGATCAAGGTCACCGCGCTGGCGCTGCTCACCATCCCCTTCTTCCTGAGCCTTTCGGCGCGCACCATCGTCTGGCGCGCCGTGCTCGGCCTCAACGGCCCGGTCAACGCCATGCTCCTGCATCTCGGCATCATCGACCAGCCGCTCGACTGGCTGCTCTTTTCCGAATTCGCCGTGGTCATCGGCACGATCGGCCCCTATTTCCCGACCATGGTGTTCCCGCTCTATCTGGCGATGAACCTGATCGACGACGAAGTCCTCGCCGCCAGCAAGGATCTGGGCGCGAGCCCCGCCTTCACCCTGTTCCATGTCGTGCTGCCGCTCTCCTTTCCGGGGCTCGCGGCCGGGCTGGTCTTCACCTTCATTCCGATGATCGGCGACCCGGTCGTGCCGACCCTGCTCGGCGGCGGACAGGTCATCGTGCTCTCGGCCTCCATCCAGAGCCTGCTTCAGATCCTGGATTATTCGGCGGCGGCGGCGCTCTCGGTCTTCATGCTCCTGCTGATGGTCGCGCTGATCCTTATCCTCGTCCTCGCCGCCCGGCGGGCATTCGGAACGGGGGTGGGCCAATGACGGAAATGCGCGAGAAGCCGAAGCGGACCTGGTCGGAGCACCCCGCCTGGATGCGGCTCGGCGTGGCTTCGGGCATCGCCGCGCTGCTGATCATCTACCTGCCGCTGCTCTGGCTGGTGGTCATGTCGGTGAGCGCCGAGCCGCTGAGCGGCTTTCCCGGTCCCTATACGCTGCGCTGGTACGAGGCGCTTTCCGGTAACGGCAACTGGCTGGCTCCGCTCGGCCTCAGCCTCGGCATCGCCGCGCTGGTCGCTGTCGTCTGCATGCTGACGGCGGCGCTGGTCGGCCGCGCCATACCGCGTCTTCTGCGCGGCCGGAACGTCCTGCTGGCATCGACGCTCCTGCCGCTGATGGTGCCGGGAGTCGTGGTCGGCACGGCGCTCTTCCTTTATTTCCGCGTCCTGTTCGGCCTGAAGCTCGGCTTCTGGTCGCTGGTGATCGGCCATTTCGTCTGGTCTTTCCCCTTCACCCTGCTCGCCGTGCTCGTCGTGTCCCTGCGCTTCGACACCCGCCTGCTCGACGTCGCCGCCGATCTCGGCGCGGGTCGGCTGCGCCGCTTCGTCGATATCGAGTTTCCCCTGCTGCGCGACGGTATCGTCGCGGGCGGCCTCTTCGCCTTCCTGCTCTCCTTCAACGAGATCGCCCGTTCGGTCTTCCTGCGCGGACGCGAGGAGACGCTGCCGATCTATCTCTGGCAGCAGGCGGCCTCGCACTCGTCCAGCGTTCCATTGATCTATGCGTTGAACGTCATCATCCTCGCAGCTTCCACGGCGCTTGTCGGCGTCGCCTTCTGGCTGCTGTTCGCGCGCCGAAAATAGCCCCAACCGCCCAAGGAGGATCTTTCATGACCCATGCCGCCAGTCTTCTGGAGCGCGACGCCAAGGTTGTCGCGGGCATCGAAAAGCTGCGCTTCTTTCCCATCGCCGTCGTCGCCGGGGAAGGCAGCTGGCTGATCGAGGACGGCGGCCGCCGCCTGCTCGACCTCTCCGCCACCTGGACGGCATGCGGCCTCGGCCACGGGCATCCCAAGATAACCGAGGCGATCACCCGCGCGGCCCAGCGGCCAGCCGGCGCCGGCGGGCTTTCGGCGGTGCATCCCGACAGCGTCGGCTTCGCCGAGGAACTGCTGGCGCTGACACCGGGCGACGGCGAGAGGCGGGTCTATTTCGGCCATGCGGGAACCGATGCGAACGACGTGGTGCTGCGCGCCTGCCGCCATGCCACCGGCCGGCGGCGGATCGTCGCCTTCAAGCTCGGCTATCATGGCGGCATGGGCGTGGCGATGCATGTGTCGGGCGTCCATATCGCCGCCGGCGCCCAGCCGGATGCGGGCCTTTATCTGGCGACCTATCCCAATCCTTTCCGCCCGCATGCGGACGGCGACGACCCGGTCGCGGCCACCGCGCAGGCGAGCCTGGCCGAGATCGAGGCCGAACTCGCCAGGGGCGACGTCGCCTGCGTCATGGCCGAGCCGATCCTCTCCGACGGCGGGCTGATCGTCCCGCCCAAGGGCTTCCTGAAGGCGCTCGGCGAACTCTGCCGCAAATATGAGACGCCTCTGGCGGTCGACGAGGTCAAGATGGGTCTCGGCCGGCCGGGCCTCCTGCATTGCTTCCAGCTCGACGATATGGTTCCCGACATCGTCACCTTCGGCAAGGTCATCGGCGCCGGGCTCCCGCTGTCGGCCGCCGTCGGCCCGAAAGAGATCCTGGACGGCCCCGCCGCCTCCGCCCTGCTGACCACGGCCGGCAACCCGATCTGCACGGCGGTCGGCCGGCAGGTGCTGCGCACCCTGGTGGAGGAAGATCTCCCGGCGCGCGCGCATGCCGCCGGCGAGCGTTTCATGGCGGGCCTTCGCGAACTGATGCCGGCAAGCGACGTCATTGGCGATGTCCGAGGCCACGGCCTCGCCATCGGCCTCGAACTGGTGACCGACCGCGCCTCCATGACGCCCGATCACAAGCTCACCCAGAAGGTCGTTTATCGCGCCTTCGAGCTCGGCGCCGTCGTCCACTATGTCGGCGGCAATGTCCTCGAAATAACGCCGCCGCTGGTGATCACCGACCGGGAGGTGGATCAGGCGGTCGATATTCTCGGCCGGGCGATCGCCGATGCCGCGGCCGGCAGGGTCGATGACGAGAAGGTTGCCCCCTTCGCCGGCTGGTAGAGGCCGGCGGGCGAGCCGGGACCGTCAGGACGCGGAAGACACGGGCCGGCAGCCGGCCAGGATATCCAGGTCGCGCCGATAGACCGACGTCTCGACACCCATCATGCCGAGCAGCGTGTGATAGACATTGTCGTGGCTATAGGCCCGCTCCAGGAGCCCGCCGGCGCAGCCCATGTCCAGACCGGAAAGGGTGCGGTAGCCGGACGACGCCCAGAGGATGAGCGGCACATTCGTCTGCGTGCGCGGGGCGCTCTCGAAGCGTGCGCCATGCATGTAAAGGCCGCCCTCGCCGAGGGATTCGCCATGGTCGGACACATAGAACATCGCCCCATCGGCGCGCGCGGCATGTTTTTCGATGAGGCCGATCACCCGCGCCAGGAAGCGGTCGCTATAGGCGATCGTATTGTCATAGGCATTGAGCACCTCCTCGGCCGGGCAGTCCGCCGGACTGTAGCTGCGGCAATCGGGACGGAAGGGGCCGAACGTATCGGGATAGCGCAGATAATAGGCCGGTCCATGGGACCCCCTCTGGTGCAGGACGATGACGGAGTCCCGGCCGATCCCGGCCAGCTTCTCGTCGAGATCGCCGAGGAAGATATCGTCCTGGCAGGTGCCGGCAAGGCAGAGATCCGGATCGTTGCGCATCATGTAGCTGCGATAGCCGACCCCGTCGGCCACGCCTTTCGAACCGCCGTCATTGTCCCACCAGACGACGTCGAAGCCGGCGCGCTGAAGAACGTCCATCAGCGACTCACGGCGATCCGCCTTTTCCCTGGAGAAAGTCGCGCGCGTCAGGCCGGAAAACATGCAGCGAACCGATATATTGGTCTCGGTGCCGCAGCTCGTGACGTCGCGAAAGCTGAGCACGCCGAGCCGGGCGAGCTCCGGATTCGTGTCGCGTCCATAGCCGTTCAGGGAAAAGTTCATGCCCCTCGCGGATTCACCGACCACGATCACGGCGACGACAGGACGGCGCGACGCGCGGATCCACGCGCCCTTCCGGGCATCGAGACCGACGGCTTCCCGAACGATGTTGCGTCGGGCAATCGCCGCGGCGGCGGTCCGAACCGCGGCGGAAACCGGACCGGACGGATTGAGCGTACCGAGCATGGCGTTGAAGTCGCGTCGCATCGCCGCGCGCACCTCGGCATAATTCGGCCAGATCAGAAGCGTCGCCACGGCGAGAAGCGCTGCCGCCGCGAGCACATTGCCGCCGAGCGCGGGGCGGAGCGGCCGGTGCCGCACCTTCGCCCACAGCACGAGCAGGGACGGCAACAGGCCGAAGACGAGCATATGGACAAGGAAGCCGACCGTGAAGAATTCGCCCGCCTCGCCGGAATCGGTCGCAAGCACGTTTTCCATCATATTGGCATTGATGATCGTGCCGAACGTATCGGTGAAATAGGATGCGGCGGCCGTCGAAAGAATGGCGAAGACATAAAGCGGCTTCGCCACATAGCGAAAGGCGAAACCGACCGTCACGGCCAGGAATATGGCGAGCGTGGCCACGGCGAAAGCGGCGAAGGCCGGGCCGGTCGCGAATCCTTCCCACGCCTTGTGCCAGAATGTCAGGTTGCCGGCCGCCAGCAGGTAGACGGCGACGGCCATGCCGAGCGCGGGCGCGGCAGGCTCAGGTCGCCGGACCATTCTTGATACATTCTTCATCGGCACCGAATGCAGCGGGATCACGGCCGCATCTAGGCGAACTTTGCGATCTTGTCCAATATCCGCACCGGACGAGCACGGCGCCAATCCATATCGAAGCGGCCGATCCGACGCGACGATGCCCTCGATAAGCGCGGCGCATTTCGGCCATGTCGCAACCGATATTCCGTCTTTTCGCCGGAACGGCGCATCGCAGAAAAGGCGAAAGCCTCAATAAGAATCTCCTAACATACTGATATTGTTGGAAAGTCGTCAATTGCACCGATCATTTTATAAAATTGTTCATCCTGCGGGGGCAAATGATTTGACGGCATATGGCTTCATCCTTCTTATCCGCGCACCGCAATGAACCGCGCAGGAGGAGGCCATGACCACACCGTCCGCGACGGCGCTTGCCGATCTGCTTGAACTGCTTGCCCGCATGTTGCATGCCCGGGGTTACCAGCATGAGATGTTTCCGGCGCAGTGGGTGGCGCTGCGCTATTTCTCCAGGGCGCGCCGCGACCTCTGCACGGCAAGCGAGCTGGCGCGCTTCCAGGGCATGGCGAACGGTCCGGTCAGCCGCACGGTCCGCACGCTGCTGCACAAGGGCCTGTTGACCAAGGCCAAGGACCAGCCGCGCGGCAAGGCGGAGATCCTGGAACTGACGACCTCGGGCCGGGCATTGCTGCGCCTCGACCCGTGTCGCGAACTTGAATCGATCCTGTCGAGCCTCGGCGACGACGCGCGTGTCCTGTTAGCCGATACGCTCGAAACCCTGATCCACCGCCTGGCCCTGCCGTCGACCAAAACCGCCTAGGCGGATCCGGCGACGCCGGGATCGCGATCGGCCGCCGCACTTCCATCGCCCGCCGTCGATTAACGGCTTGCTTTCCCGGTTTGCATTGCACAAGATCAGGCAAAAGCAGGGGAACAAGACACCTTATGTCGATCAAGGCCAGCATCTATCACCTGACGCATTACAAATACGACAAGCCCGTCATCCTCTCGCCCCAGGTCATCCGCCTCCGGCCGGCGCCGCATTCCAAGACCAAGGTGCTCAGCCACTCGCTCCGGGTCTCGCCCGAGGGACATTTCGTCAATCTCCAGCAGGATCCCTACGGCAACTACCTTGCCCGCTACGTCTTCCCCGAACCGGTGACCGAACTCAAGATCGAGGTCGATCTCGTCGCCGATATGACGGTCTACAATCCCTTCGACTTCTTCGTCGAGGAAAGCGCGGAGATGTGGCCCTTCGCCTATCCGGAGGATTTGCAGGAAGACCTGTCGATCTACATGAGGCCCGAGCCCCCCGGCCCGCGATTGCAGGCTTTCCTCGATACGATCGACCGCACGCCCCAGAAGACCGTCGATCTCGTCGTCGGCCTGAACCAGGAGCTCCAGCAGAAGATCGGCTATGTCATCCGACTCGAGCCCGGTGTCCAGTCGCCGGAGGAAACGCTGGCCTCCGCGATGGGATCGTGCCGCGACACGGGCTGGCTGCTGGTCCAGACCCTCCGGCATCTCGGCCTCGCCACCCGCTTCGTCTCCGGCTATCTGATCCAGCTCGCGCCCGACATCAAATCGCTCGACGGCCCGTCCGGCACGGAAGTCGATTTCACCGACCTTCACGCCTGGTGCGAGGTCTATATTCCCGGCGCCGGCTGGATCGGCCTCGACCCGACTTCGGGCCTGCTCACCGGCGAGAGCCATATCCCCCTCGCCGCGACCCCGCATTATCGAAACGCGGCGCCGATCACCGGCGGCTTCTTCGGACAGGCGGAAACCGACTTCGCTTTCGACATGACGGTGATGCGCGTTTCCGAGCATCCGCGCATCACCCGGCCCTTCCCGCAGGATAGCTGGGAACAGCTCGACAGGCTGGGCGGGGAGATCGACGCCTATCTCGCCGCCGAGGATGTCCGCCTCACCATGGGCGGCGAACCGACCTTCGTCTCGATCGACGACTATCAATCCGCCGAATGGAACACGACCGCACTCGGCCCCCAAAAATTCAAACTGGCCGGCGACCTGATCGAAAGACTGCGCACGCGCTTTGCGCCTGGCGCCCTGCTGCATTTCGGTCAAGGCAAATGGTACCCCGGAGAAGAACTGCCGCGCTGGGCCTATTCGCTGTACTGGCGGCGCGACGGCCAGCCAATCTGGCAGAACATGGCGCTGATCGCGCGCGGCGCAGCCATGCCACCGCCGACCTCGCTTGATGCGCAGGCCTTCACCGAAGCCGTCGCCGCACGGCTCGGCTTGAAGAACGAATTCGTGCAGCCGCTTTATGAAGACCCGGTCGAACGGCTGGTGAAGGAAGGCGCGCTGCCGGCCAATGTCGATCCGAGCAATCCGAAGATCGACGATCCGGCGGAACGCAATCGCATCATGCGCACGTTCGAACGGGCGCTGACCTATCCGAGCGGCTTCGTCTTGCCGGTGCAGCACTGGACGGCGCAAAGCCAGCCCGGCTGGCTGAGCGAAATCTGGCAGACGCGGCGCGGCCGTCTCTTCCTGATCCCCGGCGATTCACCGGTCGGCCTGCGCCTACCGCTCGCGTCACTGCCCTATTTCAATACGAACGATTATCCGCATCTCGTTCCGGCCGATCCTTTCGACGAGCATCCGCCGCTCGCGCCGACAGCATCGTTCGTGCCGCGCCGTCAGGAATCCTTGATGGCGCAACACGGCCCGCTGCCCATGGGCATGTTGCAGGGCTCCGGCATTCCCGTGCGTACGGCCATCGCGGTCGAGGTGCGCGACGGCAAGCTTTGCGTCTTCATGCCGCCGGCCGAGAAGCTGGAATATTATCTCGAACTGCTGGCCGCCATCGAAGCGACCGCAGCCGAAAAGAAACTGCCGGTTCATATCGAAGGCTATCCGCCGCCGAACGATCCACGCATCAACGTCATCAAGGTCACGCCTGATCCGGGCGTCATCGAAGTCAACGTGCAGCCGGCATCGAGTTGGCGCGAAGCGGTCGACATCACGCGCGGCCTTTATGAAGACGCGCATTATTCGCGCCTCGGCACCGACAAGTTCATGATCGACGG
>JAGRLJ010000015.1 GCA_020441805.1 Rhizobiaceae bacterium
GCGCGCGGCGACATCGGTCGCCACGAGAATGCGGATCTCGCCGTCTCGGAACGCCTTGAGCGCGCGATCGCGCTGGCCCTGGCTCTTGTTGCCGTGGATCGAGGCGGTGGAGAAGCCGGAATGATCGAGATGCTTCATCAGCTTCTCGGCGCCGTGCTTGGTCTTGGCGAAGACCAGCGAGAGCGCATCCGTTTCCTTCCGCAGCAGGTCCTTGAGGAGCTGGGTCTTGTGATCGCGGCCGAGCACGAAATGCACGGTTTGCGCCACCTTGTCCGCCGTCTTGCCGGGGGGCGTGACGGAAACCTCGACCGGGGTGTCGAGATAGTCGGCGGCCAGTTCGGCGATGGCCGACGGCATGGTGGCCGAGAACAGCATGGTCTGCCGGCGCTTCGGCACCATCTTCACGATCTTCTTGAGGTCGTGGATGAAGCCGAGGTCGAGCATCTGGTCGGCCTCGTCGAGCACCAGATAGCGGGTAGCGGTCAGCGAGAGCGCACGGCGGTTGCAGAGATCGAGCAGGCGGCCGGGGGTGGCGACGAGGATGTCGATGCCCTTTTCGAGAATCTGCGCCTGCTTGTTGGCGGAAGCGCCGCCGACGACGGTGGTGATCTTGAGCGGCGACTTGCGGGTAAAGACCCTCAGGCTGTCGGCGATCTGGTTCACCAGTTCGCGGGTGGGCGCGAGGATCAGCGCCCTGACGGATTTAGGCTCGGGCCTGGAGCCCTCGCGGATCAGGCGATGGATGATCGGCAGGCCGAAGCCGAGCGTCTTGCCCGTGCCGGTCTGGGCGAGGCCGACCAGGTCGCGGCCTTCGAGGAGATGCGGAATGGCGAGCGCCTGGATGGGGGTCGGGGTCTCGAAGCCGTTGGCCGCGAGTGTGTCCATGAGATATTGCGAGAGGCCGAGCGTTTGAAAGCTGGTCAATTCAGGTCTTACCTTTCGGGGTACCAAACGGTTCCGCCGGTAAAGCGACATTGCCTTACCGGTTCGTCTGGTCCAAGAACCCCGCGTGATTTGGGAACTTGCTTGTTTCTGGAAATGCTTTCCGGCGCCTCGGGTCCCTTGGGACCGGTCTTCACCGCGCTTCAGCCTCTTAACACGATCCGATGTCGTCCGGGCAGCTCACGCGGCGCCCTTGAGGGGAAAGCTGCGACTCATGTCGTTCATTCGAGGGGAAATGTCAAGGGTTCGCGTTCGCATTTGCGAAAGGAATGCCGGAACGATAATGGGCGGATCGGGGCTGGCAGGACGTTTCCCCGCGTAGCGTATCCTCCACCGCCCGCGCCATCGATTCGCGTGGGCATATTGCCCCGTGCCATCCCTCGGTTCTCCGCCGCCTCAGAAATCCGTCGGCACGCCGCCTTCTTCCTTGCGCTTCGCCACGAAGGCGTCGAGCTCTTCCTCGACTGCCGGGTCGAGCGGCGGCTGCTGGTAGTTCGCCAGCGTTTCCTTATAGATCCGGTTGGCGCGCTCGAAGGCGGTCGGGCTGCCGGCCTCGACCCATGTCTCGTTGTTGCGCCAGTCGGAGATCAGCGGCGAATAGAAGGCATTCTCGTAGCGCGCCAGCGTGTGCGCCGTGCCGAAGAAATGGCCGCCGGGGCCGACGTCGCGGATCGCGTCGAGGGCCAGCGCCTCGTCGGAGACGTCGAGCGGACGCAGGAATTCCGCCACCATCTGGAGCAGGTCGACATCGAGGATGAACTTCTCGAAGGAGGCGGTCAGTCCGCCCTCGGTCCAGCCGGCGGAATGCATGACGAAATTGCCGCCGCCCTCGACCACGCCCCAGAGCGAGAACACCGATTCATAGGCGGCCTGGGCATCCACCGTGTTGGCGGCATTGGTGTTGGAGGTGCGGTAGGGGAAGCCGTATTTGCGGGCGAGCTGGCCGCCGGCGATCACCGCCTTCATATATTCCGGGGTGCCGAAGGCCGGCGCGCCGGTCTTCATGTCGACATTGGAGGTGAAGCCGCCATAGCCCGCCGGTGCGCCGCGGCGCACCATCTGGGTGAAGGCGATGCCGCAGAGCGCTTCCGCATTCTGCTGCACGAGCGCGCCTGCCACCGTCACCGGGGCCATGGCGCCCGCCAGCGTGAAGGGCGTGAGGATGACCGCCTGGTTGCGCGAGGACATCTCGATGATGCCCTGGAGCATCGGCCCGTCGAGCCGGAGCGGGGAGGACGAGTTGATGATGGTGAAGAGCGAAGGTTCCCGTTCCATCTGCTCCATGGTGATGCCGCGGCCGATGCGCGCCATCTCGAGCGCATCGGTGTTGCGCTGCTGGCCGAGCGAATAGGCGTGGAACGGCTTGTCCGTGAGCTTGATCAGGTCGGAAATGCAGTCGAGGTGACGCACCGAGGCGTGGATGTCCACCGGCTCGACCGGATAGCCGCCCGTCGTGTGGATGACGTCGAAGGACTGGGCGAGCCGAAGGAGGTCGCGATAGTCCTTCTGGTTGCCGGTGCGCCGGCCGCCTTCGAGATCGGAGACGAAGGGCGCGGAAGCGACCTGGGCGAAGACGAGATTGTCGCCGCCCATCTCGACATTGCGCATCGGATTGCGGGCATGGAGCGTGAACTGCTTCGGTACGGTCGAGATCATGTCGAGGATCAGGCCCCGCTCGAAGCGCACACGCTCGGAGCCCGGCGTCACCTCCGCGCCCGCCGCCTTCATCCGATCGCGCGCCTCGGGCAGGATGACATCCATGCCGATCTCTTCGAGCACTGTCAGAGAGGCATTGTGGATCGCCTCGAGCTGGTCGTCCGACAGCAGCCTGGTATGGGGCCGCGTGTTCCTGAGGTTAAGATAGGAGGGGCCGGTCGCCTTGCGAACCCGCTCGGCCCCGCGGCCGCCCGCGCGCCTGCGCCGTCCGCCGTCGCCCGCCATGGTCTCGTGGATGGTTGCGGCCTGGGTTCCCTCGACGCTCATCTGATGCCTGCCTGCTGAATTGTATAGACATAACAGTAGCAAATCGCCTCGCGGGCCGCATCCGTCAAAGCGACACTTTCCAGATTTCCGTGCCGCAGGCAGAAAAGACGCTGTTCTCTGCGCGGCAGACAAGCTTCGGCCAACGTTGACGGTGTCATGGTTAACGAAATGTTCAATTCGGAAATGCTATTGCTGCCGTCGTCGAAAATCCGGACATTCGGGACATTCGTTGATTTACTATCGGGATCCATTGCTGGACACGATCTGCGACCGAATCGCTGATTTGGATCGCCCCGCCTATATCAAGAACAGCGAACTGGTCTATGTCGCGGTCAATGAGGCCTATGCGCGGCTCTTCGACCTCGAAATCCCGGATCTCGTCGGCACCGGCCGCGGCGAATATACGGAAGTCGAGGCGCTCATCGATCTCGACGACAAGGAGCGGGCCTGCCTCGTTTTCGGCGAGGACCAGCGCGCCATCCACTCCGATCCGTTCGGTCGGGGCCGCTTTGGCGTCGAGATGGAGCGTTTCACGCTGGCCGACGGGCAGAGCTTCGTCTACGGCGTGTTCAATCCGCAGGCCGCGTCGCGGCGGGGGCGCAGCGATGAAAGCCCGTCGCGGCCGGACGCCGAACTCCGTGCGCCGGGCGCAGGCGGCTCGCTTGTCGGCGAGCTCGCCGAATATGTCATCGACAACATGGTCGCCGGCATCTGCGTTTACGATCGGGACGATCGCCTCGTCTATTTCAACCGGAAGCTCGACGAACTTTACAGCCCCCTGATCGGCCCGCTGCGGCCCGGCATGGAGCTTGGCGACATCCTGCGGCGCCTGGCCGACGACAATATCCGCGTCCGTCCCGACGATCCGCAGCTCAACGCTGGCACGCGCGAGGGCTGGATCGGCGAGCGGCTGGCGCTACAGCAACTGCCGCACAGCATCGATCTCATGCCCTTGTCGGACGGCAAATGGCTGCAATGCATCAACCGGCGTCTTTCCAGCGGCTTCTTCGTCGGACTGAGGGTCGACGTCACCGAGATGAAGGAGCAGGAGGCGGCGCTCAAGCGCCATATCGAGGAAGCGGGTCTCTATCGAGAATTGCTCAATCGCCTGCCGGTCGCGGCTTTCGCACGCGGGCCGGATCAGAAGCTCCATTTCGTCAATCAGGCCTATGCCACCCTTTTCGGCCGCTCCCGCGAGGAGCTTGTCGGCACCGACGAGTTCGAATTGCTCGGCGAGCACGGCCAGGCCGTCTGGGATGTCAATCACGACACTTTGGTCAACGGCGTCGAGCATGAGCAGGAGGAGGAGACGCCGGTTTCCGGGGGGCGGATCGCGGCCACCATCGTCAAGACCGGCCGGCTCATCAGCGAGAACGACAAGCCCTATGTCGTGGGAACGGTGATCGACATATCGCCGATCCGCCAGCGCGAGATCGAGTTGCAGGAGGCCAATGCCGCGGCGGAGGCGATGCGGCGCGATCTCGAGGATATCATGTCGTCGATCGATGTCGGCCTGATCGTGCTGGACGAGAATCTCGACATCCAGTTCATGAATGCGGCCTACAGGCACAAAGTCTGGGGCAAGGCCTTCGAACTCTGGCGGGGCGAGGTCATCGGCCGGCCGTTCCGCGACCTGCTGTGGAACACGTTCGAGGCGGGGCAGCAGCCGGTCGGCGCGTCGTTCGAGGATTATTACCAGGCGCGCGTCTTGGAAATCGGAAGCCGCGCGCCCTATGCCCGCGAGCAGTTGCTCGAGGACGGCAAGATGCTGCTGTTCTCCGGCGTGCCGCTCCAGGACGGAAAGTCGCTGCTGTGTTATCTGGACCTGACCGAGCTGCACAGGCGGGACCGGGAGGTTCTCAAGGCGCATGAGGAGGCCGATCGCGCCTACAAGCTGGTCCTGAGCGCCACCGATACCATGCCGGAGGGGCTGATGGTGCTGGAAGGCGACGAGATCGTCCTGACCAACCGCAGCCTTGCCGGTCTCCTCGGCATTCCTCCGCAAACGCTCGAAGCGGGGCAGAGCTGGGAGGCGGCCTATCTCGCGACGCTTGCCCAGCAGACCGATTTCGACCCGGCGCGCACCGTCGAGAGTCTCGAGCGCTTCCGGGAGGCGGTTCGCAGCCGCAAGGACCTCTCCTACGATTTCCCCATCGACGGCGGCCGATGGATCCATCTCGAGATG
The DNA here is from genome assembly GCA_020441805.1 of Rhizobiaceae bacterium. Taxonomy (GTDB): domain Bacteria; phylum Pseudomonadota; class Alphaproteobacteria; order Rhizobiales; family Rhizobiaceae; genus Rhizobium_E. Next base: position 5,111 of record JAGRLJ010000015.1, read on the forward strand.
CGCGCCCGGGACAATGGCCAGATCGTCATCATTTGCAGCGACGAAACCAAGGTCGTCCAGCGCGAGGCGGAGCTCAAGCGACTCGTCTCAAAGGCCGAGGCGGCCGACAGGGCGAAATCGGAATTCCTCGCCAATATGAGCCACGAGATCCGCACGCCCATGAACGGGATCCTGGGCATGGCCGAACTGCTCTCGAAATCCCTGCTGGATACACGCCAGAAGACGTTTGTCGACATCATCATGAAGTCCGGCTCGGCGCTTCTGACCATCATCAACGACATTCTCGACTTCTCCCGTCTCGATGCCGGACAGATGCAGTTGAAGCTCGCGCCCTTCGATCCGCTGGAGGCGGTCGAGGACGTGGCGACGCTGCTCGCCGCGCGCGCCGTCGAGAAAAACATCGAGCTCGTGATCCGGCGCATCGGCGAGGTGCCGGCCCTGGTCACCGGCGACGCCGGCCGCTTCCGGCAGATCGTGACCAATCTCATCGGCAATGCGGTGAAGTTCACCGAAAGCGGACATGTCGCCGCAACCGTCCGCGGCCGCGACCGAGACGCGGGAGACGCGGGAACGGTCCGGCTCGACGTGGTCGTGGAGGATACCGGCATCGGCATACCCGCCGACAAGCTGGATTCGATCTTCGAGCAGTTCTCCCAGGTCGATGGCTCATCGACGCGCCGTCATGAAGGCACCGGCCTGGGGCTTGCGATCTCGGAACGGCTGGCGAAGCTTCAGGGCGGCTCCATATCGGTGGAAAGCACCGAGGGCGTCGGTTCCGCCTTCACGCTCAGCCTGCCGCTCGCCGTGGCGGCGGCCGGCGGCCGGCGGAAGCCGTTGCCGATCAATATCCAGGGCGCGCGCGTCCTCGTCGTCGACGACAATGCGGCTCATCGCGCGGTCCTGCTGGAGCAGGTCACGGACTGGGGCTTCGACGGCGTATCGGCTCCGGACGGCGAGACGGGGCTTGCCATCCTCGACGCCGCCCGCGCGCATGGCCTCGCGCTCGATCTCGTCGTTCTCGATTGCCAGATGCGGGGCCTCAACGGCGCGGAGGTGGCGAGGCTCATTCGCGACGATCCTGCGAACGACGGTACGGCGATCATCTTCCTGACGTCGGTCGATATCGGCGATACCGAGAAGAATCTCGCCGAATTGAAGGCGCAGGCCCATCTCATGAAACCGGCGCGCTCGGCGATCCTACGGGAGACGATGATCGATGCGATCCGCGCGACGCGCGCCGGACCGGCAGCGCCGCCGCCGCGCCATGGCGACACCATGCCGACGCCTCTGGCGGCCGCGCCGTCCCTCGTAACGGCGCCTCCCAGGCCGGCGGCCGCGGCCTCCGGCGGCGCGGTCGAGGTTCTGGTGGCGGAGGACAACGACGTCAACCGCATCGTCTTCAGTCAGATACTCGACGCCGCCGGGACGAGCTTCCACATTGTCGGCAACGGCGCGGAGGCCGTCGAGGCCTGGGATCGGATGCGGCCTTCGATCATCATGATGGATATCTCGATGCCGGTGATGAACGGGCTTCAGGCGGCTGCCGAAATCCGACGGCGCGAAGCCGGGACCGGCGAGCATGTTCCGATCGTGGGCGTGACCGCGCATGCTCTCGACGGCGATCGCGAAATGTGCTTCGCGGCGGGCATGGACGACTATATCACCAAGCCGATCAGCCCCGAACGCCTCGAAGGCAAGATCCGCCACTGGACCGGGCCGGATACGCCGCGCCATGCGATCGCTGGCGATTGAGGCGAATCGGTCCTCCGCCATCGATGGCTGCCTTGCCAGATTCTCCGGTTGCCCCCTTACTTTGGCGGGAAAATAGGTTAGAAGCGCCTTTCCACGAGACAGGCCGCACGGAGATGGGCCGCACGCACGGACAATGCCATGGTGATGAACAACAACGACGATACCTTCATTCGCGAGGTCAATGAGGAACTGCGCTCGGAGCAGCTCCAGACGGCGTGGAAGCGTTTTCGTCCCGCCATTATCGGCCTTGCGGTGCTGATCGTCGCCGGCGTCGCGGGCGCCTCGGTCTACGAATGGTGGCAGGCGCGTGAATCTTCGGCCTCCGGCGACCGTTTCCTCAGCGCCATCAAGGATGCCAACGACAAGAAGTCCGAACAGGCGGTGAAGGAACTCGAGACGCTCGTCAAGGACGGCTTCGGTTCCTATCCGGTGCTGGCGCGCATGCGGCTCGCGACCCTCAAGGCCGAGCAGGGCGACGCCAAGGGCGCCATTGCCGATTTCCTCGCGCTCGGTCAGGATGCCGGCGTTCCCCAGGCGATGCGCAATGCCGCCAAGATGCGCGCGGGCTGGCTCATGGTCGATCAGGCGAGCTATGCCGAGATCGCGGGCCAGGTCGAGGAGCTTGCCGCGCCGACCTCGCCGGTGCGTTTCAGCGCGCGTGAAATCCTCGGGCTCGCGGCCTATAAGGCAGGCGACTACGCCAAGGCGAAGGACTGGATGCAGAAGATCGTCGACGACAACGATGCTCCGGCCGGCGCCCGCACCCGGGCGCGCATGGTTCTCGGCATGATCACGGCGAGCGGAAAGCTGTCCTGATTTCCGGGACGGCGGCTGGAGAGCGGCATGACCTTCACAGTTGCGATCGTCGGACGGCCGAATGTGGGCAAATCCACGCTCTTCAACCGGCTCGTCGGCAAGAAACTCGCCCTGGTCGACGACCTGCCCGGCGTGACGCGCGACCGGCGGCCGGGTGACGCCCGGCTGGTCGATCTCCGATTCCGCATCATCGACACGGCCGGACTAGAGGAGGCCGACGAGGATTCGCTTCAGGGCCGCATGCGCGCGCAGACGGAGGCGGCGATCGACGAGGCCGATCTCTCGCTTTTCCTGGTCGATGCCAAGAGCGGCCTGACGCCGCTCGACAACACCCTCGCCGAAATGCTGCGCCGCCGCGACAAGCCGGTGGTGCTGGTGGCCAACAAGTCGGAGGCGCGCGGCTCCGATGCCGGTTTCTACGACGCCTATTCGCTCGGCCTGGGCGAGCCGTGCCCGATTTCGGCGGAACACGGCCAGGGGATGATCGACCTGCGCGATGCGATCGTCGCGGCGATCGGCGAGGACCGTGCCTTCGCCGAGGACGAGATCGCCGAGACCGATGTCGATGTCCGGCCCATGGCGGACGAGGAGGAAGACGAGGATTTCGAGCCGGTTTATGACGACACCAAGCCGCTCCGGATCGCCGTCGTCGGCCGGCCGAATGCCGGCAAGTCCACCCTGATCAACCGGTTTCTCGGCGAGGACCGGCTTCTCACGGGGCCGGAGGCCGGCATTACCCGCGATTCCATTTCCGTTGACTGGGAGTGGCGCGGCCGGACGATCAAGATGTTCGATACGGCCGGCATGCGGCGGCGTTCGCGGGTGACGGAGAAGCTCGAGAAGCTTTCCGTCGCCGACGCGCTGCGCGCCGTGCGCTTCGCCGAAACGGTGATCATCGTCTTCGACGCGACGATTCCCTTCGAGAAGCAGGACCTGCACATCGTCGATTTCGTCGTCAGGGAAGGCCGCGCCGCCGTGCTCGCCTTCAACAAATGGGATCTGATCGAGGATCGGCAGGCGGTGCTCGCCGATCTCCGCGAGAAGACCGAGCGGCTGCTGCCGCAGGTGCGCGGCATCCGCGCGGTCACGGTTTCGGGCCAGACCGGGGACGGGCTCGATCGCCTGATGCAGGCGGTGGTCGAGACCGACAAGGTGTGGAACAAGCGGATCTCCACCGCCAGGCTCAACCGCTGGCTCGAATTCCAGACCCAGGGCCATCCGCCGCCCGCGGTCTCCGGCCGGCGGATCAAGCTCAAATACATGACGCAGATCAAGTCGCGTCCGCCGGGTTTCATGATCTCGACATCCCGCCCGGACGCGCTTCCCGAGAGCTACACACGTTACCTGATCAACGGGCTCAGGCAGGATTTCGGCCTTGTCGGCGTGCCGATCCGCATTTCCTACCGCGGCACGGTCAACCCCTTCGAAGGCAAGGCGAAGAAGCGGACGTGACCTATTCCCAGGGGATGCGCGGACGGTCGTAGCGGGCGATCAGCGGATTCTTCGAAAATATATGGTTCGGCGATTGCCTGCGCGACGAAAAAGCCGATCGGCATCCGCTGTTGATTGTCGTTGC
>JAGRLJ010000184.1 GCA_020441805.1 Rhizobiaceae bacterium
AGATAGGCCGTGGCCCGCCTTGACAGGCCGGACCATTGGCATCAGATTCATTTGTATACTAACAATATTCGGGGATCGGGACGTGAGTGAATCCATAGCGCGGCAAAGCCAGGTGGCCGGGATCGATGTCGGCGGAACCTTTACCGATCTCGTGCTGTTCGATGCCGTGCACGGCACGGTGCGGCTGGCGAAGACGCCGACGACGCTGGAAAATCAGGCTTTCGGTGTGCTGAACGCGCTCGATGCCGCTGGCGCCGATATCGCGGCGCTCGATCTCATCGTTCATGGCACGACCACCACCACCAATGCGGTGCTGGAGCGCAATCTCTGCCGGACCGGCCTCGTCACCACGATGGGTTTCCGCGACGTGCTCGAGCTCGGCCGCCGCACCCGCCCGCAGCCCTATGGGATGAAGGGCGAGTTCCGTCCGATCATTCCACGCGACCTGCGGCTCGAAATTCCCGAACGCATGGACGCTTCGGGCCGGGTGCTGACGGCGCTGGACGAAGAGGCGCTGCGCGCGGCGCTGCGCGACCTGATCGCCAGGGATTGCGAGGCGCTGGTCATCCATTTCCTCCATGCCTATGCCAATCCGGCGCATGAATTGCGCGCCGCCGAGATCGCCCGCGAGATCTGGCCGAACGGCAATATCACCATGGGACACGCGCTCCTGTCCGAAAGCCGCGAATTCGAGCGCGGCGTGACCGCCGCCGTCAATGCCTCGGTCCAGCCGTTGTTGCGGCGCTATGTCGAGCGGCTCGCAGACCAGCTCGCGACGCGGGGCTACCGGCACGACGTGCTGGTGATGAACGGCAATGGCGGCATGGTGTCGGCGCGTTTCGTCGCCAACGAGGCGGCCAAGACGGTGATGTCCGGCCCCGCATCCGGGGTGATGGCCGCGGCCTATACCGGCCGGCGCGCCGGCATTCCCAATCTGATCACCTATGACATGGGCGGCACCTCGACCGACGTGGCGCTGATCCGTGGCGCCGAGCCCGCGGTCTCCAACGAGATCGAGGTCGAATATGCGATGCCGATCCACGTGCCGATGGTCGATGTCCGCACTGTGGGCGCGGGCGGCGGGTCGATCGCGCGCGTCACCGCCGCGGGACTTCTCCAGGTCGGCCCGGAAAGCGCCGGCGCCTCGCCGGGACCGATCTGTTACGGACGCGGCGGCACGCGGCCGACGATCTCGGACGCCAACCTGCTGCTCGGCCGGCTCAATCCCGCCCGGCTGAATTCGGTGCCCGGCGGCATGTCGCTCGACGATATCCGCGCCGTTTTCCAGCGCGAGCTCGGCGACCGGCTGGGGCTCGATGCGACGGAAGCGGCGGATGCCGTGATCCGCATCGCCAATGCGCGCATGTCGGATGCCGTGCGCATGGTGTCGGTCAGCCTCGGCGAGGATCCTCGCGACTTCGCGCTCTTCGCCTTCGGCGGCGCGGGGCCGCTGCATGCCTCGGCCATCGCCCGCGAGCTCGGTATCCCCAAGGTGCTGACGCCGTCCAGGCCGGGCATCACCAATGCGCTCGGCTGCGTGGTCGCCGATCTGCGCCACGATTTCGTCAACACGGTCAACAGGCCGCTCGCCTCGATCGATATCGATGCCGTGCACGGGCTTTTCGCCCGGCAGTCGGAGGAGGGCCGGCGCCTCATCGGCAAGGAAGCCGTCGAGATCCGGGAGATCCGTGAAATATGGTCGGTCGACATGCAGTTCATCGGCCAGACGCATCTTCTCCGGGTGCCGCTCGATGGGCCGACGCCGAGCGTCGAGGAGCTCCAGCGCCGGTTCGAGGAGGCCTATTTCAACCGCTTCCATGTCGAGCTCAAGGAGATCCGGGCCAATCTCGTGAACGTCAACACCTCGGTGATCGGCCGGCGCGCCGAGATCGATCTCTCCCGGCTCATCGATCCCGCCGGGCGCAAGGCGACGCTCGCGGACGCGCAGACCGGCGCCCGGTCCGTCTGGTTCGGCGAATGGCTGGAAACGCCCGTCTACTGGCGCGATCACCTGCCGGCGGACGCCGCGATCCCCGGGCCCGCCATCGTCGAGCAGATGGACACGACGATCATCATCGAGCCGGGCGATCACGCGACCCAGGACCGGGACGGCAATATCATCATCGCCATCGGAGGCGCGGAATGAACCTCGACCCCATCACGCTTTCGGTCATCCAGTCCGGCCTCCAGCAGGTCTGCGACGAGATGGATCTCAGCTTCTCGCGCGCGGCGTTCTCGCCCGTCATCGCCGAGGCCAACGACCGGTCGGACGGCATCTATTCGGCCGAGGACGGTTCGCTGATCGCCCAGGGCGCCTCCGGCCTGCCGGTCTTCGTCGGCACGATGCAATATTCGACCCGGGTGCTGATCGAGATGATCCGCGAGGGCCGGGCGGTCGGGCCGCAGCCCGGCGACATCTATATCGTCAACGATCCCTATCTCGGCGGCACGCATCTGATGGACGTGCGCTTCGCCATGCCGGTCTATCGCGATGGCGAGATATTCTGCTGGCTTTCCAATACCGGCCACTGGCCGGATACGGGCGGCGCGGTGCCGGGCGGTTTCTCGGCCTCTGCGACCTCCGTCGAGCAGGAAGGGTTGCGCCTGCCGCCGGTGCGGCTCTTCAAGCAGGGCGTTCTCGACCCCGAGATCTACGCGATCATCTGCTCCAACATCCGTGTCGCCGACCAGCGGATCGGCGATGTCAAGGCGCAGGCGGCCGCGCTGCTGGTCGGCGAGAAGCGGCTTGCCCGCATTCTCGACCGCTATGGCGACGATACGGTCCGGCAGGCGATCGCCGAGCTGCGCAAGCGCGCCTCCGAGCAGATGCGCGCCAGCTGCCGGCTGATCCCGGACGGAACCTATAAGTCCGTCGCCTATGTCGACAGCGACGGCGTGGTCAACGAGCCGCTGGAGATCCGGCTCTCGATCGCCGCGAAGGACGGCGTTCTCGATTTCGACTTCACCGGTTCGTCGGAACCCTGCGCCGGGCCGATGAATTCGGTGCTGGCGACGACCCTGTCGGCGGTCTATCTCGGCATGCGCCATATCTTCCCAGACGTGCCGATGAGCGCCGGCGCCTTCGAGCCGCTCAGGGTGAAGCGGCCGGAGGGCACGTTCCTCGACGCGCAATATCCGCGTCCGGTCTCGGGCTGCGCCGCCGAAGTCAGCCAGCGCATCGCCGAGGCTGTGTTCCTCGCGCTCGTCGAGGCGCTGCCGGACCGGGTGACGGCGGCGCCGGCCGGCAGTTCCGGCAATTTTGCGCTGGGCGGCCATGACCCCGACCGCAATCGCGGCTTCGTCATGTACCAGATTTCCGGCGGCGGCTATGGCGGTTACGCCGGCGGCGACGGCATCGCCAATGGCTGCTCGACCATCGGCATTTCCAAGGCGCCGCCGGTCGAGATCATGGAACAGCAATTTCCGGTGCTCTATCACCGCTATGCCTTGCGCGAGGGGTCGGGCGGCGCGGGCCGTCATCGCGGCGGCTTCGGGCTCGATTACGAGATCGAACTCCGGCGCGGCGATGCGACGGCGAGCTTCGTCATGGATCATGGCCGGTTCGGCCCGCCGGGTGTGCTGGGCGGCGGTGCCGGCCAGCCGAATTCCGTGCGCGTCTACCAGTCCGGCCGGGAGATCGTGCCGGAACATCTCTCCAAGGCGCAGGATATTCCGCTCAGGCCGGGTGACCGGGTCCGGGTCGGCACGCCGGGCGGCGGCGGCTATGGCGATCCGAGGGAGCGCGATCCGCTCGCCGTTGCGGAGGATGTCCGGCTCGGACGCTATGACCGGGATCAGGCGCGGGCGCTGTTCGGTGTCGTGCTGGCCGAGGACTTCACGCCGGACCTTGCGGCGACCCGGGCCGAGCGTCAGTAGCCGGGTACGTAATAGGGGTCGTCATAGGCCGGCTCGGCATAGGGATCGTCGTCGAGATAGCGGCGGCGGCGCCTCGGCGGCGGGCGCGACGCATCCGCGGACAGGTCCAGGTCGTCCTCGCCATAGATGTCCCTGCGCCGATAGGGCTCGTAGATCTCCTGGTCGCGGACATCGTCGGCTCTCTCGATGCCCGGCCGGCTGAGATCGGTGACGACGATGGTCGTGCCGTCCGGCACGCGGCTATAGAGATCGACAACGTCCTGGTTGATCATCCTGACGCAGCCCGAGGACACGGACTTGCCGATCGTCCACCATTCCGGCGATCCGTGGATGCGGTAGAGCGTGTCCTCCTTGCCCTGGAAGATATAGAGCGCGCGGGCGCCGAGCGGATTGTCGAGACCCGGCGGCATGCCGCCATTGTCGGAACTGTATTTGGCGAGTTCCGGCTGTCGCGCGATCATCTCGTCCGGCGGCGTCCATTTCGGCCACTGCCGCTTGTACTGGATCTTGCCTCTGCCCGCCCAGGCGAAGCCGGCGCGGCCGAGCCCGACGCCATAGCGCATCGCCTGGCCGTCGGGCTGCGTGAAATAGAGGAAATGGCTGCCGGTATCGACTACGAGCGTTCCCGGTGCCTCGCCGGTGGGATCGGTCACCATCTGGCGATAGAATTTCGGATCGATCTTCTGGTAGGGGATTGCGGGGAGCGGGAATTGCTCATCCGCCTTGGCGGCATAGAGAAGAGTGCCTTCCGCGCGACGCGCGGCCATGACGCGGGCGGTTTCCCGCGTATCGACGGTTTCACGCGCCGTGGTCGAACAACCGGCAAGCCCCGCCGTGGCCACGCTGCCCACACCCAGCAGGAAAGCCCGCCGCTCTATCCCCGATTTCGACATTCACGACTCCAGACATATCGGAATGATGGATGATGACCATTCCTCGGCAAAATAATGGCGGACCGCTCTTTTTGTTCCGTAGGCACCGTCCGGAAAGCCGCGACGCTCAGCGCTTCGCGGCATCGGGATGGGCATGGATCGGGTCCACCCAATAGACTTCCTCCGGCTTCTCCACCGGATCGACATCGGTGATGTTGACCACCACGGCGGTGTCGTCCGAGCGGACGAGCACGCATTCCAGCGGATTGGCGGGATCGGCGTTGATCTCCTGGTGGGGAACGTAGGGCGGCACGAAGATGAAATCGCCGGCATCCGCCTCGGCGACATATTCCAGCCGCTCTCCCCAGCGCATGCGGGCCCTGCCGCGCACCACATAGATCACGCTTTCGAGCGCGCCGTGATGATGGACACCGGTCTTGGCATCGGGCTGGATGGTCACGGTGCCCGCCCAGATCTTCTGCGCGCCGACGCGGGCCGTGGTGATCGCGGCCTGGCGGTACATGCCGGGCGTCTGCGGCGTGTTGTCGTCCAGCCGGTCGCCTTTGACGACCCGGACGCCGTTGTGCTTCCAGTAGTCCGGGTCGTGATGATGATGGTCGTCATCGTGGTGATGGTCGTCCATTGCATTCTCCCTGAGCTTCCGGACGATTATAAGCGGCCGGACGATCATGTCACCTGCCATTGCATTCCGGCGGTCCGGCGATACGCCGACCGGGGATCATTCCGCGATATTCTCCCGGGCGCTCGGCGACGACAGGGCGAAGAGCCCGGCGGCGACGATCAGGCCGGCCCCGGCCAGAGTCGTCAGATGCGGGATCTCGCCGAAGAACAGGAAGCCCCAGAGCGGCGCCCACAGCATGCCGGTATATTCGAAGGAGGTGACGACACTGGCCTTGGCGATCCGGTAGGCATGCGTCAGCAGGGTCATCCCGATGGCGGCGATCACGCCGCAGGAGGCGATCAGCAGGAAATCGGCGAGCGTCGGCCATATCCAGGGGCGGACCAGGAAGTTGAGCGAGGGATGGCGCGCCTCGTGGATGCCGGTCGCGCCGAAGACGGCGGCGATGAGAAGCGCGCCCAGGAAATAGACGCCGTTCTGGTAGAAGGCCATGACCGAGGCGGTCGTTTCCGTTCCGAGCCGGCGCGCCATCAGCATCGAAAGGGCATAGGTGACCGCCGAGAAGAGCGAGAGCAGGGCGGCCGGCTCGAACAGGCCCGCGCCCGGCCGGAGCATGACGACGACGCCGGCGAAACCCACCGTGACGGCCGTGATGCGCCGCCAGCCGATGCTCTCGCCGAGCAGGGGGACGGCCAGCGCCATGGCGAAAAGAGGAACGGTGAAATAGAGCGCGACGGCATCGGCCAGCGGCAGCGCCGGAAACGCCATGTAATAGCTCGTATAGGCCAGCAGCAGCAGGCAGGCGCGTCCGACCAGCGGCCAGAATTCGCGCGAGGCGATCGAGCGGATGCCGGATTCGAAATGGACCATCAGCAGGAGGATGGGCGCCGAGATGATGCAGCGCGTCGAGACGACCTGCGTGAGGGGATAATTCCCCGAGACGGCCTTGATGATCGCGTCCTGCAACGAGAAGACCAGCACGCCGAGGCAGAGATAGGCAATTCCCAACGCGGCGCGATTCTGCACGTTCGTCTCCCGTAACCGGAAGATCGATACATGAAGGCCGGATGTTCGCCACTCCGGCCGCGACACCCATGGCGCGAACCGACATGCGCGCGCGAAAATTGTCGATGCCGCATGCCGGCCGCCGCTCCGAACGCGCCATGCGCCATGCCGGGGCAGGGGCCTTGCCCGGAATGTCAGCGCCCAGCCGGCGTCCCCTGATGCCGGATCGCCTTCTCCAGGACTTCGAATATCCTGTCGTCGCCGCATTGGGCGACGTTGAAGCGCAGGAAGCCGCCGGCCGACCGGGAAAGGCTGAAGGCATTTCCGGGCGCGAGCACGATGCCCTGCGCGAGCGCTTCCCGGGCGATGTCGGCGGCATCGATGTCCTCGGGCAGGCGGCACCAGAGGAACATGCCCGCCGGCGGCGTGAACCAGGGCGTGATGCCGATCGCCCCCAGGCGGGCGATCGTGTCGTTCATGGCGCGCGCGAGCCGCAGCCGCAGCGTTTCCATATGCTTGCGGTAGCTGCCGTCCCGGAGCGTCGTCAACACCAGTTCGGCAGAGAGCCGTCCCCCGCCGAAGGACGTGGCGATCTTGAGATCGGCGAGGCCTTCGATCCAGTCGCGCGGGGCGGCGATGAAGCCGCAACGCATGGAGGCCGAAAGCGTCTTGGAGAAGCTGCCGATATGGACGACCCGGCTGAGCCCGTCGAAAGCGGCCAGGCGCGGCGCCGGCACGGTCTCGAAGTCGGCGAAAATGTCGTCCTCGATGATCGTCAGGTCCGATTGCTCGGCCAGCTTCAGCAGGCGATGCGCGACGACGGGGGAGAGGACCGCGCCGGTGGGATTGTGGAGCGCCGAATTGGTGATGTAAAGGCGCGGCCGGTAGTCGCTGAGCGCTTGCGCGAACAGTCCGATATCCGGCCCCGAGGGCGTATGAGGAACGCCGACGATCTTGGCCCGGTGCGCGCGCAGCAGTGCCAGGAAATTGAAATAGCAGGGATCGTCCACCAGCACCGTGTCGCCGGGTTCGAGCAGGAACCGGCAGAGAAGGTCGATGGCCTGGGTGCCGGATTCGGTCAGCACGATCTGGTCGGGCGACACCTCGATGCCATGCTCGCCCATGCGGCGGGCGAGGAGCTGGCGAAGCGCCGGCAAACCGAGCGCCGAGCCGTAATCGGCCAGGGCCGCGTCACCGGCGCGTGCCAGGCTCCGCAAGGCCCGGCGCAATCCGGCCTCCGGCATCCAGGAGGCCGGCAGCCAGCCGCAACCCGGCTTCAGCATGGCATTGCCGGCGTCCAGCGACTGGCGCGATATCCAGAGCGGATCGACCTGCCTGTCCAGCCTCGGCCCGATTTCCGACAGTGACAGCGGCGCGAGCGGGCTGCACACATAGAAGCCGGAGCCGGGCCTCGCGCGGATGACGCCGTCCGCCGCCAGGCGTTCATAGGCCTCGACGACTGTGGAGGCGGAGACCTGCATCGTCCGGGCAAAGGCCCGGATGGAGGGAAGCTTCGCGCCTGGCGTGAGATTGCGCGCGGCGATTCGCTGCCGGATCGTCGCCATCACGCCGGCGATCAGCGTTTCACCCTTGCCGTCCATTCCGACGCGTCCATCCATCCGTATTGTCATGGTGGCCATAACAGTTTTGCCAAACTGTATTGCATTGTCTCTGTCGTCGCAAGCCCGCCGGCGCTAGGTGCTGGCCTTCGATCAGGATGAGGACAGGGAGTTTGCCGATGGACAGGACAGCGAGTGGATGGATCAACGGTTTCCTCGGCGTGCTGATCTTCAGCGGTTCGCTGCCGGCGACGCGTGTCGCCGTTATGGAGCTGGACCCCATCTTCCTCACGGTGGCGCGGGCGGCGATCGCGGGCGTGGTCGCGGGGCTGCTGCTGTTGATGTTTCGGGAAAAGCGGCCCGGCCGCGACGATCTCCTGCCGCTCGCGATCGTGGCGTTGGGCGTCGTCGTGGGCTTTCCCCTGTTGACGGCGCTGGCGCTCGAACATGTAACATCGGCGCATTCCATCGTCTTTGTCGGCCTGCTGCCGCTGGCGACGGCGATTTTCGGCGTCCTGCGCGGCGGAGAACGTCCGCGTCCCGGCTTCTGGCTCTTTTCCTGCCTCGGCAGCGCGCTTGTCGCCGGCTTCGCGCTTTCCCAGGGCATCACGGTCTCGCCGGTCGGCGACCTGCTGATGCTGGGGGCGATCGTCGCCTGCGGGCTCGGTTACGCCGAGGGTGCGAAACTGTCGCGCCGGCTCGGCGGCTGGCAGGTGATCTCCTGGGCGCTCGTGCTGTCTTTGCCGGCCATGGCGGCGCTCGCGGTGATCGCCATGCCCGCATCCCTCGGCGCGGTCGGTGGAAAGGCCTGGACGGCGCTTGCCTATGTGTCGCTGTTCAGCATGCTGGTCGGCTTCGTATTCTGGTATCGCGGGTTGGCGCAGGGCGGCATTGCCGCTGTCGGTCAATTGCAGTTGCTCCAGCCTTTTTTCGGCCTCGCCCTTGCGGCGGGCCTCCTGAACGAGGAGGTCAGCCCGCTCATGCTTGTCGTGACTGTCGCGGTCGTGCTGTGCGTCGTTGGCGCGCGAAAATTCGCGAGATAGGGGATCCCGCGCGGTCCGGACTACCGTTCGTCGTCCGCCCCCCGGCGCCGGAATCGGCATCCGGTCTTGCAATTGACACACTGTCGGGGCACTATCGCTCGCGCATTGGGAGCCGCTGGAACCTGGAGGTTAGCCATGGATTTCCCGAGAGAGACGAGCAAGGGCGTGTTTCGCCCGGAGGAGTTCGCAGTCGTCAAGCATGTCTTCGACGCCGTGACGGGCGAAGCGTGGTTCACGCATTCGGAGAAGCGGCGCGAGCAATTCGCCACTTATCTTCTCGACGCCTATCAGAACGGTCTGACCGATCCGTTCGAGCTCAAGACGCTGGGCCGCGCGGCGGCGCGCGAACGCTTCGCCGTGCATTGACGTCAAACGCGCCCGGACTTTCCGTCATTGTCGCCCGTCTCGCATGGCGGTGACTCAGTGATAGGTCGGCCGGCCGAGGATCGACTGTGCCAGAACGGTGAGGTTCGCCAGTTCCGGCGCCATGGTCTGCGCCACGAGGTAGCCGGGCATTTCCGTCTGGCTGTCGGGACCGCCCAGCACGAAAGGGATATCCAGATCCGCGAGCGCGCCTGCGATCGACGCCACCGTGCCGAGATCGAGGCCGGCATCCAGCACGGCGGCGTCGATGCCATGCTGCTGCAATATGTCGGCCAGCTGTTCGCGGATCGCGTCCGGATCGTCGAGCGCCTGTCCCGCATATTCGAGGGCCAGCCTCATCTCGTTGATGAACTCGTTCTGGATGACGAGGATCCGGGGTTGGGCAAATCCTGATGATGCCTGCATTTTCGGCGCTCCTTCACTGACTGGAACCCCCGGCGGCCCTGTTTTGTTCCGTGTCGGTGGCGTGACGCTTTCCGAATCCGTGGTCTTTATGTGTCAATGGCCCGGAATGCCGAGGGAGTCCGCGATCCTGTCGATGAGCCCCGTCTGGTAGGCGAGGAAGTCGGCATTGGGCTGCTGGAAATCGAGCCGGGCGGCGAAGGGATCGCCCGCATCGATCGGGGACCCGGCAAGGGCGGCGATCACGGCGTGGCCGCAGAAGGGGACATGGGCTTCGGAATAGCCGCCTTCATGGACGAGCACCAGACGGCCGCCGCAGAGCTCGGCGGCGGCTTCCATGGTCATGCGGGTCATCCCGGCGAAGGTGGCCGCGCTCGCCATGGTCCGCGAGAGCGGATCGACGCCCGAGGCGTCGAA
>JAGRLJ010000185.1 GCA_020441805.1 Rhizobiaceae bacterium
TCGAGCTTCTGGAACACGCCGGCCTGGATCTGCCGGGCCATGAAGGACGCCGTCGGAACGACGACGTCGTATCCGGTGCCGCCGGCCAGCAGCTTGGTCTCGAGGATCTCGTTGGAATCGAATACGTCGTAGACGACCTTGATGCCGGTTTCCTTGGTGAAATCGTCGAGAATGGAGCTGTCAATATAGTCGGACCAGTTGTAGACGTTCACCACGCGCTCCTGCGCGCCCGCGGACGCCGCCGCGAACAGCGCGACAGCGACGCCTGCCGCCAGTCTAAATATCTGTTTCCTCATAATATTCTCCTGCCTTACCGGAATGTTGCAATGTTTTTTATAAGTGACCGGTGTCCCACTCGAGGGGAGAGATTAGGAAGGTTTCGTCCGGGCGACAACAAAAAAATCCGCAAATCTCTACAAGATGATCCGGGCATCGGTTCTACTGGAAATCGAAGACGCTCATTCCCGCCACCATTTCGTCGAGCCCGAGCGGGCGGGTAACGGGAGGCTCGGCCCGCGCCAGGCATCCGGGCCTCTCGCAGAGGCGGCAGGCCGCGCCGACGCCGACCGGAGCCGCTGCGGCGACGGCTTCGCCGTAGACGGATTCGGCGGCCTGCGCCGCATCGCATCCGAGCAGAAGCGCCGTGCGCCGCACGCGCTCCCCGAAACCCGAAATCGGCCCTTCGAGCGTGCGTGACAGCGTGACGAAGCGGGCGCCGCCAGCCATCTCGACATGATCGACCAGAACCTGCCCGGGCGCGGCGAAAGCGGCATGGACATTGAGCTTCGGACAGCGCCCGCCAAAGGCGGCGACGGGAAAGCCCTCGGCGCCCGCCCGGCGGATGCTGTTGCCGGCGATGTCAATTTCCAGCAGGAAGAAGGGCGGGCCCGCGGCGCCCGGCCGCACGAGGCTGGTGAGCCGGGTCGCCGCCTGCTCGAAGGACACCTTGAACCGCGCGCACAGGATGGACAGATCGTAGCGCGTGCGGCGCGCGGCGGCGAGAAAATCGCCGTAGGGCATCATCATGGCGAGCGCCGCGTAGCGGGCGAGCTCGAAGCGGGCGATGCGGCGCGCCTCGCCGGAGGATAGGGCCAGGGCATCGACCGCGGCGGAGATTTCCTCCCTCAGCGCGATCTGGCAGGCCTCCTGCGCCATTTCGCGCAACTGGTCATGCGGATAGAGCCGTTCCGACAGAAAAAGGCGCATGGAATGCCGGTCGTATCGTCGGCGCAGGTTGGGCATGGCGTGGACCGGCAGGGTCCGCACCACGATTCCATGCTCGCTCTTCAGCCATTCGCGAAGGGCCCCGGCAAGATCCTCGCCAGCGCCGACCCTGCCGTGGAACGCCTCGGCAGCCTCGTCGATCGCCGCATGATGATTGGCCCGGCTTTCGAAGCGGTCCCGCACCTCGTCCATCGGCAGACGGGCGCCGGACAGCGAGGGATCATGCCCCGACTGGGCCAGCAATCCGGCGAGGTCGGAAAGACGCGCGGCCTGTTCCCGATAGGCGCGATAGAGCTTGACCATGCCCTGCGCGGCGTTCGGCGCGAGCTCGACCATCTCGGCCAGTTCCTCGCCGGCCGGAATCTCACCCGACAGCAGCGGATCGGAAAAGACCTGCCGGAGATCCCCGACCGTCGATCCGGCCTCGCCCTGCAACTCCTCGATATCGATCTTGTAGACCGAGGCCATTTTCAGGAGGAGCTGGACGGTGAGCGGCCGCTGGTTGCGCTCGATCAGATTGAGATAGGACGGCGAGATGCCCAGACCTTCGGCCATCGCCGTCTGGGTCGTTCCCAGCCGGTTGCGCAGACGCCTGACCCGCGGTCCGGCAAAGATCTTGGCCTCCGCCATTGTCACATCCTTTACAATGCAGCGCACAGTCCCGCTTTTACATAATTTACAAATTTACAGCGCCATTCTGTAAAGAGCAAGACAGCATTACTCGATTATAGCCGAGTTTACCACCTTTTCCATGGCGCTCTTCGGCGGCGCAATGTAAATTCAGTCACATCAAATCGATACGGACTTCCGTCTCCCAAACAGAGGTCCGGTGTGTAAGCCTAGCATAGGGAGTTTGCTATGACCGATTTTTACAACCTCGTCCCCTCCGCGCCCAAGGGCCGCTTCGACGGCATCGAGCGCAGCTATACCGCCGAGGATGTGAAGCGTCTCCGGGGTTCGGTCGACATCAAGTATTCGCTGGCCGAGATGGGCGCGAACCGCCTCTGGAAGCTCATCCATGAGGAAGACTTCGTCAATGCGCTCGGTGCGCTCTCGGGCAACCAGGCCATGCAGATGGTCCGGGCCGGCCTCAAGGCGATCTATCTGTCCGGCTGGCAGGTCGCCGCCGACGCCAACACCGCCTCGGCCATGTATCCGGACCAGTCGCTCTATCCGGCCAATGCCGCTCCGGAGCTCGCCAAGCGCATCAACCGGACGCTCCAGCGCGCCGACCAGATCGAGACGCAGGAAGGCAAGGGACTGTCGGTCGATACCTGGTTCGCGCCGATCGTCGCCGATGCGGAGGCCGGCTTCGGCGGCCCGCTCAACGCCTTCGAGATCATGAAGGCCTTCATCGAGGCGGGCGCCGCCGGCGTCCATTACGAGGACCAGCTCGCTTCGGAGAAGAAGTGCGGCCATCTCGGCGGCAAGGTGCTGATCCCGACCGCGGCGCATATCCGCAACCTGACCGCCGCCCGTCTCGCCGCCGACGTCATGGGCACGCCGACGATCGTCGTCGCCCGCACCGATGCCGAAGCCGCGAAGCTCCTGACTTCCGATATCGACGAGCGCGACCAGCCCTTTGTCGATTACGACGCCGGCCGCACCGTGGAAGGCTTCTATCAGGTCAAGAACGGCATCGAGCCCTGCATCGCCCGCGCCATCGCCTATGCGCCCTATTGCGACCTGATCTGGATGGAAACCTCCAAGCCCGATCTCGGCCAGGCGCGCAAGTTCGCCGAAGCGGTGCAGAAGGTGCATCCGGGCAAGAAGCTCGCCTATAACTGCTCGCCCTCGTTCAACTGGA
>JAGRLJ010000016.1:0-30599 GCA_020441805.1 Rhizobiaceae bacterium
ATGGGCGATGGCCTCGGCGAGAGCCGCACGCGCCGAAAGACGGCCGCGTCCCGTGGCGACGACGCGCGCCAACGTCTGCCGCCGCGCGCGCGACGGCGGCAGCAACGCATCGAGCGCAGCCGGCGGATCGTCGCCGTCGAGCAGGTGGAGATCGCAGGACCGCCAGGCGAAGCTCGCCGTTTCCAATGCGGTGACGACCGGCGGGGCGCCCGGCCCGGCCAGATCGACCAACAGGGCCTCGCCGGGCCGGTCATGCTTGAACCGGTCGGGCTCGGGCGTGCCGCTGTAGCGCGTGCGGGAATCGATCTCGACCGCACCATGCCAGTCGCCGAGCGCGAGATAGTCGAGCCCCGCCCGTCGCGCCCTGTCCGGCGCGATGACATCCATGGCGGCCGTCTCCTCCGAAAAGCTCCGGATCGCGCCATGGGCGAGCCCGATGCGAAGGGCTCCCTCGGGCGTGGCCGCGCCATCCATCCATTCGGTCAGGTCCCGCCCCGGCCGGCGCGTCGTGCAGGGCGCGGGCAGGACCGCGACGCCGGACATAAGCGCGACCGGCTGCGCCTCCACGGCCAACGAGACATTATCCGGCGCTTCGGCCTTCAATGTCGCCCACAACTGTGTCGCCTGGAGCGAATCGTGATTGCCGGGAAGGATCACCCATCGGACCGAGGCGTGATGCCCCATCTCGGCCAGCGCCTGCCGACGCACCTCCGGCGAGGGCGTCTCGCTGTCGAACGTATCGCCCGCCAGCAGGATCGCCGCCGCATCCCGCTCGGCGGCGTGCCGCGCGAGGCGGGCGATCGCTGCGTGGCGCGCCTCGCGCAGGCGGCCGGGCAGATCGCCGGAGAAATTGCCGAAACGCTTGCCGAGGTGAAGGTCGCTGGAATGAATGAAACGGAACATGCCTATCCGGATAGCTGACTGCTTGCACTATGCGGGCCTGTCACGACGCTCTCTGCCGACCTGCCCGCAAGACGTGGCTGATCCAGCCGGGCGCGATTGTCAAGCACCGGCTCGCGGAGGGGCGACCCGCGACACCGCATCGGGATGACGCGCCGCCGCCGGGCAGGTTGACACACGTCAAGGCGATGCGTGCCGCCACATCCTAGCCTGCGGCCGGGAAATCCAGGAAAGGAGCGTGTCATGGCATTCAGGACCATTCTCGGCGCCACCGGTGTCGATCATGGCGCCACCGACCTTCTGTCCGCTGCGGCCACGGCACGGGATATCGGCGCCGGCCAGATCGTCATGGGCGCCTGTAGCCATTCGCACCTCAGCGAGCGCATCTTCGGCGACACGACGCTGTGGATGACCGAGAATGCCGAAATACCTGTCCTGGGGGCGCATTGACGCCGCGAACGATCGAACCCGCGCGGAGCGACCGACTGCATCGGGGAACTGACCGACCCCCGGCTGCATCTCGCTTTCGTCAGACCCGTGTCCCACACGGGCCTTGTGCGACAGGTCGTCGGAAAGACGGAGCGACCGGCTCGGGAAAGAGGTGGGAATGGCGGGCTTGATATGGTGCCTGATCGGTCTGGCGACACTGGTCGCGGGGTCGGAGCTGCTGGTGCGCCAGGGAACGAAACTCGCCATTCTCGCGGGCATCCCGCCCATCGTCATCGGGCTGACCGTGGTCGCGGTGGGAACGAGCGCCCCGGAACTCGCCATCGGCATCGAGGCCGCCCTGCTCGGCAAGGGATCGCTCGCGGTCGGCAATGTCGCCGGAACCAATATTCTCAACATCCTGCTCATTCTCGGCCTCAGCGCCTGGCTGCTGCCGATGCCGATCGATATGCGCGTGCTTCGCCATGACTTGCCGGCCATGGTCGTCGCCGCGACCATCTTGGTCGTGATGGCGGCGGACGGCGTGCTGACCCGGTTCGAAGGCATGGTCCTCGTGCTGGGTGCGATTGCCTATACGATCGGCACCATCCTTTCGACACGGCGGGAACGACCGCGGGTCAAGGCGGAATTCGAGCGGGAATTCGCGGAGGAAACGGCCGCCGCCAGGGTGAGGGACATGTCCGGGATCGTCGTCAGCTTCCTATTGCTGGCGGTTTCGATCGCCGTCGTGGTCAAGGGTGCCGACTGGCTCGTATACGGCGCCTCCGACCTCGCGCGGTCGCTCGGCGTCTCCGATGCCTTCATCGGCCTCACCGTCGTCGCCATCGGCACCTCCTCGCCCGAACTCGTCACCATGATCGTCGCGACGCTCAGGGGAGAACGCGACATCGCCATCGGGAACGTCATCGGCAGCAGCACCTACAATATTCTGGCGATCCTCGGCACCACCGCGCTCGTTCCCGGCAACGGGATCGCCGTCGAGCCCGACCTGATCCGCATCGATATCCCGATCAGCGCGCTGGCCGCGCTCGCCTGCATTCCGATCTTCCTCACATCCCGGCGCGTGACGCGGATCGAGGGTGCGCTCTTCGTCTGCGCCTATCTCGCCTACCTGACCTATCTGGTGATTGTTCGCGGCTGACGCGGATCCGGTTGAAGAAGCAGGGAACCCGATCATGGGACATGAAACGCAGCCATCCGATCTCCAGCAGGCCTGGGCGCAGAGCGGCGAGGCGGTCACGGCGGCGCTCGCTTCGGACAGCGGCAACGGCCTGACGGCGGACGAGGCACGGAATCGCCTGGCCCGTTTCGGGCCCAACCGCCTGTCCGAGGCCCGGCCCGACCCGGCCTGGTGGAAATTCCTGCGGCAATTCTCCGACACGCTGGTCCTGCTGCTGATCGCCGCCGCGGCCGTTTCGGCGATCGTCTGGGTCCTGGAGGGCGAAGATGGCCTGCCCTACGAAGCCATGGCGATCCTCTCGATCGTCGCGCTCAACGCCGTCATGGGTTTCGTCCAGCAGACCCGGGCGGAAGAGGCGCTTGCGGCGCTGCGCGAAATGTCCGCGCCGCAGGCGACCGTCATCCGTGGTGCCGAACGGCAGCGGATCGGCGCATCGCAGCTGGTTCCAGGCGATATCATTCTCGTCGAGGAAGGCGACACGATCCCGGCCGACGCCCGCCTGCTGCAAACCGTCTCGCTCAAGGCCGCGGAAGCATCGCTGACCGGTGAAAGCCTGCCCGTTCCCAAGTCGGCCGATCCGCTCCCGCCCGATACCGTCGTCGGCGACCGGCACAACATGCTGTTCTCCGGCACCGCCGCCGTGGGCGGGCATGCCCGCGCCGTCGTCACCGCGACCGGTATGGCGACCGAGACAGGGCGCATCGCCGCCCTACTCGAGGAGGCCGCCGACGAGAGCACGCCGCTCCAGAAGGAACTCGACCGCACGGGCCGGCTGCTCGGCCTGGCCGTCATCGCCATCGCCGTGGTCATGATCGGCGCGATCCTCTTCGTCAGCCGGGCGGATACGCTTTCGGAAATCTTCGGCGTGCTGATCATCGCCGTCGCCCTGGCCGTGGCCGCCGTGCCCGAGGGCCTGCCCGCGATCGTGACCGCCGTGCTGTCGATCGGCGTCCAGCGGATGGCGGCGCGCCGGGCCATCGTGCGCAAGCTCGCGGCCGTGGAGACACTGGGCTCGGCCAATGTCATCGCTTCCGACAAGACCGGAACGCTGACCCGCAACGAGATGACCGTCCGCCGCATCGTCACGGCCAGCGGCGCGACCGGGTTCGACGGCACCGGCTACGCCCCGGACGGCGGCTTCCATCTCCAGGGCGCCGATCTTCCGGCCGTCGAGGCCGAGATGCGCGGCGCGCTGATGGCGGCCGAATGCGCCAACAATGCCTCGCTCAACGAACTGGCCGGGCGCTGGACGGCGCAGGGCGACCCGACCGAGATCGCGCTCCTGACCGCCGCCCGCAAGGCATCGCGTATCGTCGGCCGGCCACGCCGCCTGTGGGAAATCCCCTTCTCCTCGGAACGCAAGCTGATGACGACCGTCCATGGCGAGGCCGACGGCGGGGTCCGCGCCTTCACCAAGGGCGCTCCGGACGTGCTGCTCGCGCTTTGCGATCACGAACAGGTGGGCGGCGCGACGCGCCCCCTGACCCCCGAACGGCGGACCGGGATCGCCGCCGCCAACGACGCCATGGCGGCCGAGGCGCTGCGGACACTGGCGGTCGCCACGCGGCATCTGGATGACAACCGGCACGAGACCCAACTGGAAAATGCCGAAAGCAACCTCGTGTTTCTCGGGCTGATCGGCATGATCGATCCCCCGCGCGACGAGGCGAGGGCCGCCATCGCGACCGCCGCGAATGCCGGCATCCGCGTGGTGATGATCACGGGCGACCATCCGACCACCGCTTCGGTCATCGCCGGCAACCTCGGCATCGACGGCGGAAAGGTGGTGACCGGCGCGCAACTCGCCCGCATGAGCGCCCGGGAGATCGACGGCACGGTCGGCGACGTCTCCGTCTATGCCCGCGTCGATCCGGCACACAAGCTCGCCATCGTCGGCGCTTTCCAGCGCCAGGGCTCCATCGTCGCGATGACCGGCGACGGCGTCAACGACGCGCCGGCGCTCAAGGCCGCCGATATCGGCATCGCCATGGGCATGACCGGAACCGACGTTTCGAAAGGCGCGGCCGACATCGTCCTGGCCGACGACAATTTCGCCACCATCGTCGACGCGATCGAGGAAGGCCGGTCGATCTTTTCCAATATCCGGAAATTCCTGCGCTATCTCCTGTCCTCGAATATCGGCGAGGTCATGACCATGTTCCTCGGCGTGGTCCTTGCCGGCCTTCTCGGCCTATCGGACATCGACGGCGCGGGCGTGGCGCTGCCATTGCTGGCGACGCAGATCCTCTGGATCAACCTCGTGACCGACGGCGCGCCGGCGCTGGCGCTCGGTGTCGATCCACCCTCGGCCGGGGCCATGCGCCGGCCACCGCGATCGCCGGCCGAAGGCGTCATCACCGGCGTCATGTGGCGCGGCATCGTCTTCGTCGGCGCGATCATGGCGGCCGGCACGCTGCTCGTCCTCGACGCAGACCTGCCCGGCGGGCTGATCGAGGGACGGGGCGATCTCGACCATGCGCGCACCATGGCCTTCACCACCTTGACACTGTTCCAGCTCTTCAACGTGTTCAATGCCCGCTCGGACGAGCGCAGCGCCTTCGAGGGCCTGTTTTCCAATCGCTGGCTCTGGGGCGCCGTGGCCCTGTCGCTCGCGCTGCATGCGGCGGTGATCTACATGCCGCCGATGCAGGAGGCCTTCTCCACGACGCCGCTCGGCCCGGGCGACTGGGCGGCCTGCATCGCCGTCGCAAGCTCGGTCCTGTGGCTGCGCGAAATCTGGAAACTTGCCGCGCGCGCCGGGACAGGACGCCTCCGGACGAGCCGGCCGGCGGAGGAGGCATAATCCCGTCCGGATGGCGTCTTTGGACGAATTCATTTCGCCGGCGAATGAATATATCCATCCGGGAGGGTCTATCGTACACTCCGATTCTGAAAGGAGTTTCTTGGCCGGCGATGGAATCCCTGACTGTCATGATCAACCTGTTCGGCGCCGTGGCGCTGCTGCTTTTCGGCCTGGCCCAGGTCCGGGACGGCGCAACGCGGGCGCTCGGCGTGCGGCTGCGGAGCGGGCTCGCCAGCGGCACGCGCGGCGCCCTCCGCTCCTTCGTATCGGGTTTCGTGGCGACCATCGCGCTTCAGAGCTCCACCGCCACGGCGCTGATGATCGCCTCCTTCGTCGAGCGTGACCTCGTTGCTCCCGCCATGGCCCAGATCGTCCTGCTCGGCGCCAATGTCGGCACCGCGGTCACGGCCTGGATCGTTTCCACCGGCATCGAATGGATATCGCCGCTGCTGATCCTGGTCGGCATCGTCTTCCACCGTCGCGCGTCGGGTGTTGCCAAGGGCATCGGCGCGGCGACGATCGGCGTCGGGCTGATGCTGCTCTCGCTTCATCTCCTGGGCCTCGCCACCGAGCCGATGCGGGATTCGCCGGCTTTGGGCGCCTTCATCCGGCTCCTCGACAATGCCTGGGTGGTCGCGCTCCTGTTTTCGGCGGCCCTTGCCGCACTGTCCTCGTCCAGCCTCGCGGTCGTCATCCTGATCGTGTCGCTGGCGACCACCGGCGCGCTGTCGCCGGGCCTGACGGTCGCGCTCGTCCTCGGCGCCAATCTGGGCGGCGCCCTGCCGCCGGTGCTCTCCACCCTGTCGGGAGCGGCCACGGCGCGGCGGGTGACGATCGGCAACCTCATCGTCCGGGGCATCGGCTGCGTGGCCGTGCTTCCCTTCGCCGGTTCTCTCGGAACGCTCCTCATGGCCCTGCCCTTCTCCCCGGCCACCATGCCGGTCGATGCGCATCTGGCCTTCAATATCCTGCTGGCGCTCCTCGCCTGGCCGCTGACGCCATTCTTGAGCCGTCTCATGAGCCGCGTGATCGCCAACGACCCGGTCGGCGAGGAAGGACCGCGTTTTCTCGACGCGCAGGCGCTCGACACGCCCGTCGTCGCGCTCGCCAATGCGACGCGCGAGGTGCTGGGTATCGGCGACCTGATCGAGAAGATGCTGATCCAGTGCCAGAAGGCGTTTTCCGGCAACGACCTCGCACCGCTGAAAGAGATCGCCCCCCTGGAAAAGCGCGTCGACCGGTTGCAGCAGGAGGTCAAGATCTACCTCTCCCGGCTCGGCCGCGACATGGGCACGATCAACGACCGCCGCTCGATCGCGATCATCGAATATGCGATCAATCTCGAACATATCGGCGACGTCATCGAGAAGGGCCTTGTCGAGCAGATCAACAAGAAGGTCTCGAAGGGCCTCGCCTTCTCGGAGGACGGGTTCCAGGAACTCAGGAGCCTCTTCGAGCTGACCATCGACAATCTCAGGGTCGGCCAGACCATCTTCGTCACCGGCGACGCCGCGCTCGCCCGCCAGCTGATGGAAGTGAAGGTCAATGTCCGGCGGCTGGAGAAGCAATCCTCCGGCCGGCACTTCGAACGGTTGCGCGACGGCCGCGCGGAAAGCCTGTTGACGAGTTCGCTCCATCTCGACATGCTCCGCGACCTCAAGCGCATCAACGCCCATATCGTTTCGGTCGCCCATCCCATTCTCGACGAAGGCGGCCTACTGATCGAAAGCCGCCTGCGCAGTGGCGGCCAGAGTGAAGTCTGACACGATTGTTTCAGAAATCGGCAACGACAGCACCGGTTGCCTCGTGAAATCACACGCATGACAGCGCTATGATCGCGATTTCAAGGCCCTTGGATTGTGAACGTGTTCACAAACTTACCTCGGGAACGACAAACCGTGGCGTATTATATCAACTTCTCCGCTCCGGCGACTTTCTTGTGAAACAATCTTTTCTTAATTGTGTCATCAACGAGGCGGGCAAGGGACAAGAGCCGCCGGGGAACGCGAAGATGAGCAATATCGCAAATCAGATAGTCGCCGTGGCCGCAACCCTTCTGGGCTTCATCGCCCATGATCTTCTCGCGGAAAGCGACCCCGCCGCCAGGAGCGTCGCCAATGCCTCGCTTTCCGTCGCCGCCGACCCGGTCGTGACCCGCTCGGTCGACATCGACGGCCTGTCGCAGGACTGGCTGGCCGAGTCTCCCCGCGCCGAGCGCGAGCTTCCGTCGGCGCCCTCGATCCGGTTTTCCGGCCGCACCGCCGCCGCCATGCCGCATCCGGTGCGTGCCGCCCGGGACATGATCGCCGGCGTGCGCATCAACGATGCCAGCTTCGCCGATTTCGGCCAGCGCGCCGATACGGCGCCCCTTCGATAGCCTTCCTTCCAGCAGCTGAATTCCCGTTGCCAAAGACGGCGGCGGCCGCCCACGGCATGCATGAAGCACCGGCGCGGTCCTCACCCCATGGGTTCGAAGACATAGCCTTCGCCGCGAACGGTCTTGAGGACGGGAGGATGCGTCGGGTCGATCTCGATCTTCTTGCGCAGCCGGGCGATGCGAATGTCGAGACTCCGGTCGGCCGGCGCCAGCGGCCGTCCGAAAGCCAGTTCGCAAAGCCTGTCGCGGGACAGGATCTGGCGCGGATGCCGGGCGAAGGTTTCGAGAAGATCGAAATCCATGCTCGAAACCTCGATCTCGGCCCCTTCCGGGCCGAAGACGCGGCGGCCGTCCATGTCCAGCGCGAGCGGACCGAATTCCAGCATCTGGCGCTTTCTCGACGGTTTCTCCGGCCGGGGCGGCAGGCGGCGTTGCAGGCTGCGCACCCGCGCCAGCAGTTCCCGTACCTCGAAGGGCTTGGTGAGATAGTCGTCCGCGCCGTTGGCAAGGCCCGTGACCTTGCTGCTCTCGTCGGCATTGGCGGTCAGCATGATGATGCCCATGCGCTCGCCGGCATGCCGCAGGCGCCGGACGATCGAAATACCGTCCTCGCCCGGCATGTTCACATCCATGAGCAGCATGTCGGGATTGTGGGTCGCGAGCAGCCGGTCGAGCGCCGCGCCATTCTCCGCCGACGAAACCGCGTAGCCCTGCATGGTGAGGTAATCCTCGATCATGCCGCGCAAGCCAGGTTCGTCATCGACGACGATGATATTCACGTCTGACATCATGCATTCTCTTTCTCGTCCATCCCGGTCTCCTGGCCGGCATCCTTCTCACCGCCGCCGAGCATCGGGCGAAGCGCGGCGCGCAGCGCCTTCAGCTCCAGCGGCTTGACGACGACAGGCACGTCGCGCGCATGGGTATTGACCTCGGACCCGAGCGCGTCGCCCGTCATCATCACGACACGGCCGACAAGGTCCGGCCGCCGCGCGGAGATGAAGGCGATCAGCTTGTCGCCGCTGACATCGGGCATCCGCAAGTCGGTCAACACGGCATCGAAAGCCTCGCCGCCGGCAAGCAGTTCCCGTGCCTCGCGGCCATTGGCCACCGCCGTCACCGAAACGCCCTCGCCCGACAGATATTCGTCCACATAGCGGCCGATGGCCGGCTCGTCGTCCACCACGAGCAGGCGCCCCGACAGGGTGAAGGCGGCAGCATCGCCGCCTGTCGCGACGCTCTGGCGCGCCTCCGTCACCGGCAAACGGATACGGCAGACCGTACCGCCACCCTCGCCGCTGTCGAGCAGGATGGTGCCGCCATGGGCCTGGACGATGCGCAGGCAGACCGACAGCCCGATACCGGTGCCGACACCCTGCGGCTTGGTGGTGAAGAACGGCTCGAATACCCGCTTCCGGATATCCTCCGCGATGCCATGGCCGGTATCGCGGATATCGATCGCGATATTGGTTCCGTCGAACCGCGTCTCGACGTCGAGCGACCGCGTGCCGGCGACATTCATCATGGCCTGCTGGGCGTTGAGGACGACATTCATGAAGACCTGGTGCAACTGGTCGGGATCGGCGAGCGTCCTCGGCAGCCGCTGCGCGCGCTTGCGGGTGATCGTGACGCCGTTGCTGCGCAGGCCGTAGGCGGCCAGTTCCAGGACATCGTCGATCACCGTGTCGATATCGACATCGCGCTTTTCGATCGGTTTCGACCGCGCCATGGACAGGAAGGTCTTGACGATGCGGCCGCAACGTTCGGCCGCCGAATGGAGTTCCTTCGTCCGCCGCCTGGTCGCCTCGTCCGTCGCCATCTCGTGCAGCATGCCGGCATAGCCGACGACGATGGAGAGCGGATTGTTGAGTTCATGGGCGACCCCGGCCAGCAGCGAGCCGAGGGCGGCGAGTTTCTCGCTCTGGTGCAGCGCCCCGCGCTGCTGGTCGAGCTCCATCTCGGCGAGTTTCTCGCGGGTCTGGTCGACGACGAAGATGCCGACGCCGGTGATCTCCCCCGAGGCCGCCCGCAAGGGGAAACGGATGAACAGGCTGTAGAGGAAAGGATCGAGCGAGGGGTGATACTGCTCCTCCACCTGCATCTCGCCGGTTTCGAGAACCCTGGCGATGGACCTGTCCATCTCGTCCGCCTCGTTGGCCGGCAAGAGATCCCGCGTCGTTTTTCCGATGACCTCCGACTCCGGGCGATTGAGACGCTTCAGGGCCTCGGGATTGGCGAGCGTGAACCGCCCGTCGAGATCCTTGGCCAGCATGGCCACCGGCGCGTAATTGAGGAAATCGGCGAGTCGCGCCTCGCTCGCGCTGAGCGCTTCCTGCGCCATGTGCTTTTCGGTGACGTCGCGGCCGATCGCCTGGATCTCGATGAGGTTGCCCGTCGCGTCGAAAATGCCCGTATCGGTCCATTCCTCCCAGCGCACGAGTTCGCTGGTCGGGATCCGGCAGCGGATGACGATCGTCGCCGACGGATGTTCAGGGGTGAGCGAGCGGATATAGGCCAGATGGCGCTCGCGATCCTCGGGAATGACAAGGTCGAAATCGCTGCTGGCACGGCTCAGCATTTCCTCGAGCGTGAGCCCGAGATAGCGGCAATAGGCTTCGTTGGCGAAGGTGGGAAAGCCCCTGCCGTCGTAGCGCACGACGAGTTCGCTCTGCATCTCGACGACGTTGCGGTAGCGCTCCTCGCTCTCCCGCAGCCTGAGTTCCGCGGTCTTGGCGTCGGTCACGTCCCGCAGCAGGATGACGCGGCCGCCGTCCGGCATATGGCTCTGGCGCCCGGAGATCCAGCGGCCGTCGTCAAGCTGGCCTTCGACATCGACTCCATCGCCCCCCGACCAGGCATTGTCGACGGCCTCCCGGACATCGGTGCCGACGAACAGCCGCTCGCGCTGCTCTTCCGACAGGTGCCAGGTCATCGCCTCGTTGAAGAAGGCGAGCTTCCCGTCGGGGCCGACGATGGCGAAACCATCCCGCAGGCTCGCGGTGGCCGCCAGGAAGCGCGCCTCGCTCTCCTCGAGCTGGGTATGGTAGCGCCGGCTGGAGGAGAAGGCGTCGGCAATCAGCCCGGACTGCTTCCGCCAGGCGGCGGGCAGCGCGGGCGGCGCCGGCTGCTGGCCGGATGCCTGGTCGCTGACATAGCGGGCAAGCTTGAGACTCGGCAGGATATAGGCCCGATGGAGGAAATAGAAGATGCCCGCCACCGTCGCCGCCAGACCGGCGAGGATCACCAGAAACGGCGCGAAACGGGGAAACAGATAGGTCCTGAGATCGGAATCGGGCACGAGATAGACGAGCTTGTATCCCGTCTGTCCGAAGACACGGACAAGCGAGCGGAAATCGGTATGCGTCTCGAAGGCCAGGCCTGGCGTATCGGCCGCGCTGCCGTGCCTGAATTCGGCGCGGCCGATGAAACCGCGCAGGCGCCGCATGTCGCTGTCGTCGACCTGTCCGCTGATGCCCGCCACCGCATTGCCGCTGTCGAGCACGACCAGCGTGCCGATCGGCGGCGAGAAATTGTCGAGGCCCATGGAGAGCCGAAGCGCCGTCAGCTGCGGCCCGGCGCCTTCGAGGGAGGCGCTGATGAAGCCGTGCTGCTCGTTCGCCTTGCCCGCGAGATCGGTCAGCAGCGCCGCCCGCTGGCGGATATACTGGTCGATGCCCATGCTGACGATCAGGATCGCCAGCGGCAGGAAGCAGAGCATCAGCAGGCGCGGCGACGGTCCTATGCCGGCGACCCTGGATGCCATGGCGTCTTCGTGCCTCCGCATGTTGTCTGAAGATGGCGCCAATGAAACTCCATGCGCTGGGTGTTATTCAATCATTTTCTCCCCTAGGACCCGATTGTTTCAGGGAAATGTCGCGCATGACCGCCCCTCGGACGGAAAGCGCGATATTAGGGAATGCGCGGCCGGAGATTGCAATTCGCGTCGGTTCCGACGATAGTCGCGAACCGGATGACGCGGAACCCAATCGGGAGTGGAATGGCTGATCTCATAGTGGTCGACGACGATGCCGGGCTGCGGGGAATGCTCGCCGACTACCTGTCGATCGCAGGGCACGACGTGAGGCTTGCGGAAGACGGCGCGGCCCTCGACCGGCTGATCGAGGGCGCGCAGCCCGAATTGCTGATTCTCGATGTCAGCCTGCCGGGCGAGGACGGCTTCGACATCGCGCGCCGCATGCGCCAGCGGATGGATGTCGGCATCATCATGCTCACCGGCTCTTCGGAGCTGGTCGACCGGGTCGTCGGGCTCGAAATGGGCGCCGACGACTATGTGACCAAACCGTTCTCGCTGTCGGAGATCGCCGCGCGTATCGAGGCCATCCTGCGCCGCCGGCGCACGAACCGGGACCGGCTGGAGCCCTTCGGCCCCTTCTCGCTCGATCTCAAGCACTGGGTGCTGCTCGACGATGCCGGCGAGAAGATCCCGCTCTTCCCGACGGAGATCGACCTTGTCGCCGCCTTCGTCACCAATGCGGGCAAGCTGATGAGCCGCGACGAACTGCTCCGGCTCGCCCCCGGCAATGCCGCCGATCCGATCGACCGCTCGATCGACAAGCGCGTCGAGCGATTGCGGCGCAAGCTCGAGAAACGCGGGCTTTCCGCCGATCTCATCGAGACGGTCCGCAGCGACGGCTATATCTACAAGGGGCCGGCGTCTCGGGGCTAGGGCGAGACCGACGGCGATTCTAACCTTCCCTTAACCCTGATGCCGCATTTTGGCACGGATTCCGCGTGTCCTTGTAAAAGTGTCAAAATAGGGACACAAGCGTGTCGCAAGGACGCGGATGCAGGATAGGCATGTTCCGGGCTCGGTTATTCCAGCAAGACCGGAATGCCTGAGGACAAACGATAGGGCGATTTCGCGGTTCGGAGAAAAGCGGGAATGCTCCAGGATATGACCATGAGCAGCGACAGACCGTCGATCTTGAAGACCATGCGCAGATTTGCGACCGGCGCGGCGGCAGCCGGCGCCCTCGCGCTCGCGGCAAGCTGTAGCGGCGGCCTCGACGCGCTGGATCCCTCGACGGATATCACGCCGAAGCTCGCGCGGGAGATCAAATCCAGGGGCTTCAGACAGGAAGATGCCGTCCTCGTCCGCATCTTCAAGGAAGAAAGCGAGCTGGAAGTCTGGAAGCGGAAGCCATCGGGCGAATTCGCCCTGTTCAAGACCTATCCGATCTGCCGCTGGTCGGGAAAACTCGGGCCCAAGAAGAAGATCGGCGACCGCCAGGCGCCGGAGGGCTTCTATCAGGTCAATATGAGCCGGCTGAACCCCAAGTCGCAATATTATCTTTCCTTCAATCTCGGATATCCGAACCGCCTTGAAAGCGCGCTCGGCTATACGGGCGAGGCGCTGATGGTGCATGGCGCCTGCTCCTCCTCCGGCTGCTATGCGATGACCGACCCGCAGGTCGCCGAACTCTATGCGATGGTGCTGAAGGCCATGAAGAGCGGCCAACGGTCGTTCCAGGTCCAGGCCTATCCGTTCCGCATGACCGCCGCCAATATGGCACGCCATGCGGGCGACCCGAATATGGGCTTCTGGCGCAATCTCAAGCAGGGCTACGACGCCTTCCAGCGCACGCGCCGGGAGGTTGCCGTCTCGGTCTGCGAACGCCGTTACCAGTTCAACCGCAGCTTCACCGAGGAGCCGGGGGATCCGCTCGGCGCCTGTCCGGTCGCGCCCGGCGACACCAACCTGACGGCCGATGCCTCCACGAGCGAGGAGACGGTGCTGGAAAGCCGCATGACGGCGCATGCCTATGTCGACGGCGGCATGCATCCCTCCTTCCGCGCCCAACTCAAGCGCTACGGCGCCAAGCGCTTCGCGGCGCAGGTCTCCACCACCAAATATCCGATCAGCCGGCCGGACGCGGCGCTCGCCGATCCGTTCAAGCCGACCGAGTGACCGCTATCGCGGCGCCCGGCGGCCGAGGCGCTCTCCGAGCACGACGATGACGCCGGCGGCGAAGATCAGGCCGGCGCCGAGAAACACGCTGTCGCGCGGCACGTCGCCCCAGATCGCGTAGCCGAGCACGAAGGCCCAGACGAGGGATGTATATTCGAACGGCGCCAGCAGCGACACCGGTGCTCGGCGCATGCCCTCGAACATGGCATATTGCCCGAGCGCCGCGATCACTCCGGTCAAGGCGGCGAGCGCGAGTTCCGAAAGGCTGATCGGCGTCCAGAAGAAAACAAGCGCGATGCCGGTAAAGGTAGCCAGCATCGTATTCGACATGGTCATCTGCACGATCGTCCGCTCGGCAAGCGACGTCTTGCGAAGCAGCACGGTCGCGACGGCCCAGAAGATCGCCGCCTGGAGCGCGAGCCAGACCGCCCAGGAAATGCGCAATCCGCTTCCCACCAGCCCGGTCGCCACCGTCACTCCGGCGAATCCGACGACCACGGCCAGCCAGCGCGTCGGCGGCACCTCTTCCTTGAGGATCGGCGCGGCGAGCAGCGTGACCAGGATCGGCGCCGCGTAATAGAGCGTGGTCAGTTCGGCGAGGCCGAGCGTCCGCGCGGCATTGTAATAGGACAGCCAGGCCGAGAACAGCAGCGCCGATCGCAGCAGCATCGGCCCGCGCATCGGCGAGACGAGGGACTGGGCGATGACCGGTCCACGACCGATAACGGCGCAGATCGCGGCGATCGTCACCGAACGCACGAAAAGGATCTCGATGACGGGAATATCCGTCACCAGCCATTTCACCGAGGCGTCCTGCACGGAAAAGAGAAAATAGGCGAGGACGGTCGAGAGGATACCGGCGAAAGCGGTCTTGGGCATGATTTCCGGCCATGCCGACGGGCAGGCGGCGATTGGAGGAGAGACGTCTATCCTTATCCGATCCGCGCGCCGCCGGAAACAGCTTTATCCGATTGTATCGCAGGCCGAAACGGCGGATGGCGGGCATTCCCCTCCCGGCTGGTCGAGGCCGCCCCGCCGCGCCGGTTCAACCGCTCTCCGGCGGCGGCGCGCCGTCATCCTCCACCGCAACCGCCGGAGCCGAACCGTCTTTCCAGCAAGCCCACGATAAACAGGATGACGAGACCGGCAGGCACCGCGGCAAGACCGATGATCCAGTGCCCGAAGCCGAGGCAGAGCCCCACCGCGCCAGCCAGCCACAGGCCTGCTCCCGTGGTGATGCCGTGGATCTCGCCGCGCGAGAGAACGATCGTGCCGGCCGCGAGAAAGGCGACCCCCGCCGTCACCGCCTCGACGACGCGCAGCGGATCGAATCTGAAATTCTCGAAATTCATGTCGGCCGGGCGGTTCTTCGCCTCACGTTCGAAACCGATCGCCGCGCCGGGCAGGATCGCTCCCGTGAACCGGGCGAAGATGACGGGATAGCCTATGCGGTTCACGGGAAACATGTCGGCAAGGATGGCGTCCATAGGCGCATGAACGCGGAGTCCGCCTCCAAAGTTCCTGGCGGCGGCGATGGTGCCGGATGCGCCGGGCGGCTGATCCCTCACCCCGCCGTGACGATTCCTTTCGCCTCGTCCCGCAATTCGTCGCCGAACAGGATCATCGTCGGCTCGTCCCGCCCGCTCGCCGCCGCCAGCGCCGCCTTCAACCCGTCGAGATCCGTCACCCGCTCCGAATGCCAGCCATAGGCCCTGCCGATGCCGATGAAATCCGGCGTATAAAGATCGACGCCGAGCGTCGGAATGTTCTGCGACACCATGTAGGACTTGATCTCGCCGTAGCCTTTGTTGTCATGCAGCATCAGGATGATGGGCAGCTTCGCATCCTTGGCGGAGGCAAGCTCGGCGATGGAAAACTGCACGCCTCCGTCGCCCGCCAGCACCACGACAGGTGTGTCGGGCCTGGCCGCCTTGGCGCCGAGGCCCGCGGGCAGACCGTAACCCAGCGTGCCGTAGCCGGTCGCGGAATTGAAATACCGGCACGGACCGGCCGACTCGTAGCCGAGATTGCCGGCATAGACGAGTTGGGTGGAATCCCCGGCGAAGATCACGCCCGGCAACGTGTCGCGGACCAGATCGAGAATATGAAGGTCGCCGCGCATCTGCGCGGTGAGGTCGCGGACGGCGCCCTCCTCGCGCGCGCTGTCGGCTCTCGCCTTGCCGCCGCGATCCTGCTGCCCGACCATCTCGGCGAGATCGCCCGCCGCCGACAGCGCGTCGCCGACAATGCCGATTTCGGGGATCGCGCCCCGGATCAACTGCGCCGGATCGAGGTCGACGCGGATCAGCCGGCCGGGTATTTCGAAGAAGCCGTCCTCGTACATGTCGTAGTCGGTCGGCCCGAATTCCGTGCCGAGCGCGAGGACCACATCCGATGCCGCGACCAGCGCGCGCGTGGCGGGGAAGCTCGGCGAGATCGAGACCGCCAGGGGATGGCCGGGCGGCAGGATGCCGCGCCCGTTGGTCGTCATCACCACCGGTGCGTCGAGCCTTTCGGCAAGCGACGTGATTTCCTCGGCGGCCCATTTGGCGCCGCCACCGGCAAGGATCAGCGGCGCCTTCGCGCCGTTGAGCAGGTCCGCCGCCCAGATCAGTTCCTCGTAGCCCGGCTCCGGCGGCGCGAGCCGCATCGGGCTTTCCGGCACCTTGAGATGGCCGGCATCGGCCAGCATGACGTTGATCGGCAGTTCGATATGCACCGGCCGGGGCCTGGCGCTGTCGAAGATGGCGAAGGCGCGCGCCAGCACCGGCGCCAGTTCCTCCGGCCGGTTGACCGTATGGCTGAAGGCCGTGACCTGGCTCACCAGCGCCTGCTGGTTGGGCAATTCGTGCAGCCAGCCCTCGCCCGAACCCATATGGCCGTGGCTGTTGACGGTGGAGATCACCAGCATCGGGATTGAATCGCCATAGGCCTGGCCCATGGCCGTGACGATATTGGTCATGCCGGGGCCGGTTATGATGAAGCAGACGCCCGGCCGGCCGCTGACACGCGCATAGCCATCGGCCATGAAGCCCGCGCCCTGCTCGTGGCGCGGCGTGATATGGCGGATCGAACTGCCGGCCAGGCCGCGATAGAGCTCCACGGTATGCACGCCCGGAATGCCGAAGACCGTATCCACGCCATAGGCTTCCAAGAGTTTGGTCAGGTACATGCCCGTGCTGATCATGTCTCCGCTCCCTGCGAGTCTTTTTAATTCTTCAAGCGTATAATTCACCGCGGATTTGTCCAGCCGTCGTTCAATTCTTTTTCGCGGCGAGCGAGGTGACGACGGTCTTGCCGACGATGATCGCGATGACGATGGCGATCAGCACCACCGAGATCGCGGCGATGGCCGGATCGATATTGTCGCGCAGGCCCATCCACATCATGCGCGGCAGCGTCACCGCGTTGACCGAGGTGATGAACAGCGTGACGCCGATCTCCTCCCAGGAAAGCACGAAGGCGAGAAAGGCGGCCGTGAACACGCCGAACTTGATATTGGGCAGGATCACCCGGAAGACGCGCCGGCCGACGCCCGCGCCGAAGCCGCGCGCGGCGAGATCGATGCGGCGATCCACCTGGCTGAGCGCGACCGAGATCAGCACCACGGCGAAGGGCGCGATCATCACCGCATGCGCGACCGCCACGCCGACCACCGTGTCGTAGCCGATCAGGTCGTTGATCTTCGAAAGCGAGGTCAGGAAGAAATAGATGGTGATCGCCGAAAC
Source organism: Rhizobiaceae bacterium (assembly GCA_020441805.1). Classification (GTDB taxonomy): domain Bacteria; phylum Pseudomonadota; class Alphaproteobacteria; order Rhizobiales; family Rhizobiaceae; genus Rhizobium_E. The sequence continues at coordinate 17,365 of JAGRLJ010000016.1, forward strand.
GACCGGCGGCGCCACCATCGGCATCAGCACGAAGCCGAAATAGAGGCCTGGCATCACCGGCCGGTACATCCACATGCCGAGCGCGAATGCTAGCGCCAGCGACGTCGAGATCGCCGAGCTCAGGACGGCGATGCGGATCGAGAGCCATGTCGCCTGCAACCAGGCGGGATTCTCGATCAGCGCCATGTAATGCCTCAGCGACCAGTTGCCGTTCGGCATGGAGAGGAACCGCGCCGGGGTGAAGGACACCGGCACGACCGCGATGAGCGGCATCAGCAGGAAGACCGCGACGAGGGCGGCAAGGATGAGGGCAATCGCGCTTGGCCGTTCCATCAGGTCACCTCACCATTCCGCCGGGCCGGACATAACGCATCAGCAGCGCGAGCAGCAGCCCGACGATCAGCATCATCAGCACGCTGATCGCGGCGCCGAGACCCCAGTCCGGGCTCTGGAACAGCCGGAGATAGATCAGCTCCGCCGCCATGACGCTGCGGCCGCCGCCGAGAATCGCCGGAGTGATGAAGAAGCCGAGCGAGAAGACGAAGACCATGATCGCGCCCCCGAGAATGCCCGGCGCCGTCATCGGCAGGAAAATCTGCCAGAATGTCCGCATCCGCGAGGCGCCCATGCCGCGCGCGGCCAGCAGCACCCGTTCGTCGAGGCTGCGCATCGCCGATGCGATCGGGAAGACGGCGAAGGGAATGAGGAAATGCGTCATGCCGAGCACCACGCCGAATTCGTTGCGCACCAGGGTCAGCGGCTCGGCGATCACGCCGAGCTGCGTCAGCCAGGTATTGATCAGGCCGCGATTGGAGAGCAGCGCCACCCAGCCGAAAGCGCGCGTCAGCACCGAGATCCAGAACGGGATCAGGATGCAGAGTTCGGCGATCAGGCGCTGCGTGGCCGTGCCGCGCACCCAGACCAGCGCGATCATATAAGCCATGGCCACGGCAAGGACCGTGACGAAGATGCAGATCCGGAAGGTCCGGATGAAAACCGAGACGATCAGGGGATCGGTCACCGCCCGGCCATAGTTGCCGAGCCCGATCTCGGGCAGGGTAACGCTCCAGCGCACCACGCCGAGAAAGGGGATGGCATAGGCGAGCAACAGGAACAGGATCAGCGGCCCGAGCAGCAATGCCGGCCTCAGATAGTCCGATCGCATGTCCGGCCTCCTTTCGTCCTCCATGAAGCAACCCCTCCCCATAAGGGGAGAGCGAATCCGCGAGCCGCAGTTCCCGGGGGCCGTCTCAACGCTTGTCGCTGCGCTGAGACGGCGGAGGAGGAGCGGCGTCCCGAGCCCTCCCCGTCCGGGGAGAGTTTCGGGGAGATCTTCTCAGTTCAAGATCAAGCCGCGATGATCTTGGTATATTCGTCGAGCGCCGGACCGTAATTGGTCTCGTACCATTCCATGTCGAGCGGAACCTGCTTGGCCATGTTCTCGGGATCGACCGGGTTGAGGCGCTTCTGGTCCGCCGGCACCAGCGCGTCGGCGGCCGGATTGGCCGGGCCCTGTCCGAGCATCTCGAACATCACGAGCTGCTTCTTGGGATCCTGCGCGGAAGCGATGAACTTCATCGCATTCTCCTTGCCGCCCGGATTGCCCTTGAGAACGGCCATGGCGCCGGGCGAGATCAGGCCCTGGTCCCAGACGAACTTGATCGATCCGCCGGAATCCTTTTCGATCAGGCCCGCCCGCGTCGACCAGATCAGCGCCATCGACGCCTCGCCGTTGAGCAACACCGCCTGGCTCTCCGAACCGCCGCCCCAATAGGACACGACATTGTCCTTGAAGGCGGCGATCTTGTCGTGGGCGCGCTTGAGATCCAGCGGATAGAGCTTCTCGGGCGCCACGCCGTCGGCCAGCAGCGCCGCCTCCCACATGCCCGCGCCCCACTTATAAAGCGAGCGCTTGCCGGGGAATTTCTCGACATCGAAGAAATCCGCCATGCCGGTCGGCACCTTGTCGCCGAACTTCGAGGCGTCATAGGCGATGATGTAGGAGAAGAAATAGGTCGAGGCCGCGTATTCCCAGCCGAAACCCGGCCGGAACTTGCCCTTGTCGACGATATTGTAGTCGATGGGTTCGATCAGGCCCTTCTTGCCGAGCGCCTGCGCCGAGAACGGATCGGCGTCGACGATGTCCCAGCTCGGCTTGCCGCTCTCGACCTGCGCGGCGATCGCGCCCTCGGTCGGACCCGAGCCGTCCTGCCTGACGGTGATGCCGGCCTCAGCGAGGAAGGGAGCGCCATAGGCCTTGTCATAGGCCGTGCCGGCATCGCCGCCCCAGTTGACGAAGACCAGTTCGTTGGCCGCGGCCCAGGCACCCTTGGCCTTGAGCGCCAGCGGCGCGCCGGCGATCAGCATCGCGGCGATCTGCGTGAAGCGGCGCCGGCTCAGTTCGCCGCGCTCGACCTTTCCCGACAGGATCTGAAGGGTTTCCTTCTCGAATTCCATGGACATGCCGTTCTCCTCCGTTCTGGTTCTAAAGCGCATTTCCAACCGTCATGGGCAGGCCGGCGATCAGAGGAAGAAGCCCTGATCGCGTTCCCAGCTTGCCCAAACCGTCTTGCCCTTCTCGAAATCCGGGCCTGTCTCGCGGGTCGGCATTTCAAGCGCCAGCGCCTTGCCGCCCGGCGTCCTGAGCGCGAAGCGCGTGGCCGCGCCGAGATAGGTCACGTCCTCGATCACGGCCCCGAGCGCATTGCGGTCTGCCGGCTCGTCGCGGGTCAGCACCATATGTTCGGGGCGGATCGCGAAATGGCCGGTCGGCGTGCCGGCGGTCCCGGCCATCCGCAGGACGCGGTCCTCGAAACGGCCTTCCGCCACCGCGCCCGCGAGCTTCGTATCCGTCAGGTCGAAAATGTTGATATCGCCAAGGAATTCGGCGACGAAGCGATTGGCCGGGTGCTCGTAGACCTGTTCGGGGCTGCCGACCTGCTGCAACTTGCCCTTGTTGAAGATCGCAACCCGGGTCGAAAGCGCCAGCGCCTCGGACTGATCGTGGGTCACGAAGACGAAGGTGGTGCCGGTTTCCTGATGGAGCCGCCGCACCTCCTCCTGCATTGAGCCGCGCAGGTTCTTGTCGAGCGCCGAGAAGGGTTCGTCGAGCAGCAGCACCTTGGGTTCGAACACCAGAGCGCGGGCCAGCGCCACGCGCTGCTGCTGGCCGCCGGAAAGATCGGCCGGCCGCTTGCGGGCATGTTCGCGCAGGCCGACGCGATCGACCATGTCGTCGACCTTGGCCTTGATTTCCTGCGCCGGACGGCCCTGCACCTGCAACGGAAAGGCGATGTTCTTCTCGACCGACATATGCGGGAAGAGCGCATAGCCCTGGAACACCATGCCAAAGCCGCGCTTCTCCGCCGGCAGCCGGGTAATGTCGGCCCCGTCCATGGTGAGAGCGCCCGAAGTGGCGTTGACGAAGCCGGCCAGGATCATCAGGAAGGTCGTCTTCCCCGAGCCCGACGGACCGAGCAGCGTCAGGAACTCGCCGCGCCAATGGTGAGCGAGACGTCGTCCAGCGCGTGGAAGTCCCCGTATGTCTTGCCAATTCCCCGGGCGTCAAGTTCGGCCGCCCTATTCTTGGTTTGCATGGCCGTTCCCTTGTTATTGATCTGAGCCTAGGGGTGAATTGTCCCTCGCACAAACGAAATCTTTTCACCGGCTCGGCAAATTCCATTCACCTATTGAGCATTTCCACCTGTTACGCCATCACCGCCTCGTTCTTCATCACTTCCTCCTTCAGCCAGTCCGAGAAGGCGACGACGGTCTTGTTGTCGGCCTTGGCCTCGGAGACGACGAGATAATAGGCCCGTTTGGACTTGATATTGATGTCGAAAGGGCGAATGAGCGCGCCGGTCGCCATGGCGTTGCGGCAGATGAATTCGTCGCCCATGGCGATGCCCTGCCCCGTCATGGCCGCGGCATAGACGAGATTCATGTCGGAGAAGGTGATGCCGGTCTGGGCGAAGGCCGGATCGACGCCCGCCGTGGTCAGCCATTCCTCCCAGTCGTCGTCATCGACCAGATGCAGCAGGCAGGCCTTGCGGACATCCGAAGGGTCCGAGAGGCCCACCGTCTTGTTGATCAGCACCGGACTGCAAAGCGGCGTGAACTCGACCTCGACCAGCAGTTCCACCTTCATGTCGGGCCAGTAGCCGGTGCCGAAGGAAATGAAGACGTCCACATCGGGATTGGAAACGTCGTCGAGCCGCATCGGCGTCGAGATGGCGAGCTTCACGTCGGGATGGATTTCGCGGAAGCTGGAAATATGGCTGCACAGCCAGCTGGAGGCGAAGCCCGGCGTGCAGCAGACATTGATCGCGCCGGACACGCCGCGATTGGCGTGGCGCACGGCGGACCCGGCAATGGTGTTGAGCGCCCTGCGTATATCGAGCGCATAGCCGAGGCCCTGCTCGGTCAGCTCGATCTTGGTGCCGATCCGGCTGAGAAGCTGGAAGCCGAGGTCGCGTTCGAGCAGTCTGAGCTGATGGCTCACCGCGCTCCGGGTCAGGTTGAGCTCGTCGGCCGCCTTCCAGACCGAGCCGTGTCGGGTGAAGCTGTCGAGCGCGCGCAGCGCCTGGGTCGAGGGTATCCGCTTCATGGCACCTCCCTGCGGGATGCCTCAGGCTAACCAAAATCGGGCTAATGGTGAACCAAATTTGCATGTCCGGGGAAAAGATTTCACTTTTTCGAATATGCGATGTGCTGTGTACTCCAGCGAGAGGAGATCGCCATGCCCCTTTCGTCCGCCCAGCAGCATGCACTTGCCCATGTCGACGCCATCCGCCCGAGCCTTTCGGCCTGGACATCGACCATCTTCGACTTCGGCGAGACGGCATGGCGCGAATACCGCTCCGCGGACTGGTATATCCGGACGCTGCGCCAGCACGGCTTCACGGTCGAGGAAGGATCGGCCGGCATGCCGACCGCATTCGCCGCGCATTGGTCCAACGGCACCGGCCCGTCGGTCGGGCTCTATGCCGAGTATGACGCCGTTCCCGGCAACTGCCAGGCGGCCGATACAAGCAAGGCGCCGCGGAGCGGCCTCAGCGAACATGCCGGCGGCCATACCGACCCGCATTCCGGCCTCGGCATCGGCGCGCTCGGCGGGTTGCTCGCGACCAAGGTGGCGATGGAGCGTCACGGCCTGCCCGGCACGCTGCGCTTCACCGGCGAACCGGCCGAGAAGGTGCGCGGCTCCAAGCCGATCCATGCCGCCAAGGGCTATTATGACGGGCTCGACGGCATCCTGTCCTTCCATCCCTTCTACATGCTGCCGATGTGCAATACGGTGCGATGGGACACGCATTGCGGCGCCGCCTATTCGATGATCTATCGCTTCGTCTGCGACCAGCCCGAGGACTGGGGCCGGTCCGACGGCGCGCCGATCCCGCAATCGCATTCGGCGGTCCGCGCGCCGGGCGCCAACGACGCGCTGATGATGATGTACATGGCCTCGAAGGCGCTGCGCGACTCCATGCTGCCGCATCAGGGCGGCTGGTCGGTGAGCGAGGCGATCCTGACCGCCGGACAGGCGACCGCCGACAACCTGCCGGCTGGCCTCGCCGAGATCCAGTACATGATGCGCATGCCGACCATCGACATGGCCGAGCAGGCAACCGCCTTCCTCGACCGCAATGCCGAGCAGGCCGCCCGCATGTCCGGCTGCCGCTGGGAGCGCCACTGGGTCTGCAAGTCGCGGCCCGGCCTCGCCAACCATGCGATGGCCAATATCGTCTGGGATGCCTTGCAGGCGGTGGGCGCCCCGCGCTGGGACGAGGCGGGCAGGGCCAAGGCGCGCGAGATCCAGGCCAATCTCGGCCTCGATCCGATGGCCGAACCTTTCATCGAGGAGATGGAGCGGCTGATCGCTCCGCAAGAGGCCGAGGCGATCCTGCGGCGCGACCTGCCGCCATCGCAAAGGAACTCGACGTCCGACGACTATACCGACATGTCCTGGCATGCCCCGCTCGCCCGCTTCTACATCGCCCGCCCCGCACTCAGGGCACCCGCCGGCTATCGGTATCCGGGCTGGGTGATGAACGCGCTCGGCGGCATGCCCGAGACCATCGACCCGATGGTGACGACGGCCTCCAAGGTGCTGGCGCTTTCGGCGCTCCGCCTGATCGAGGACGCCGGCGCCCGGAAAGACGCCCGCGACGAGTTCGAGGCCCGGACCGGCGGCGGCGTGGGCGGCGCGGACTGGATTCCGCCCCTCTGCGACTACGACCCTCCCATCCATTTCCGATGGCCCGAATATGTCGAAACACCGCGCGGCCGCGACTGGTGGATCCCCAGCCAACCGAATTCCTGAACCCGAGGAGACGATGCCATGACCGTTCAATCCGCCTTCGCCGACGAACCTTTCTCCCTCCAGCGCCGCAATCCCGCCGGCAATACGCCGCGCCTGAAGGGCTGGGGCTTCAGCAACGAGACCGACAGGCTGACCGACGTGCTTCTCGGCTCACCGGCCTATCTCAAGCATCTGGCGACCTCGTCGCTCTCGCGCAAGCACCTGCGCGACAATCCCTGCAACATCCAGACCGCCCAGGCCCAGCATAAGGAACTGGCTTCCGCCTACGAGCATTTTGGCGTGAAGATCCACTGGCACCAGCCGTCGCCGGAACTGCCGATGCAGGTCTATTCCCGTGATTCCTCGGTCATGACGCCCTATGGCGCCATCATCACAGCCATGGCTCAATGGTGGCGGCGCGGCGAGAACTATGCCGCGATCCGCACCTATGAGGCGCTCGGCATCCCGATCTACGACATGGTCACCGCCGGCACCTTCGAAGGCGGCGATTTCAATGTCATCGAGAACGGCGTGGTGCTGATCGGCTGCGGCGGCGCCCGCACCAACGAGGAAGCCGCCCGCCAGGTCCAGGAATGGTTCGACAGGGAAGGCTGGGAAACCCGCCTCGCCTTCATCGACGAATATTACGTCCATATCGACCTGATGGTCGTGCCGATCGCCGAGAAGCTCACCGCCGTCTGCCTCGAATGCACCGATCCCGCTATCGTCACTTGGCTGAAGGACAAAGGGCATGATATCGTCAACGTGCCTTTCCAGGACACGATGGCCCTCGGCTGCAACTTCATGTCGCTCGGCAACGCCAAGATCATTGCCCCCACGTCGTCGCGGGCGCTGATCGAGCAGCTGAAAGCGCGCGGCTTCGAAGTCGCGGCAGTCGATACCAGCGAGATTTCCAAGACGGGCGGCGGCATTCATTGCATGGCGCAGGCCCTCCGTCGCGAGGCCGCGTAAGGCCTCGCGGAGGACAAATTGGCGAATATCGACAAGCGGTTTCCCTCGATTCCGCATATGAAGGCGACGGCCCGGCGGCGCATGCCGGGCTTCGCCTGGGAATATATGACCGGCGGTATCGGGCTCGAGGAGAATGTCCGTCGCAATACCGGCGATCTCCAGAAAATCCTGTTCATGCCGCGCTATCTGAGCGACGCGCAGGATCCCGATATCTCCACCACGGTCTTCGGCCAGCGGCTCGCGGCGCCTTTCGGCGTCGCGCCGGTCGGCCTCGGCGGGCTGCAATGGCCGGGCTGCGAGCCGCCGATCGGCCGGGCGGCGCGCCGGCATGACGTGCTGCACATTCTCTCGACCCATGCCACGCAAAGCCTCGAGGCGATGAAGGCCCATACCGGACCGTCGGGCTGGTTCCAGCTCTATCCGCCCAAGGATCCGGCGATGGAGACGGACATGATCGAGCGGGCGAAACGCGCGGGCTACGACGTGCTGGTCGTCACCGTCGACATTCCCGCCGTCACCCGCCGCGACCGCGATATCCGCAACGGCCTGTCGGTGCCGCCGCAATTCGACCTCCGAACGGTCTGCCATGCCGCCATGCGGCCGCACTGGCTCCTGCGGCTAGCACGCCACGGCATCCCGCATTTCGAAAATCTCGAACCCTATGCGCCGAAGGGACTGTCGATCCGGGAATTCGGCGAATTCCTCGGGACCATCCTGTCGAACCACATTACCGCCGACCGTTTCCGGCAGATCCGCGACCGGTGGCCGGGCAAGGTCGTGGTCAAGGGCGTGCTCGATCCCGAGGAGGCCGCGGCCTATATGACACTGGGCGCCGACGGCATCATCGTCTCCAACCATGGCGGCCGCCAGCTCGACGCCGCGCCCTCCTCCGTCTCGATGCTGCCGCATGTCCGCAGGCGGCTCGGACCCGACGCGCTGGTCATGGTCGATGGCGGCGTGCGCTCCGGCCTCGATATCGCCCGCATGGTGGCGCTGGGCGCCGATTACGTCTTCATGGGCCGGCCCTTCATCTTCTCGGCAGCCGCGATCGGCGACGACGGCCCCGCCCATCTGATCGATGTCCTGAAGCAGGAACTAAGGGGCACGATGTGGCAACTCGGCTGCCCGCGCCTCGCCGATCTCCACACCTTTCTCCACAAGCCGGAATAGACGAGAACCATGGATCAGGACCGAAAAATGCTGCTCACCGCGCTCTCCGGGCAACTGGATGAAACGATCCTGCTCACCGGCGACCGCATTCCGGAAAAGGCGCGCGGCGATGCGAGCCAGTCTGGCCGGGCGCTGCCCTGGCTCTATGTCCGGCCCACGACGGTGGACCATGTGCGCATCGCGCTGGGCGCCTGCAACGCCCGTCGCTGGCCCGTCACGATCCAGGGCGGCATGACGGGACTGGCGGGCGGCGCCAATCCCGAACGGCAGGACGTCGTCATCACCCTCGATCGCCTCGCCGGCATCGAGGAGATCGATACCGCCGCCGGAACCATGACACTCAGGGCCGGAACCGTGCTGGAAGTAGCCCAGAAAGCCGCCGAGGAGGCGGGCTTCCTCCTGCCCATCGACCTCGGTGCGCGCGGTTCCTGCCAGATCGGCGGCAATATCGCCACCAATGCCGGCGGCATCCGCGTGATCCGCCATGGCGTGACCCGCGCCAATATTCTCGGGCTCGAGGCCGTATTGGCCGACGGCACCGTGATCTCCTCGATGAACCGCTTCGGCAAGAACAATACCGGCTACGACCTCAAGCAGCTCTTCATCGGCTCGGAAGGCACGCTCGGTGTCGTCACCCGCGCCGTGATAAAGCTGAAGCCGATGCCCTCGGGCAAGGCCACGGCGCTCGTGGCGCTCTCGGACTACCGGCATGCCGTCGCCCTGCTCGCCCGGGCGCAGGCGGACCTGCCCGGCCTCTCGGCCTTCGAAATCATGTGGGCGCGCTATTTCGAATTCAGCGCCAGGGCCGAAGGCCTGACCTTCTTCGACCGCGGCCATCCCTTCACGCTCATCATCGAGCAATCCGGCGCGGAGGGGAGCGCGGATCTGGAGACTTTCCTCGGCGCGGTGTTCGAGGCAGGCCTCATTGAGGATGCGCTGATCGCACAATCGGAAAAGGAGAGCCGGCAGTTCTGGACCGTGCGCGAGGGCGCGGCCTATGATCGCCTGCCGGACCTCGTCAATCTCGACGTCTCCATCGCCATCGGCCGCATGGGGGATTTCGCCGGAGCCTGCGAGGCCGCGCTTCTCGCCCGCTTTCCCGACGCCCATGTCACCTTCTACGGCCATATGGGCGACAGCAACCTGCATATCGCGGTCGCCGCTGGCTCGAGCGACGAGGCGACGCTGCATGCGATCGACGAGATCGCCTATGGCGTGGTGCGCGATTTCGACGGAGCGATTTCGGCCGAGCACGGCATCGGCCTGCTCAAGCGCGACTTCCTGCGCTATTCGCGCGATCCGGCCGAGCTGGCGCTGATGCGCGCGATCAAACAGGCGCTCGATCCGCACGGCATCCTCAATCCCGGCAAGGTCCTGCCGCCCCCCTGATACCGCGTTGCGCCAACGATCCGCTCTGGCAACTTCGCTTCGAAATGCTATGACATCGGCGGGAGGAGACGCCATGACGAAGCCCCCGTCTTTGCAGGATGTCGCACGCGCGGCAGGCCTTTCGCCCGCGACGGTGTCGCGTTTTCTCAACGGCTCGCTCCACCTGCCGCCGGAAACGGCGGAGCGGATCAACAGCGCGATCGCGACACTGAACTACAGGCCCAATCCGCATGCCCGCAGCCTGAGCCGGGGCCGGTCCGATACGATCGGGCTCGTGGTGCCGGATGTGGCCAATCCCTTCTTCGCCAGGCTCGCCGCGGCCGTGGAGCATCATGCCGGCCAGGCCGGGCTCGGGCTGATGCTCTGCTCCAGCGTCAACCGTCAGACCCGCGAACTCGACTATATCGAGCGGCTGCGCCGCAATCATGTCGACGGCCTCCTCTTCACGACCAATCACCAGGACGAACACCAGGCATTGCGGCGGGCGATCGACGCCAACCGCAACATCGTCGTCATGGACGAGGATGTGGAAGGTACGTCGGTCCCGAAGGTCTTCAGCGACAACCTGCTCGGCGGCCGGCTCGCCGCGCGTCATTTCCTTGCCGCCGGCCATCGCCGGCTGGCCTATGTCGGCGGGCCGCGCAACATCATGACCTCGCGCGAACGGGCGCGCGGCTTTTCCGAGGAGGCCGTGACCCGGGGGGGCGAGATCGTCACCGAACTTTTCGGTCATTACACGATGGATTACGGGCGCGCGGCGATGGAGATGCTGATCGACGCATATCCGGAGGTTACCGCCGTTTTCATCGGCGCCGATCAGGTCATGTACGGCATGGCGCAGGTCGCCAAGGAGCGTGGCAAGCGGCTGGGCGCGGACCTCTCGATCATCGCCTATGACGATGTCGGACCACTGTCGCTGCTCGACCCGCCGGTCACGGCGATCCATCAGCCGGTCGAGGATATCGGCCGTATCGGTTTCGAACTCCTGATGGCGCGCATGGCGGGCGACATGTCGACGCCGGTCATCCGGCTGCCGGTGACGCTTGTCGAACGGAGCTCGGTGCGGAGTCTCTGAGCGCCGCAACCACCGAACTTGCCTTGCGCGCGATTTCCGGCGATGAGTGGCGAAACGAGACGGCGAGGACATCGGTATGGACGTCACCATCTACCACAATCCCCGATGCGGCACGTCGCGCAACACGCTGGCGCTGATCCGTCACGGCGGCATCGAACCGAGGATCGTCGACTATCTCGGCGATCCGCCGTCGCGCGAGGCGCTTGCCGGGATGATCGCCGATGCCGGGCTGACCGTGCGAGAGGCCATCCGGGAGAAAGGCACGCCCTATCTCGAACTCGGCCTCGACGATCCGGCGCTCTCCGACGAGCGGCTGCTCGACGCAATGCTGGCGCATCCCATCCTGATCAACCGCCCCTTCGTGGTGACCGAACTGGGCACGCGGCTTGCCCGCCCGTCCGAACGCGTGCTCGACATTCTCCCGCCGGATATCTTCGCCGGCGCCTTCGCCAAGGAGGATGGCGAGCCGGTGCTGGACGAACGGGGCCAAAGGGTCTGAGTCTGAGTCTCAATACCAGGTGCCGCGCTCGGCTTCGACGGGCATGGCTGCGGGCTGGCGGTCCTTGAAGGCGTCGTTGTGGACGATGATGCCTTCGCCCGTGACATGCACCACGGCATAGGCCGGCGGCTCATGCGAATAGACAGTATCGACCGATCCGCCGACCAGCGGAAGCTGGTGGTTGAGCGAGGGCAGCGCCGAAAAGCCGATGCCGCGCCAGACGCCGCTGACCGCGCGATGGCCGTGGCCGAAGAAGATGTGGCGCACATCGTGGCCTTGCAGCAATGCCGCGAATTCCTCGGGGTCGTCGAGCATGATCCTGTCCATGAGCTCATGGGCGATCGAGAAGGGCGGATGATGCATGAAGAGATAGACGGGCCTCCCGCCCGCCTTGCTCAGTTGTTCCGTCAGCCATTCCCTGCGCTCCCCCGTATAGAGCCCGGCCGAGGACGGCGGTCCCTTGAGCGTGTCGAGGAACAGGAAGACGCCGCCATGCGCCGCACGCGCCTGCTGCACGAAGCCGCCACGATCGAGCGGCGTATCGGAAAAGACCGAGCGGAAATTCGCCCGGTCGTCATGATTGCCGAGCAGCAGGACGGCCGGCAGGGCAAGCCCGGCGAGCCGATCCTTCAACAGTTGATAGGCCGCCACCTCGCCACGCTCCGCAAGGTCGCCGGTGACGGCCACGAAGGCCGCATCGGCGTGATGGCGCGCGATGTCGGCAAGACAGGCATCGAGCGTTTCGACCGGGCTGAGCCCCCAGAGCAATTCGCCTTCAGGGACAAGATGCAGATCGGTCACGTGGATGAACTTCATGGAAAGGGCCCCCGAATCTTTTCCCCGCCACACCTTATCCTGCTCCACGGCGCCCGCCATCCCGCATAAACGCCGCTCGACGGCTTCCGCGCCCGCCATGCGGCCGGAGCGCAGCGGAAACGAAAGTACGGATGCCGCCTGCTTACCTGATCCTGGGCGTTCGCGCGCATATCGAGTTCATTTTTCTTCAATCCGAAACTCATTCGCACTCAAACGAAGTCGCGATGGTGAAACAATACCGCCTTATCAAACGACGGCAGGACGACAGGGCACCGCCGGGGGACCACAATGGACATCATCAATTCACTGATCGCGGTTGCCGCCACCCTGCTCGGCCTTGCGACATCCTCCGCTCTTCACAACGATCGCGATATCGACCGGACACCGACGCCGATGGTCGTGGCCGACCTTGCGTCGCAGACGGTCAACCGTTCCGTCGCCATTTTCTCGATCGATATGGCGGCCCGCACCGCCCCCGCGCCGGCCATCGCCGCGCCGGTCCGCTAGGGCTGGATTCTCACCGCCGGGCGCATCGGCATCGATGCGTGGACCGGTTCCGGCATGTGGGACCCGCCGAGGGCGTCCGGCCCCTTCTTCCAACGGGTCTGGATATCCTTCATCTGACCGTCGGCGGCGCCATAGCGCAACGCGACCGGCATGCCTGTTCGACTTTCGGCCTCGGCCGTCCGCGCCGCCGCCGTCAGGGCCAGATGCCAGGACGGAAACTGCGCGACATCGACGCCATCGATCCGGTAGACCCATCCATCCGCGACGCATAGAATATCATGTGTTCTCATGGACGAAGTCCTCCCTGGGCGAGGAACAGCCGGGGAGGAAAATCGTTCCGTCCAAAATACGGGCGGCGATCAAGAGATCGTGAGCGCGAAACCCGGGATCTACACGTTCGTCACCCGGGGATAATGCAGGCCATCGTCGCAAAGGACGGCCCCCTCGGTCAATCCGGCGGGGCGGATGTCGTCGATATCCATCAGATGAAAGACCTGTCTGCCGGCCGC